>JAFNUO010000026.1 GCA_017383985.1 Clostridia bacterium | reverse complement strand
GATAAAATGCTCTTTACGGTAAAGAAAATAAATACAAACCACAAATCCGATAAAGAAATTGGCAATAAAGCCAAAGGCATTCATTACGCCCGAAGCTACCATAGGCGCCCAACGGTTAACCGTTGCGGCAAGGTCGGTATTAACCCAGTTGCTTAAAAAGTCGGTTGCCGTTTTTACTAAATCGTCAACGCCCATATAATCTTTCGCTAAAACAAGAATCTTTTCGGAAAGAGCACTTATTTCCCCGGGGAGGGTTACAACAAGGTTGGATATGCTTTTATAAAGCTCCGGTATAACCATGTAGCCGAGAAAAACAATAACCGCAAGGAAAAACGACATAGTTAAAAACAGGCTTACGGCACGGTTAACTTTAAAACAAACGGTTTCTTTTTTTATTATTTTTGAAAACGGTTTTTTAAACAGCTTTTCTAAAAATTTCATGACCGGATTAAGCACGTAGGCCATAACAAGGCCCCATAATATCGGCGACAAAACAGAAACAACCGATTGGAACGTATTTATAATCTGACCCATATACATTAGGACAAAAAACAGTACAATGGCCGCCGCTATAACTAAAAAGGCGTAAAGATACTTTTTATAGTTTATACTTTTTTTCTGTTCCTGTTCCATATTTTTGCCTCCTTAAGCATCTATTAAATTCATTATAACACAAATTTTCATAACTTACATATTTATTTTGAAATTTTCTTTGATTTATGATAAAATAAAGTGAATTTTATTTAATGAGGGATATTTAATGAAAATCGGAAGCTTTGAAACCGACGGATACGCCGCTCTTGCGCCTATGGCCGGGGTTGCCGACCGCAGTTTCAGACGACTTTGCCGTGAATTCGGCGCCGCTTATACCGTCAGCGAGCTTATTAGTTCAAAGGCGGTCAGTCTTAACGATAAAAAATCGCTCGGCATGATGAACTTGACCGAAAACGAACGCCCCGTAGGGTTACAGCTTTTTGGAAGCGACCCGCAAACAATGGCCGAGGCCGCCGTTAAAGGTATGCAGTTTTGTCCCGATTTTATTGATATAAACATGGGCTGTCCCGCACCTAAGGTTGCCGGAAACGGCGGCGGCGCCGCTCTTATGAAAGACCCAAAGTTGGCCGAAAGCATTGTAAAAGCGGTAGTTAACGCGGTAGAAATACCGGTTACGGTTAAAATCCGCTCGGGTTGGGACGAAAATAGCATTAATGCGGTAGAAATAGCAAAGCGAAGCGAAAACGCAGGAGCAAAAATTATAACCGTTCACGGAAGAACAAGACAACAAATGTATGCACCGTCGGTAAACTTGGACATAATAAAAGAAGTTAAAAACGCGGTAAGTATACCCGTAGTAGGCAACGGCGACATTGAAACGGCAAAAGACGCCTCAAACATGTACGAATACACCGGTTGCGATTTCGTAATGGTAGGCAGGGGCGCCATGGGTGCGCCATGGATATTCAGACAAATTAACGCCTGGATGTACGAGGGCATTACCGTACCCGAGCCGCCGATAAGCGAACGCATGAGGGTACTTATACGCCAATCGCAGATGACCGTTGAGGACAAAGGCGAGCACAATGCAATGCGCGAAATGCGCAAGCACGCCGCTTGGTACATGAAAGGCATTAAGGGCGCCGCCGCCTACCGCAGAGAATGTGGCCAGTTGTCAAGTTTAGAGCAACTATACGAACTATGTTTTAAAGTTTGTAAGGAGAACGAATAAAAAATGAATTTTAACGGAATTACAAGCGACGCTATGTTTTTATTAGCGATAAACCGTTTTAATGACGATAAGGCTTTTTACGAAGAAAACAAAGAAGCTATCAAAGAAGGCGTTATTGTACCTTTGCGCAAGTTGGTAGCCGACCTTGCTCCAACCATGGTTAAAATTAACCCTGAAATGATACTTGACCCCGTAAGATGCGTTTCAAGGGTAAGACGCGACACACGTTATACACACGACAAGTCGCTTTATCGAGAAAACCTTTGGGTAATGTTCCGCCACGCAAAAAATCAACTTCCGACCACGTCAATGTGGCTTGAAATAAGACAAAGCGGTTTTGAATACGGTTGCGGCGTTATAAGTTCTACGCCCTCTTTTATGGAATATTACCGCAAAAAGCTCACGGAAAACGGCGACGCTTTTTTAGAGGCAACCAAGACGTTTAAAAAAAATAAATTTAAAATTTGGGCGGACAGCTATAAAAAATCAAAAGCCGACGCCGCAGGAATAGACGGCGAGCTTAAAAAATGGTACGATTTAAAAGAGATTTTTGTTATAAAACGACATGAAGGAATTGAACTTTTAAATCAGCCGGAGGAGCTTTTGGCTTTGCTTAAAAAGGATTATAAATCGCTTAACAAATTTTACGATTTTTTGCACAAAACGGCCACCGAATTTAATATGGAGAATATAAAATGAAAAAAATTGAAATGTTTACCGACGGAGCCTGTTCGGGAAATCCCGGCCCGGGAGGCTGGGGCACAATACTCCGTTACGGAAAAACCGAAAAAGAGCTTTGCGGCGGCGAGGCCGACACAACCAACAACCGCATGGAGTTAACGGCGGTTATTAAGGGACTTTCTGCGCTTAAAGAGCCGTGTGAGGTTGAATTATACACCGACTCAAAATATGTTTGCGACGCCGTTTTAAAAAAATGGGTTTATTCCTGGAAAGCAAACGGCTGGAAAAAGGCCGATAAAAAGCCCGCTCTTAACATAGATTTATGGGAAAAATTGCTTGCGCTGCTTGATGAACATAAGGTCAATTTTAACTGGATTAAGGGTCATGCAGGTCACGACGAAAACGAAAGATGTGACAAAATGGCGGTTGAATGCTCGCAAAAATTTAAATAAAAGCGAGAATATACGAAAATATTTTTATATATACGGTTGAAATGCGAAAAAGTAAGTAATATAATAGAAATGTTTGAAATTAAAAGGACGGTGTAAATTTTGCACAGATTTGTTTATGCCGATAACTCGGCTACAACTAAAATTTCTAAAAATGTTCTTGACGCCATGCTCCCCTATTTTACCGAAGGCTACGGTAACCCGTCCAGCCTTTACGCTCTTGGTCAGCAAGCCCGCGCCGCCATTGACGAGGCTCGTCACAAGGTAGCGGTTGCTCTTGGCGCCAAAAAGGACAACGAAATATATTTTACTTCCGGCGGTAGCGAAGCCGACAACTGGGCTATTAAGGGCGCTGCTCACGAAATGGCCAAAAAAGGCAAGAAACATATTGTCTCAACTAAGTTTGAACACCATGCCGTTCTTCATACTCTTGACGCGCTTAAAAAAGAAGGTTTCGAAATCACTTTACTCGACGTTCACGAGGACGGCTTAGTTCGTATAGACGAGCTTAAAGCCGCGGTAAGAGAAGATACCGCGCTTGTTACCGTTATGTTCGCAAACAACGAAATAGGTACAATTCAACCTATTGCCGAAATCGGCGAGTTTTGTCGCGAAAAGGGTATTTTGTTCCATACCGACGCCGTTCAGGCGGTAGGAAACGTTGAAATCAACGTTGAAGATATGAAAATCGATCTCCTTTCCCTTTCGGCGCATAAAATTCACGGACCGAAAGGCGTAGGCGCTCTTTATTGCCGAAACGGAATAAGGATTGAAACCCTTATTAACGGCGGCGCTCAGGAACGAAGCAAACGCGCCGGAACCGAAAACACGGCCGGTATAGTAGGCCTTGGAGTTGCAATTACCGACGCCGTAAGCGATATTAACGCAAGATGCGAAAAATTAAAGGCTTTGCGCGACCGATTTATCGACGGGGCTCTTAAAATAGAACGTTCGCGTCTTAACGGCGACCGCGAAAAGCGACTTGCAGGAAGCGCAAACCTTTGCTTTGAAGGCATAGAAGGCGAAAGCTTACTGCTTTGGCTTGACCATAGCGGAATTTGTGCTTCATCGGGCTCCGCTTGCACTTCCGGTTCGCTTGACCCGAGCCACGTATTGCTTTCTATTGGACTTCCACACGAAATTGCTCACGGCTCATTACGTGTTTCCTTCTCCGACGAAAACACGACAGAGGACGTTGACCATATACTGAACGTACTTCCCCTAATTATCGACAAGCTCCGTGCTATGTCTCCGCTTTGGGAAAGAATTAAGAAAGAAGAAAAAGGTGAATAAACATGTATACAGAGCTTGTTATGGACCATTTTACAAATCCGCGTAACGTAGGCGAAATCGCCGACGCCGACGGTATAGGCGAAGTTGGCAACGCAAAATGCGGAGATATCATGAAAATGTATATCAAGGTTAAGGACAACGTTATTACCGACGTAAAGTTCAAAACCTACGGTTGCGGCTCCGCAATTGCTACCAGCTCAATTGCCACCGAAATGATTAAGGGTCACACAATTGAAGAGGCTTTACAGCTTTCTAACAAGGCGGTTGTTGAAGCTTTGGGCGGACTTCCCGCTCATAAAATCCATTGTTCGGTACTTGCCGAGCAATCGATTAAAGCCGCCATTGCCGATTACTACACCCGTCAGGGCATTGACCCGACTCCTATCGTTGGCGAAATCCACGAATGTTGTCACGACGGCGAATGCGGTAAAGAATAATTAATAAAGATTTTTAACCTCGCAAGAAATTATCTTGCGAGGTTATTTTTTTATCTTAAAAACAGCGCTTTAAGTATTCTTCCTACGCCTTTTGAAAAGGTCATTCGGCTAACGGCGTTAGACGTAACAACGGGCAACTGGCCAAGCGTTTTTCCGTCAAGCGTAAAGGTAATTGTTCCGACGGTGTCGCCCGCTTTTACGGGAGCTTCAAGCGTTTCGGGAAGGTCAAAGGATTTTTGAATATCGCCCTCCTTGCCTTTTGTTACAAGAAAAGAAACGCTGTTATCGGAAGTAAGCGTAACCGAAGTTTCGGTGCCCTTTGTAACGGGCAAATCGGGCAACTCATCGCGGTCAATTTTTACATTGGCATTTCCGTAATTTGCAAAGCCGTAATTAAGCAGTTTCTTTGCATCGGCGAAGCGGTTATTGCTGTTGTCACAGCCGAGCACAACGGCAACAAGGCTTAGACCGTCACGGGTTGCGCTTGCCGATAGGCAACAACCCGCTCCGTTGGTTGTACCCGTTTTCAGTCCCGTTGCGCCGTCATAAAATCGCACAAGTTTGTTGGTATTCACAAGCTCGGTTTGGCCATTTCTTAGCGAGTCCATCCAAACGGTTGTATATTTAGTAATATCTTTATGTTTAAGCAATTCTCTTGACATAGTGGCAATATCTCTTGCCGTAGTAAGATGGCCCTCGGCGTCAAGTCCCGTACAGTTTTTAAAGGTAGTATTTGTCATGCCAAGGCTTTTCGCTTTTTCGTTCATAAGGGCAACAAATCCCTCTTCGCTTCCCGAAATATGCTCACCTAAGGCGCAGGTAGCGTCGTTAGCTGAGCCGATTGCCGACGCTCTTAAAAGCTCGTCAACCGTCATCGTTTCCCCTACCTCAAGCCATATTTGTGACCCACCCATTGACGAGGAATGTTCGGAGCAGGTAACCGCCGAGTTATAATCGAATTTGCCTCCCTCAATAGCCTCCATTACCAAAAGCAACGTCATTATTTTAGTTATAGACGCAGGCGGCATTTTTGTATCGGGACTTTTTTCAAAAAGCACCTTACCCGAATTTTGTTCAATCAAAATTGCCGATTTTGCGTTAAGCTCAATGTTTCCCGTTGCCGCCGTCATAACCGTTTCATCGTCGTTGCTTAAATCGCTCATAAGATCGGGCGACATATATTCGGTAACTATTTTTGTTTCGGCAATATCCATATCGGCCGACGCAGTTATTATTAAAAGCGGGATTACAAGCAAAACGGCTAAAATTTTTTCGGTTATTCTTTTCATAATTTTACTCCCTTAAATTTGTTTTAATAAAATATATGAAAAATAAAACCGTATATGACGGGAAATGCTATCATAGGTGGTGTTTTCCATGAAATTTAGTAAAAATATAAGCGAAAATGTTAACTACATTAAAGAAAAATTTTGTTACGATAAAAACAAAGATATAATAATTCGTGAGTTTGAAAGCCCATCGGGAGTTAAATGCTTTTTGGCGTATATTGACGGCATGGCAAACACAGCCGGCATAAACGATTTTATTATACGCGCCATAATGACAAAGGCTTATCCGAAAACAAAATATGACATAATTGAGGTAATTGAATACAACAAAATTGCCGAAGAAACCGACATTGACAAGGCGGCAAATTCGATTTTGCAAGGCGACACAATGGTTTACGCGGACGGCGACCTTCGCTGCGCCGTTGTGGAAACAAAAAGCTTTGATAAGCGCTCGGTTGCTTCGCCCGAAACCGAGGCGGTTATAAAAGGCTCGCACGAGGGGTTCACCGAAAGCATAAGAACAAGCATTACGTTAATAAGACGAATTATAAAAAGTCCAAAGCTTATTACCGAATTTGTTTCGGTCGGCGGTATTAACGGATGTAACTGCGCCGTAATGTATCTTGACGATTTGACCAACGATAAGCTTGTAAAAGAAGTTAAATTCCGACTTAATAATATCAAAGGCGATTACATTTCGGGAGCCGGCATGGTCGAACAGTTAATTGAAGATTCAACTTGGTCGCTTTTTCCGTCAATTCTTTCAACCGAACGACCCGACCGAACAGCCGAATATCTTACCGCGGGAAGAATAGCCATTATTTGCGACAATACACCGTTTGCGCTTATTATGCCGATATCCTTGTCGGTGCTTTTGGATTCGCCCGAGGGTAACCAACAACGTTGGCAAAACGGTACCTTTTCGCGAGTTATACGAACCTTTGCTTTTATTTTATCTACTATGCTTTCGGGGATATATATCGCTTTAATTTGTTTTCACCGAGAGCTTATTCCCGCCGAGCTTTTGACAATAATCGCCGACACGCGCCGGCAAATCCCCTTTTCGTCGCTTGCGGAATTAATCGTAATGGAAATATTCTTCGAGCTTGTACGTGAAGCGGGGTTGCGTGTACCGAGCAGCGTAGGCAGCGCCATTGGCGTAGTTGGCGGACTTATTTTGGGCCAAGCGGCGGTTGATGCGGGTATCGTAAGCCCCGTAACGCTTATTATTGTCGCAATTTCGGGCATCGCAAACGGTATTATTCCCGATTACGATTTAGCATCGGGAATAAGAATACTCAAATTCGGTTTTATCATTCTTGGCGGAACGCTTGGATTTCTTGGTATCGGCGCGGGTGTTATTCTTGCCATTACAATGCTTGCAAAGCAAACTTCATTCGGCGAATCAATGCTCACTACCTCGACGGGCAAAAGAACGACAGGCGGAAACATGGTTTTCCAAAGACCTATTTGGAAACAAGAGCTTCGTTCAAAAATTCTTAGCCCGAAAAGTATTCGTCAGCAACCCGATATTTCAAGAAAATGGTCAGTTATGGAGGAAGGCAATGAGTAAACTTCAGCTTTATTCGGTTATGTCGGTCGGGACGCTTGTTTACGTTTACACCTATGCTTTAAACTCACTTATGCTTACCGCCGGCACGTCGGGATTTATTTCGTCAATTATCGGTTGCGTTATTTGGCTTATTTTTATTACGCTTGCCTCATTATTTTTAAAAAATCACGAAAATAAAAGGCTTAGCGAAATTGTTTATTACTGTTTAGGCGATTTTTTCGGAATGGTTGTAAATTGTATTATTGCGGTTATAATTATTTTTTCAATGTCAGAGCGTCTTTTTGAATGTATCCGACTTATGAAATTATACGGATATAATTATACTCCCGCTTTTGTAATCGCAGCGGTAATTATGCTAGTTTGCTTTTATTGCGGTAAGGCGGGAGAAAAAGCCGTAGCTAAAACGGCTATCCCTGTTGTGTTTGCGATTTTAGGCGGAATAATAATCGTAATTATTTCCGGCTTGGGTCAATTTGAATTAGGTAATTTATTCCCGGTTTTAGGTAACGGCGGCTCGGGCATATTGAAAAGCAGTATTTGGACGCTTTCGGCGGTTGATAATATAATAATTGGGCTTATTTTTGCCGATAAAATAAAATCCGAAAAGTTTTTAAAATCAGGCGTTGCGGCTTCGATTACGGCGCTTGTGGCATACACGGTTTGTACCCTTTGTTACAACTTGACCTTCCCCTATTCAAGCGGCCAAAATAACACAAGCGGAATAATCGACATTGCAAGAGGCGCCGAAAACGGCGGTTTTTTTCAAAGATTTGAGGCTATCCTGCTTTTCATTGTTATTATCGGTATGATTTGTTTTATAGCAATTTATCTTTCGGCGGCGGTAAAGCAGATTGACGACACCTTTTCGATTAAAAAAAGAAAGTCGGCGGTTTTATCGGGAGCGATTGCGGTTTTGGTAGGAATTATTGCGTTAATACCCGACAACACAAAAATAGAGGACAATATTCTTCAGTGGTATAGAAAATATAGCTTTATATTGCTTTTTTTTATAGGTATTTTTATATTAATTGGCAGCACCGTGAAAAAAGGTTTTATTAAAAAAGTGGCTTCGGTTTCAATGGTTTTGATAATTTTGTTCGGTATGACTTCTTGCACCGATTACAGAGAAATTGAAAACGAGGCTTTCGCCGTAATGAT
>JAFNUO010000025.1 GCA_017383985.1 Clostridia bacterium | reverse complement strand
TCCGTTTTCCTCAACGTCATCAAAAGGAAAATCAAAATCTTTTTCGCATTTAACCGTTATGCCCAAAGGCATTAAAATGCGTTGCATTTCCTTTAATTTATCGGGATTTTTTGTAGCAAGAATAAAATCCATAATTAAACTCCTGTTTCAAACAAAGCGTTAGCAAAATCCTCGGGAACAAAAGGCTGTAAATCGTCTATCTGTTCTCCGACGCCGATAAATTTTACCGGAATATTAAGTTCGTCCTGAATTGTTACAACTACGCCGCCTCTTGCCGTTCCGTCAAGCTTTGTAAGCACAATACCACTTATTTCGGTAACGTTGCTGAATTCCTTAGCTTGATTAACCGCGTTTTGACCCGTTGTTGCGTCCAAAACAAGCAACGCTTCCATATCCGCATCGGGTAACTCACGTTTAACAATTCTGAAAATCTTGGCAAGTTCGTCCATAAGATTTTTCTTGTTATGAAGTCGGCCTGCGGTATCGCAAATAATAACGTCGGTGTCCCTTGCTTTTGCGGTTGCAATTGTATCAAAAACAACCGAAGCCGGGTCGGAGCCTTCGGCGTTGCTAATCATAGGCACCCCTGCACGGTCGGCCCAGACGCCAAGTTGGTCGATAGCGGCGGCGCGGAAAGTATCGGCGGCACCAAGAACAATGCTCTTACCTTGATTTTTAAGCTGTAATGCAAGCTTACCTATTGTTGTTGTTTTGCCGGCGCCGTTAACACCTATTACAATAATAATTGACGGCTTTGTGTTAATTTTAAGTTCAACGTCGCCCTCTACCATTTCGACAACTATTTCTTTAAGCATGCCTTTTATTAACGCGGGGTCAGTAACGCCGTCTCTTTTAATTCTTGAGCGTAATTCGTCACATATTTTGCTTGCCGTATTTACGCCTATGTCGGACATAATAAGAATTTCTTCAAGCTCCTCAAAAAGCTCTTCGTCGATTTTTGTAAAACTGTTTACAAGGCCCGTCAAAGCGCCCATAAAAGAGTCTCTTGTTTTCTTTAGTCCGTCGCTTATTTTTTTGAAAAAGCCCATTTTTACTCCTATCTATCTAAGTTCATTTGCTGCTCAATTTGAGTTACATTAAGTTCAAGCAGCTTTGTAATTCCCTTTTCTTGCATTGTTACGCCGTAAAGCATATCGGCCTCTTCCATTGTTCCTCGTCTATGGGTAACAACAATGTACTGGGTTGCGTCGGTCATGCGGCGCAAATAACCCGCAAAACGCGTAACGTTAACGTCGTCAAGCGCGGCGTCAACCTCGTCAAGAATACAGAATGGCGGCGGATTAACCTTCATAATTGCGAAGTAAATTGAAATAGCGATAAGCGCTTTTTCTCCGCCGGAAAGCTGTTCGATAATTGAAATATTTTTACCGGGAGGCTGAACAATAATTTCGATTCCCGATTCAAGAACGTTGTCGGGATCGCTAAGCTTGAGCTCGGCGTTTCCGCCTCCGAAAAGTTCGGCAAACACCTTCGAGAAATACTTATTAATTTCATCAAATCGGCTTATAAACAAGGTTTGCATTTGACCGGTAAGCTGGTTAATAAGCTTATTAAGCTCGCTTCGTGATTTTTCAACGTCAGCAAGCTGAGCCGATAAAAATTCGTATCTTTCGCTAACCTCTTTGTATTCCTCAATCGCCGATAAGTTGACGCTTCCCAGTGACTTAATTTTACCTTTAAGCTCGGAAAGTCGTTTATTTGCGGCCGAAATATCATCAATGACTATTCCCTTTTCTTCGGCTTCGGTTCTTGTTAAGCCGTATTCGTCGTAAAGCTTACGAATAGTATCGTCATAGTCGCGTACCATGGCCGATTTGCGTTCTTCAAGACGGGCAAGCTCGCCGCTAAGACGTTCTCTGTCGCCAAG
Organism: Clostridia bacterium; assembly: GCA_017383985.1. Lineage (GTDB taxonomy): Bacteria > Bacillota > Clostridia > Oscillospirales > Acutalibacteraceae > UMGS1976. Next base: position 7,675 of record JAFNUO010000025.1, on the reverse strand, counting down.
TCTTTCGCGTTCGCTTTGGCGCAAATCGTTGATTTGCTTTTCAACATCGTCGCGTTCAGTGTTATAGTTTTCAATCGACAAAATCGACATCTGTGCGCGTTCACGCAGTTTAGCCGATTGGTCGGCCAAATCGGAAATGATAACTTCAATATTTGCGTTTTGCTTTGTAATATTTTCAATTTCAAGTAAAAGCTCGTCGGCTTTTTCCGATTGACCGTTTATACGTGCGTTAAGCTCAAGCACGGCGGCGCTAAGAAGCTCAACCTCTTTCTTAAGCGTAAATGACTGTGCCGAAATATCGGCCGCCTTTGCGCTAAGAGCCTCGCGTTGCTTAGAGGTTGTATCTCTGCCTCCGGTAAGGGAGATAAGCTGTTTATTAAGCTCATCCGCCTTGCTTTCGTTTTGGCAAATTTTATCGTTTGTTTCCTTTTCCGATAAAGCCAAAGCCTCTGCTCGTTCGTTAAGCTGTTTCTTTTCACTTTCAAGCTTGGCAATATCATTATTGTACGCCGAAATTTGCTCGGAAAAACGCTTAATTTCGCCTAAAACGCGTATTTTATCCTCGTTTGCGGTTGTTAACTCGCCCTTTGAGGATAAAAGCTCGCCTTCAAGAGCGGCAATAGCCTCTTTTGCCGATTTAAGACGTTCGTTTTCGGAAACTATTTCTGCGCCAATTTTATCCGCCTGATTACGGAGCTTTTCAATTTCGCCCGAACGGCTTAAAATTCCCGCATTTTTGGATAACGAGCCGCCGGTCATTGAACCGCCGGAGTTTACAATTTGGCCGTCAAGGGTAACAATTTTAAAATTATAACCGTATTTACGTGCGATTGAAACGGCGCTGTCAATGTCCTCAGCTACAACGATTTCGCCAAGCAAGGAAGACGCAACAACATCATATTTTTTGTCGCACGAAATAAGCTCGGAAGCAAGACCGATATAACCGTCACAGTTATCTACGCCGCCATGTTTAAAGTGGCGCGGACGAACCGAGGTAAGCGGTAAAAACGTAGCTCTGCCGCCCTTTGTTGCTTTAAGGTAATTGATTGCGGTTTTTGCATCCTCTTCGCTTGAAACAACAATGTTTTGCAAAGCGTTACCAAGAGCCGCTTCAATAGCAACGGCGTGTTTGTTATCAACTTTGAAAAGTTGGTAAACCGTTCCGTGAATACCGCGAAGCTCGTTACGTTTAGAACAATTCATGACGGTTTTTACCGAATGGGCAAAGCCCTCCATGTTTTTCTCTAAATCTTCGATAATTTGAGCTCTGCGACGTTTTTCGCTTTCGTCAAGGGTAAGCTTATCAATATTTTCTTTAATTGCGTCGAACTTTTCGCGACGTTTAGCAAGCAACATTTCACAGCCGTTAATTGAATTAGTGGATTTTTCAACCGTTTCGTCGCAATTTTTTAACTCGTCATCAAGAGTTTCAAGTTCTTTTTTACAATCGGCAATCAACGCGGTTTTTTCGTTAATTGCTAAATCAATATCGTTTGAACGGGCCTTTATGCCCTCCGCGGAAGATGTTGCGGTGGTAAGACCGATTTTAAGCTCCGCGGTATAAGCGGTAAGGATAATAAGTTCGCGGTTAAGCTCGTCAATTTTATGCGAAAAGCTATCGCTTTCACTTACAAGATTTAAAAGCTCGCTTTGAACCTCGGTGAATTTGGCGTCAACCTTTTCAATTTCTGCGTTTTTAAGTTCAATTTGGCTCTTTTTAAGTTCCAAATCGGATAAGGTGGCCGCATCCCCCGCCTTTAAACCTTCGATTTCTTTTTCAATACGGGAAATTGTGTCACAGTTATGCTCAATCGTATTTCTTTTAACCGCAATGTCGCCGTCAATGCGTGTTGCCTGCTCCTCGGCGTCGGAAGACGCTCTGCGAGCCTCGTCAATGCTTACTATAAGTTGGCTTGAACGCTCCGCCAAGCGCTCCAATGCGCGGTCGGTTTCGGCGGTTTTATCGTTTATATCGTCATATTGAGCGCGGGCAAGAGTAATTTTATTATCCTGTTCGCGCAAAACGTCTTTATACCTTGCCAAGGAATTAAGCCAAACGCCGATTTGAAGCTGTTCCTGCTCCTTTGAAAATTCAATGAATTTTTCGGCCTTTTTGCTTTGCTCCTCCAAAGGACCTACGCGAGATTCAAGCTCCGCTAAAATGTCTTTAAGTCTTAAAAAATTGTCGTCGGCGGCGCTAAGCTTACGCTCCGCCTCCAATTTACGGTAACGGTAACGGGAAATCCCCGCCGCCTCTTCGAAAATATCGCGACGCTCGGAGGACCTGTTTGTACCGATAATATCGTCAATTTTACCCTGGGCAATCATTGAATATCCGTCACGGCCAAGACCGGTATCCATAAAGAGTTCGTGGATATCCTTAAGTCGAACACCGGCGTTATTTATGCGATATTCGCTTTCTCCCGAACGGTAGTAACGACGAGTAATAAGAACCTCGTCCGAATCACATTCAAGTTGGCGATTCATATTATCTATAACAAGAGTAACTTCAGCGTAGCCAAGAGGCTTTCTGGTCGCAGTACCGCTGAAAATGACGTCTTCCATCTTCATTCCGCGAAGAGTTTTATTCGACTGTTCGCCGAGTACCCATCTTACTGCGTCGGAAATATTACTTTTACCGCTTCCGTTAGGACCTACAACCGCAGTAATACCTTTGTCAAAACGTAAAACAGTTTTGTCTGCAAAGGATTTAAAACCCTGGATTTCAATGGATTTCAGTCGCATGCTACTCACTTCCTTTAATTCTTATGTTGCGAGCCGAAAGGCTCAAATCTTCTTCAAATTTTAAATTATATCCCTTATCTTTGAAATACAAAACGTTTGACTTTTTTTGTCCAACCGCCTTGGACATTTCGCCCCCCGCGACATATACCGTATAATCGTTTTTCTCGCCAAGATGAGTTTTAATAATATCTCTGTATATCCTGTTTTCGCAAAGCTCGCTAAACGCAGGGTGCCACGGGCCAGCCACATATTTTGACATATCAATACTATGTAACCCTAAACGAATAACTTTAATATCATTTTTTTCAAATAATAAAAGCAGCTCGGCGCAAAGTTCAACCGCCTCGTCAATCGACTGAGGCTTATATGCTCCGCTTTTATAAAGCGTTGCAAGCTCGGTATTTTCAAGAACAATTGTCGGATAAATTCTTACGGTTTTTGGATTAATTTTTACAAACTCGTTAGCGGTAAATTTAGCGCCCTCGTCGTTATCCGTATAAAGCCCGGTCATCATTTGCAACCCAAGCTCAAAACCATACTCTTTTATAAGCTCGGACGCAGTATATACATCATCGGAGCTATGTCCTCTATTGTTTTCTTTCAGTACCTCGTCACGCATACTTTGGGCGCCAAGCTCGATAGCGGTAACTCCGTAGGCTTTAAGCAGTTGAAGGACGTCGTTATCAATACAATCGGGTCGTGTTGAAACACGAATTCCTTTTGCATGTCCCATATCAATATGCTTTTTTGCCGCGCCTAAAAGCTCGGTCATATAATCACGGTTAATTGCCGTAAAACTACCGCCAAAAAAAGCGATTTCGCCGTTTTCGGGGTCATATTTTCGCGAATTAAGCGCAATTTCTACCGCGTTATCTACGTCTTTTTCATGCGGAATAAAAATTTGTTCCGTAATAGAAAATTGGTTACAAAAACTGCATTTACAGGGACAACCGATATGCGGAACAAAAACGGAAATATTTGAATGAGCCATTTTATTCGCCCATAAGCTCAAGCGCCTCTTTAGCGGCGAGCTGCTCCGCTTGCTTTTTGCTTCTGCCAACGCCTCTTCCTATACGGTTAGAGTTAAGCATAACGTCCACGGTAAAGGACTTGTTATGGTCGGGACCTGTTTCTTCGATTAAGACGTACTCAACACGCTCTTCGGGATTTTTTTGAATAACCTCTTGCAAGGTTGTCTTATAATCAACAAAAACGCCCATATTATGATTTTTGAGCTCTCGTTCAACAAAATGCAAAACAAACTCAGACGCAGGTTCAATCCCTCCATCAAGATAAATCGCCGCAATAAGCGCCTCAAAAGCGTCGCAAAGGATAGACGGACGCTCCTTGCCGCCGTTATTTTGTTCGCCTTTTCCGAGCAAAAGCGCGTTGCCGAGGTCTATTTCGCGGGCAAATCCGCTAAGCGCCTTTTCGCAAACAAGAGAGGCGCGAATTTTTGTCAAATCACCTTCGGGTAAATGAGTATAGTTTTTAAAAATATGCTCCGAAACGATTATAGAAAGCACAGCGTCTCCAAGAAATTCGAGACGTTCATTTGAGCCTTCTTCAAGCTTGTTTTCGTTGGCATAAGATGAATGGCACAACGCTCTATGAAGGTAATTCTCGTTTTTAAAAGTATAGTTGATTTTTTGCTCAAGAGTTTTCATCTGCGGTGTCTTTCCCCTTTTTGACGACATCAGCTATTTTTTCAATTGCGCCGCTTTTTGCATAAACGGCGGCTTGGTCGATGGCGTTTTTAAAAGCCTTTGCTTTTGAATTTCCGTGAGCTTTTATTACGGGTTTTGCAATACCCATAAGCGGCGCGCCGCCGATTTCGGTGTAATCAAGCTTTTTCTTAAAATCCTTAAGCGAGCCTTTAAGCATAAGATATGCTATTATGGTACCTAAATTCTTTTTAAACACGGGTTTTAAATTGTTAATTAAATACTGTGCGGTACCTTCGATAGATTTAAGAGCAATATTTCCCGAAAATCCGTCGCATACCACAACGTCTGCGGCTCCGAAAAGCAAATCTCTTGCTTCAACGTTGCCGATAAAATTAAGCGGCATATTTTTAAGCAGCGAAAAGGTTTCCTTTTGTAATTCGCCGCCTTTTGTGTCCTCTGTACCTACGTTAAGCAACGCAACGCGGGGGTTATCTACGCCTAAAAATGCTTTCATATATTCGGAACCCATAACGCCGAACTGAACAAGCACCTCGGCGCGACATTCAACGTTTGCGCCAACGTCAAGAACCATGAAATTTCCGCCCTTATCGTTAGGCATAATGGTTGCAAGAGCGGCGCGCTTAACGCCCTTTATGCGCTTAACAAGAAAGGTTGAGCCAATAACCGCCGCGCCGGTGCTACCCGCCGTAACAAAAGCGTCGCCCTCGCCGGCGGCAAGACTTTTCATTCCGACGGCCATAGAGCTATCAGATTTTGCTTTTAAAATACAATCGGGGTGGTCATCCATAGTAACCACCTGAGAAGCGTTTATGATTGACATATTTTCAAGTGAAATGCCGTTTTCGGCGGCGCAGGATTTAATTTTTTCCTCGTCACCCGAAAGAACAATTTCATACCCATTTTCTTTAACGGACATTTCACAACCTTTTAAAATTTCAAGCGGTGCGTTATCTCCGCCAAAAGCGTCAACGATAATTCTCATATAAACGCTCCTTTCAAATTCATATATTTTGATTATACCACAAAATTGCTCGATTAGAAAGAGCGGCATAGCGCTCTTTTTTATCCCTTATGTGAGGTTCAATAGGCGGTAAAACGCCGAAATTTGCTCCCATAGGTTGAAAATTGGTAACGCTTTCGTCGGTAATGTATCCAACAAGCGCTCCTATCATTGTATAATTTGGCAAGCTAAGCGGATTTTCGCCCAAAAGTCGCCTATAAACGTTTATTCCGGCTAAAATTCCCGAAGACGCCGATTCCATATATCCCTCTACTCCGGTAATTTGACCGGCGAAATAAACGTTAGGATTATTTTTCAGCGACAAATCCTTATTCAGTAACTTCGGTGAATTAATAAACGAATTTCGGTGCATAACTCCGTATCTTACAAATTCGGCGTCATGCAACGCAGGAATCATTGAAAAAACTCGTTTTTGCTCGCCGAATTTAAGGTTTGTTTGAAAGCCGACAAGGTTAAACATTGTGCCGTCGGCGTTTTCTCTGCGAAGCTGCAAATTAGCCCAAGGCCTATGCCCCGTTGACGGGTCGCGTAAACCGACGGGCTTAAGCGGGCCAAATCTCATTGTATCGGCGCCGCGCGAAGCCATAACCTCAATAGGCATGCAACCTTCGTAAACTCGACCGTTAACGTCAAACTCCTTTTGCGGAGCACGTTCGGCGGAAACAAGGGCCTCATAAAACGCTTCATATTCCGCTTTATTCATCGGACAGTTAATGTAATCGTCGCCACCGCGTTCATATCTTGACGCGCAAAAAACACGGTTCATGTCAATACTTTCGGCCGTAACAATCGGCGCCGCCGCGTCAAAAAAGCTTAGACTGTCGTTGTCTGTAAGTTTCTTTATGCTTTCGGCAAGTTTTCCGTCGGTAAGCGGACCCGAACAAACTATCGTTATCTCGTCGGGATTGATTTCGTTAACCTCTTCGCTAATAACGTTAATTTTCGGGTGATTTTTTATAACCTCGGTTATTATGCCCGAAAATAAGTCGCGGTCAACGGCAAGGGCGCCGCCCGCCGCAACCGAAGTTTTTTCGGCGGCATTCATGCATACCGAGCCTAAGCGTCGCATTTCTTCTTTTAAAAGCCCTGCCGCAGAGTCAAGTCTTGCCGCTTTTAACGAATTTGAGCAAACAAGCTCAGCAAAATTATCATTATGGTGAGCGGGAGAACGGCGATGAGGTTTCATTTCGTATAAATCGACCTCAACGCCACGGGTTGCAAGAGCGTAAGCCGCTTCACAGCCTGCAAGCCCTGCACCTATAATCTTAACCTTCATTTTTTTCTTCTTCCGTTTTTGTCTTGCGCGTCTTTCTTTGAACACTCTTTTCGTAGCCACAATTTTCGGTGGCGCAATAAAGTTTTCCGCTCTTTTTAAAGAGGGTTTTTCCGCAAGTAGGACAATTTTCTGCCGTAGGTTCATCCCATGTCATAAATCCACAAGATTTACCCGTTTCGCAGCCAAAAAACTTGTGTCCGGACTTGGATTTAAGCTGCAATATCTTTGCGCCGCATTTAGGGCAACTACCGGGCATTTCTTTAGTAATCGGCTTTGTGTTTTTACATGCGGGATAGCCCGGACAGGCAAGGAATTTTCCGAAACGTCCCGATTTTACAACCATTGTACGGCCGCATTTATCGCAAACTACGTCGGATTCAACGTCGGGAACCTTAATCTTTGTTCCGTCGAGTTTTTCCTCCGCTTTTTTAAGGGTTGTGTTGAATTTACCGTAAAATCCTTCAAGCACTGTTATCCAATCAGTATCCCCAGACTCAATATGGTCAAGCTCGCCTTCCATTTTTGCCGTAAATTGGAGGTCGATTATATTCGAAAAATTCTCTTCCATAAGGGTTGTGATTATTTCACCAAGTTGGGTCGGCATAATAGTTTTTTTGCCCTTTTCGCGTTCAACATATTCACGCTGTAAAACGGTGGAAATAATGGGCGCATAGGTACTCGGTCTACCGATTTTTTTGTCCTCAAGCTCCTTGATAAGAGAAGCTTCGGTGTATCTAAGCGGCGGTTGAGTAAAATGTTGATTCGGAGTAAGCTTTTTAAGCTTTAAAGCCTCGTTTTCCGCAAGCTTAGGTAAAGTTTTCTGGTCATCTTCTGCTTCGTCCTTGCCCTCTTCGTAAAGTACGGTAAAGCCGTCAAATTTAACAACATATCCGCTTGATTTGAATATATAATCGCCGGCGACTATATCTACGTTTACCGTATCCT
>JAFNUO010000024.1 GCA_017383985.1 Clostridia bacterium | reverse complement strand
GAAAACCTTTCAAAGGTAAGCGAATTTACTTTTGTTGTTAACGGCGTTACCGTAACTCCCGGTAAAGTAATGCCCTCCGAAAAGCTTCCCGAACCGAAAGCGATATCAAAAGTGCCAAGCGTTGCGTTTGAGGGTACCGACGACGTTTACTTTTTCGGTGACTTTGAAATAACGGCGCATGTTGAAAACGGCGAAAACGAGGTTTATTCGGTTAATTTTATTAATTCCGCCGTTTCCACCGCCGAAGGCTTAAAGCTCGGCGATACAAAAGAAAAAATGATTGAGCTTTACGGCGAAAACTATGAAATCAACAATAAAGAATGCCTTTACAAGGGCGAAATAAACGAGCTTTGCGTAATAATTCGGGATAACGTAGTAACAAGCATAGAAATAAAAAGAACTGTTTAAATAACTAAAAAACGGTGGTTGACGAAAATTCGTCAGCCACCGTTTTAATTATTAAAAAATTCGTTTTTTAGTTTTTCGGTATAAAGCATTCAAAAATGCTTGAAATCCCTTTTTCAGCGTATGAATAAAGGTTACCTTCCTGCCTAATTGTCCATAAATAGAGCTTAGCCTTATAAAACTTCGTGCATAGTCTCGGCGCCAAAACCTTGCCGACAAAGTTTTCGTCGTAAGCGATAAAATGCGGCTTTGCAAGGAAGTTTATAAGCAAATGCTTAAGCCCGAATTCAAGTATCGGAGTAACGCCGCATTTCGGAGTCGCAAGCTGGCCTCGGCCAACCCTTGGACGGTTTCGCCGTAACCACCAAAGTACCCTCGGGTCAAACGATTCTATAACGTAATCGCCGTTGTATGTATCAAGCAGCTTGAAGCATGCGGAGCAAAGCTCTTTATGGTTGCCTTTATCGGTTTTAATTTCGATAAGCAGCGGCACCTTGCCGTCAATTTCGGCCAACAAATCGGCTAAAAACGGTACGGTTTCGTCGGTATTATCAAGGTGTAATGCCTTTAACTCGTCGGCCGTCATGTCGCGAATATATCCGTTAAAACCGGTAAGTCGGTTGGTGGTGTCGTCGTGCATGATAACTACTTGGTTATCTTTTGTTAAATGCACGTCAAGCTCCATTCCAAACCCGTGTTCGGCCGCAAGCTTAAACGCAAGCATGCTGTTTTCGGGAACGCCCTTGCTTTTGTTGTGTAAGCCTCTGTGAGCGAATTTTGTAACGCCTAATTTTTCAACCGTTTGGTTTTTTTTAAGCGACGGCATAATCGCCAAAAAATAAAGGATAATAAGGAGCAATAAAACCCCTAAACCAACGTACATTCCTATCATTTTTTATCAGTCCTCGTCAAAAATTTCAAGTCCCTTTTTAACCTCGGGGCGGCTGTCGCCGTGCTTAACAAGAAGCATTGTAGCGAACGATAACGCAACGCATATCGCGGCGTAGGGGAACAAAACGGTAAATTTTATGTCCATTAAAAATCCGCTAAAAATCGGGGTAATTGTCTGCGCCGCCATGCTTGCGGTATAGTAAATGCCCGTGTATTTTCCAACGTCTCCGCCGCGGGCAAGCTCAACAACCATCGGATAACTGTTAACGTTAATGGTGGCCCAGCCTATGCCTGCCAATGCGAAAAGTGTGTTCATAAACATAACCGAGCTTCCCGAACGCATAAATGCCGCCGCCCCAAACGCCGCGCAAAGTATTGCAACGCCGATAAGAATGGCCTTTTTGCGGCCAATTTTGGACGAAATAATACCGACGGGTAAATAGGAAATAATTGCGGCTCCGCTTGCTATCATAAGGGTGAGGTTGTAATCAAGGTTTAAAACCTTGCCCGCGTAAACCGAATATTTGCTTGTAACGGCGTTGTAGCCCATGTACCAAAAAACAACCGACGCCAAAATAAGGATAAGCGAAATAATCTCTTTTTTATTAAGCTTTCGGTCGCCGTCGGCGGAAATTTCCTCGTCGATATGATATTTCTGGCTTTCTTCCTCGGCCTCTTTTACAAATTGCGGCTCCTTAACCGTAAACATGAATATCGCAAGAGAGATAAGCATAATTCCCGCAATAGTAATGAAAAACGGGCTATAACTCATTAAAGCGTTTTCCGCTTTACCCGTGCCAAAAACAAATCCGAGCGCAAGTACAATAATTCCGCCCGCTGCACCCATAAGGTTTATAACGGCGTTTGCCTTTGAACGTAGTGGCTTTATCGTAACGTCGGGCATAAGCGCGACGGCGGGGGAGCGGAAGGACGACATGGATAAAAGAAGTAGGAATAATACCCCGATAAAGAAAATAACCGTAACGGGACTTTTTAAGGTCGTTTGCCAAGCATAGCTTTGCCTTACGGGAACAACAAATTCGGTGTGTTCGTCCGATTCGGGAGTAATCTCGATAAACTCCGCCTTTGAAATAGCCCCGTCTTTGTTATCCTCGCTTAACACAAACGCTTTTCCGTCGGGCGTTTTAAGCTCCTTGCCTTCCATTTGGTCATAAAGAGCCGAAAGGGAAGCCTTGTCGCCGTTTTTAACCGCCGAAATATTATTTAACTGCATATAATCGCCGTAGGAAAGGGTAATAAAAAGCACGGCGGCAAGTATTGTTCCCGTTAAAATGAAGGGAGTGCGTTTGCCTCGTTTGCCGTTGTGGCGGTCGGAAAGCGAGCCGAAAAACGGTAATAAAAATAGCGCTAAAACGTTGTCCATCGCCATAATAACGCCCGAAAGGCTTTGAGACAGACCGAATTTATCGGTTAAAATTTTTGGAATAAGGGTGTCATACGCCTGCCAAAAGGCGCAAATAAGGAAAAACGCAAAACCTACGCAAAATATACGCTTGTAATTTAGCTTCATAAAAGTTTCCTCTTTCTTTATTTATAAAAGCGGCGCAACTAACTTAAGAACCTTGCCGACAAGCTTGCCTATAAACTTGCCTTTTTTTAACCCGCTTAAGGTTATCTTTTCGCACTTTTTAAGGGTGTCGTAAAAATCTTTTTCAATTTCTCTTTCGGCGCCTGTGCCGTACATATAAACGCCGCATTCAAAATGATGATAAAGGCTGCGGAAATCGAGGTTAATCGTGCCTACCGTCGCCTTAATACCGTCGCTTACGAACATTTTTGCGTGAACAAATCCCGGCGTATACTCGTAAATTTTTACGCCGCTTTCAAGAAGCCGTTTATAGTAGGAGCGAGATAGGTCGAAAATAAGCTTTTTGTCGGGAATATGCGGCATAATTATGATAACGTCAATGCCTCTTTTTGCCGCAAAGGTAAGCGCCGAAATCATCTCGTTGTCAAGTATAAGATAGGGCGTAGTAATGTGAACGTAATCCTTTGCCGTGTTTATCATGTCGAGATAAACGTTTTCGCCGACAAGGTCGTTGTCAAGAGGACTGTCGTTATAGGGGATAACGTATCCGTCGGAGGGGACCGAGTAATACGAGGTCAAATATTTACCATAGCTTTCATCGGCTTCGTTAAGGTTCCACATCTGCAAAAACATAAGAGTAAAACCTATTACGCCGTCGCCCTCAAGCATAACGGCGGTGTCTTTCCAATGACCGTAAAGCTGCTTTTCGTTTATATATTCGTCGGCAAGATTAATGCCTCCCGTAAAGGCCACCTTGCCGTCGATAACGGCAATTTTTCGGTGGTCGCGGTTGTTGTAATAGGTTGAAACAAAAGGCTTAAACGGCGCAAACATTTTGCATTTAATGCCCGCTTTTTTAAGCTTTTTATGATACCCGTAGGAAAGCTTTTGAACGGTGTTTGAGCCGTCGTACATTACACGAACCTCAACCCCGTCGTTGGCTTTTTCTTTTAATATGTTGAGGATGCTGTCCCACATAATGCCGTCTTCGATTATAAAATATTCAAGAAAAATGAACTTTTTGGCGGCTTTAAGCCGTTTTATAAGCTCCTTGTGCTTGTCCTCACCAAGCGGGAAATATGTTATCCTCGTGTTTTTGTATGTTGAAAATCCTTCGCAGCCCAAATAACGCGAAATCCCTTTAAACGAAGGGTTGGCGTCTATCTCCTTGTCGGTTACGGCGCAACTCGGTTTAACAAATTTTTTTGTGCGTTTTTGAGAATCGGCATAGGCCTTAATCATAAGTCGGTGACCTATGTCGTTTTTAACGAAAAGGTAAAGCATAAGCCCAAAAACGGGGATAACGGTAATAACTATAATCCACGTCAGCTTAACTACGGGATTACTTTCGTCGTTAAATATGTGAACTACAAGCATAACCGATAAAACTATGCTCGCAACCCAAACGTAAACAAACGCGTTATTAAGCCATACCCAAGCCGCCGTAATAAGCGCAAACTGAACGGCGAGCATTATAAGAATAATGCCCGTGCGGCTGAATATAACTCTTAAAAAACCGTATTTTCCTTTTTGAAGAAATTTTGCGGGTTTCTTTTTTGTGTTATCCTGTTTCATGCCTTGTTTATTATTACCTCTGTAAAGTAAAAAAATAATTTGAGAAGGGGCTTTAAACGAGAAAACGTAGCCGCTAAATAACGGGCGAAAAACGGATAAAAAGGTTATCTGTTTTTCGGTTAAAAAGGGCGACTTTTTTCTCAAAAATGAGTTGATAAATATTATACCATGCCGCCTTACGAATTTCTACCCTTAGGTCCATAATTTTTCCATAGAATTCAATAAAAACGAAATATTTTAAAGCCCTTGTCGAAATAAAAAAATAAAATTGATAAATATGTCATAAATGGTGTCGAAAAACGAGTTTTTTTGTGCCTCTTTGCGTAATTGACAAATCGGTCATTGTGTGTTTTAATAATATAGTATTAATATATTATCCTTTGCGACTGACGGAATATGTGGAGCACCACAATGGAACAAAGGATATTATTTTTAAGCCGACCGTCTGGGCGTACTTACTTAAGAATAATCGGGTAAGTGCGCCTTTTTATGTTTTTTAAGGAGGTTTATTTATGAAAAAAATCGCCGTAATCATGGGTAGCGACAGTGACCTGCCCGTAGTTAAAAAAGCTATCGACGTACTCGAAAGCTTTTCGGTACCTTACGAGGTACACGTTTACTCCGCACATCGTACGCCTAACGAGGCCGCCGATTTTGCAAGAAACGCAAGAAAAAACGGCTTTGGTGCAATAATTGCCGCGGCGGGTATGGCGGCTCATCTTGCCGGCGCCTTTGCCGCAAATACAACCTTACCGGTTGTCGGTATCCCCGTTCTTTCGGGTAACCTCGGCGGACTTGACGCCTTACTTTCTACGGTACAAATGCCTACCGGTATCCCGGTTGCAACCGTGGCGGTTAACGGCGCCGCTAACGCCGCTTTGCTTTGTATCGAAATGCTCGCAATAAGCGACGACACTCTTGCAAAGAAGCTTGAAGAAAAACGTGCCGCCGACAGCGCCGCCGTTTTAGAAAAGGACAAGCATATTTTAGAAAAACTCTAATTTTATCAGGGGGCATTATAAATGGGTGGATTTTTCGGTGCGGTATGCAACCGAGATGTTATTGCCGACGTATTTTTCGGTACTGACTATCATTCACATTTAGGAACGCGCCGTGGAGGCATGGCGTCCTTCAACAGCGAAAAGGGATTTCAACGCGATATTCACAATATCGAAAATTCTCCCTTCCGTACAAAGTTTGAACATATTTTCGAGGAAATGGAGGGTAACTCCGCTATCGGCTGCATAAGCGATAGCGACCCGCAACCGCTCCTTATCCGTTCAAATCTCGGTACCTACGCCATTATAACCGTCGGAATAATAAACAACGCCGAAACGCTTATAAAGCAGTATTTATCTTTTAGCGGCGGCCATTTTTCTACGATGACCGGCGGCGCAATCAACTCGACCGAGCTTATCGCCGCGCTTATTAACCAAAAAAGCGACTTTGCCGACGGCATAAAATTTGCCCAGGAGTCGATCGACGGCACGGCGTCAATTCTTATTTTAAAAGAGGGCGGCTCAATTATCGCCGCAAGGGATAAAATGGGTCGTATCCCGATGATTATCGGAAAATGTGACGACGGCTACTGTGTATGCTTCGAATCCTTCTCGTGCGAAAAGCTCGATTACGTTAAAGAGCGAGAGCTCGGCGCGGGAGAGGTTGTTGAGATTACCGCCGACGGCATAACCCAACTTAAAAAGCCGAATAAACAAAAAAAGGTTTGCGCCTTCCTCTGGACATATTACGGATATCCTACCTCCGATTACGAGGGGATAAACGTTGAAGTAATGCGTTACATAAACGGAAAAATCATGGCTCAGCACGACAAAGAATGTGGCCATGCGGTTGACATCGACTATGTTGGCGGCGTACCCGATTCGGGAACGCCTCACGCAATCGGCTACGCGAACGAAAGCGGAATGCATTTTGCCCGCCCGTTTATAAAATATACGCCAACGTGGCCGCGAAGCTTTATCCCGTCGAGCCAAACCGAACGCAATCGCGTTGCAAAAATGAAACAAATTCCCGTAAACGACCTTATAAAGGATAAAAAGCTGCTTTTCGTTGACGACTCAATCGTCCGCGGAACCCAGCTTCGTGAAACGGTAGAATTTCTTTACGAAAGCGGCGCAAAGGAAGTGCATATGCGCTCTGCCTGCCCGCCGATTATGTACAGCTGTAAATACCTCAATTTCTCCCGCGCAACAAGCGAAATGGAGCTTATTACAAGAGCGACTATCGTTGAGTTGGAGGGCGAAGAGGGACTTAAGCATATCGACGAATACAGCGACGCTCAAACCGAGCGAGGCAAGCGTATGCGAAAAGCAATTTGCGACAAGTTTAATTTTGCCTCTCTTGAATATCAATCACTTGAGGGAGTTATTAAGGCAATCGGCATGGACCGCGAAAGTCTTTGCACATATTGCTGGAACGGAAAGGGTTAAAAGTTATGTTAAATTCAAAATCTGAAAGCTACGCAGCCGCCGGCGTTGACATTACCGCCGGATACAAGGCTGTAGAACTCATGAAACAGCATATCGCAAGAACAATGACCTCGGGCGTTTGCTCGGACGTAGGCGGCTTCGGCGGTCTTTTCGAGCTTGACGTTGAGGGAATGGAAAAGCCCGTACTCGTAAGCGGCACCGACGGCGTAGGAACAAAGCTTAAGCTCGCATTTGTTCAGGATAAGCACGATACCGTCGGTATTGACTGCGTTGCAATGTGCGTAAACGACGTTATTTGCTGCGGCGCAAAACCGCTTTTCTTCCTTGACTATATCGCTTGCGGTAAAAACGTTCCCGAAAAAATCGCCGCTATCGTTTCTGGTGTAGCCGAAGGCTGCGTTCAAAGCGGCGCCGCACTTATCGGTGGCGAAACGGCCGAAATGCCGGGCTTCTATCCGGTTGACGAATACGACCTTGCCGGCTTTGCGGTAGGCGTAGTTGATAAAAAGAAAATCTTAAACCCGAAATCCATGGAAGAGGGCGACGTTATGATCGCCTTGCCGTCTACCGGTGTTCATTCTAACGGCTTCTCCCTTGTACGTAAGGTTTTCGGCGTCGGCGAAAAGGATTTATCCGCTCCCGTGGCCGAGCTTGGCGGAAAATCAATTGCCGAGGCTTTGCTTACCCCGACCAAGATTTACGTTAAACCTATCCTTGCTTTGCTTGAAAAGGCTACCGTTCGCGCAATTTCTCATATTACCGGCGGCGGCTTTTACGAAAACATTCCGCGCAGCTTACCCGAAGGCTTCGGCGTAAAAATTGACCGTTCTGCGCTTCGCATTTTGCCGATTTTCGACCTTATCGCAAAAACGGGCAACATTCCCGAACGCGATATGTTCAACACCTTTAACATGGGCGTAGGTATGTGCGTCGTTGTAAAGAAAGAGGACGTCGACGTAGCCCTCGCAACCCTTAAAGAAAACGGCGAAGATGCATACGTAATGGGCGAAATTGTCCGTTCCGAAGAAAAGGTTACAATATGCTGACCAAAACTAAAATAGCCGTCCTTGTTTCGGGCGGCGGAACGAATTTACAGGCTCTAATTGATGCCGAAAAAAGCGGTATTATAAAAAGCGGCGAAATTTCGCTCGTGCTTTCTAATAAAGCCGACGCATACGCCTTAACCCGCGCCGAAAACGCGGGCATAGCAACCGCCGTTGTCGAAAAAAAGACCTGCGCCGATAAAGTCGAGTTTGAAACGCGCATAATCGAGTGCCTTGAAAATAACGGAATCGAGCTTGTTATTTTGGCGGGCTTTATGTGTATTTTAAGCGAGAATTTTATTTCTCATTTTGAAAAACGCATTATTAACGTCCACCCGTCGCTTATCCCGTCCTTTTGCGGAGAGGGATTTTACGGCCTCCGTGTGCATGAGGCGGCGCTAAGTTACGGCGTAAAGGTAACGGGCGCCACGGTTCATTTCGTAAACGAAATTCCCGACGGCGGCGAAATTATAATGCAAAAAGCCGTTGAAATACTTGACGGCGATACTCCCGAAATTTTGCAAAAGCGCGTAATGGAGCAAGCCGAGTGGATTATGCTGCCGAAAGCGGCCGAGCTTGTTTCAAAAAAGATAGCTGAAGAAAAGGAGCAAAACTGATGAATATATACGAAATAAAATCAATGGGCGACCGCATTAACGGAAACCCCTATGTTGGCCGCGGAATTGTAATCGGCAAGACCGCCGACGGCGCAAAAGCCGCAATCGCTTATTTTATCATGGGTCGCAGCGAAAACAGCCGTAACCGCGTATTTACCGTAAAGGATAACGCCGTTTTCACCGAGCCGTTTGACGTATCAAAGGTTGAGGACCCGTCACTTATTATATATGCGGCTGTCCGCGAATACGAAAACAAGCTTATCGTAACCAACGGCGACCAAACCGATACAATTTACGATTTTGTTTCCCGTGGCGAGGATTTTTCTCTTGCTCTTACAACCCGCGAATTTGAGCCCGACGCTCCCAACCTCACCCCCCGTATAAGCGGTATGCTTACCTTTGATAACGGCAACTTCGGCTACAAAATGAGTATTCTTAAAAGCCTTGACGCCGAGGGCAGCGACTGCGCCCGTTACACCTTTGACTACCCGTCAAAGGCGGGTCTCGGCCACTTTATCCATACTTATGTAACCGACGGCAACCCAATTCCAACCTTCCAGGGTGAGCCCGAACGCGTAGAAATTCCTAACGATATTGACGCTTTCACAAACGATATTTGGGAAAACCTTGACGAAAATAATAAAATTTCTCTTTATGTCCGCTACGTTGACCTTGCAAGCGGTCAGTCGGAGGAAAGACTTATTAATAAAAACACTATCGGAGGTTAAGAGAGATGAACGAACTCGAACTTAAATACGGCTGCAACCCCAACCAAAAGCCGTCCCGTATTTTTATGGAAAACGGCGAACTCCCGATTAAAATTCTTTGCGGAAAACCGGGCTATATTAACTTTCTTGACGCTTTCAACGCGTGGCAGCTTGTAAAGGAGCTTAAAGAGGCTTTGGGCTTGCCCGCCGCAACCTCGTTTAAGCACGTAAGCCCGACCTCTGCCGCTGTCGGAATTCCGCTTTCCGATACCCTTAAAAAGGCCTGCTTCTGCGACGATATCGAGGGCCTTGACGAATCTCCGCTTGCCTGCGCCTACGCCCGTGCAAGAGGCACCGACCGTATGTGCTCTTTCGGCGACTTTGTTGCCCTTTCCGACGTTTGCGACGTTAAAACCGCTATGATGATAAAGCGTGAGGTTTCCGACGGCGTTATTGCCCCCGGATACGAGCCCGAGGCTCTTGAAATCCTTAAATCAAAGCGTAACGGTAACTATAATATTGTTGAAATCGACCCCGATTATGTCCCCGAGGTAATTGAACGTAAAACCGTTTTTGGTATTACCTTTGAACAGGGAAGAAATAACTTCGAAATCAACAACGCGCTTCTTGAAAAAATCGTTACTGAAAATAAAGATATGCCCGATAGCGCAAAGCGCGACCTTATCGTGGCGTTAATCACCCTTAAATATACCCAGTCCAACTCGGTTTGCTACGCCGTCGACGGTCAGGCAATCGGTGTCGGCGCCGGACAGCAGTCCCGTATCCATTGTACCCGTCTTGCGGGCAGCAAGGCCGACACATGGTTCCTTCGTCAACACGAAAAGGTGCTTAACCTGCCTTTCTTGCCGACCCTCGGCCGTCCCGACCGCGATAATGTTATCGACGGATATATTAATAAGAACGAAGAGGACGTTTGCGCCGACGGAAACTGGCAAAAATACTTTACAACTAAGCCGGAACCCCTTACCGACGAGGAAGCAAGAGCCTTCCTTGATTCTGTTTCGGGCGTTGCTCTTGGCTCCGACGCGTTTTTCCCGTTCGGCGACAATATCGAACGCGCTCATAAGAGCGGCGTAACTTATATTGCCGAACCCGGCGGCTCAATCCGTGACGACGTTGTAATTGATACCTGCAACAAATACGGCATGGTAATGGCGTTTACCGGAATGAGACTGTTCCATCATTAATCTGATTATTTAGGTGATTGATATGAAAATAATGGTTGTCGGCGGCGGTGGCCGTGAACACGCAATCATAAAAAAATTAAAGAAAAGCGAAAAAGTAACCGAAATTTTTGCGCTTCCCGGTAACGGCGGTATTGCCGCCGACGCTACCTGCGTTAATATCGGCGCAAAGGACATCGACGGTATTGTAAATTTTGCGAAAGAGAACAAAATCGACTACGCCGTTGTTGCTCCCGACGACCCGCTTGTACTCGGTTGCGTTGACGCGCTTAATAAAATCGGCGTACCGTGCTTTGGCCCTAATGCCGACGCCGCTATAATCGAGGGAAGTAAGGTTTTTTCAAAAAATCTTATGAAAAAATACGGTATTCCTACCGCCCAATACGAAATTTTTGATAACGCGGAGGACGCCGTAAAATATCTTGAAACCGCGCCTATTCCTACCGTAATTAAGGCCGACGGACTTGCCCTCGGTAAAGGCGTAATTATCGCCGAAACCCGCGAGGACGCTATCGACGCCGTTCGTTCCATTATGGAGGACAAGGTTTTCGGCGCCAGCGGCAACCGCATTGTTGTTGAAGAGTTTTTAACCGGTCCCGAGGTATCGGTTTTATCCTTTACCGACGGAAAAACCGTTGTCCCGATGATTTCGTCGATGGACCACAAGCGTGCAGGGGACGGAGATACCGGACTTAACACCGGCGGAATGGGTACAATTGCCCCCAACCCGTATTATACAAAGGAAATTGCCGACGTTTGTATGGAAACTATTTTCCTTCCAACTGTCCGCGCAATGACCGCCGAAAACCGCACTTTTAAGGGCTGTCTTTACTTTGGATTAATGCTTACCGAAAAGGGACCAAAGGTAATCGAATATAATTGCCGTTTTGGCGACCCCGAAACCCAGGTTGTCTTGCCGCTTCTTGAAAGCGACCTTTTCGAAATAATGGAAGCAACCACTAACGGCACTTTGACCGAGGAAATGGTTAAATTTTCGGATAAATCGGCTTGCTGTGTTGTTATGGCGTCTAACGGATATCCCCAAAAATACGAAACCGGCTTTGAGCTTACGATTCCGACCGATATCGACGGCGAGGTTTACGTAGCGGGAGCCAAAATTGAGGACGGAAAACTGCTTACCGCGGGTGGAAGAGTGCTTGGCGCCGTTGCGGTTGACGACACCTTAAAGGGAGCCGTTGATAAAGCATATAACCTTGTCCCCGAAATTAAATTTGAAAACGCCTATTTCCGTCACGATATCGGACAGCGTGCCCTTGCGGCAAAGGAGGAGAAATAAAAAATGGTTTACCGCGTGTATGTTGAAAAGAAAAAGGAACTTGCCAACGAGGCAAAAGCCCTTCTTGCCGACGCAAAAGGACTTTTACAGCTTGAAGGAATTGACGATATTCGCTTAATTAACCGCTACGACGTCGAAAACATCGACAAAGAGCTGTTTGATTACGCCAAAAATACGGTTTTCTCCGAGCCTCAGCTTGATATCGTAACCGACGATATAAACGCCGACGGCGCCACCGTTTTTGCGGTTGAATATTTGCCCGGCCAGTTTGACCAGCGTGCCGATTCCGCCGCCCAGTGTATCCAAATTATATCCCAGGGCGAGCGTCCAACCGTGCGTACCGCCCGTGTTTACCTTATCTACGGCAACGTAACCGAAAAAGCTCTTGCCGAGATTAAAAAATACGTTATCAACCCTGTTGAATCGCGTGAGGCGTCGCTTGAAAAGGTTGATACCTTGCAAACCGTTTGCGAAATTCCGACAACGGTTGAAACTCTTGACGGCTTTTTAAAGCTTGACAAGGCTCAGCTTGCCGATTTCGTTAAAAATTACGGCCTTGCCATGGACGAGGACGATATTGCTTTTTGTCAACAGTATTTCTTAAGCGAAAAGCGCGACCCCACTATTACCGAAATTCGCATGATAGACACCTACTGGTCCGACCATTGCCGTCATACGACATTCTTAACTACAATCGACAACGTTTCCTTTGAGGACGAGCTTTTACAGTCGGCGTATAACGACTATATCGAAACCAGAAAGCAGCTTGGCAGAACAAAGCCGATTAACCTTATGGATATCGGTACTCTTGCCGCAAAATATTTAAAGAGCATAGGCAAGCTTGATAAACTCGACGAATCGGAGGAAATCAACGCTTGTACCGTTAAAATTGAGGTTGAAGCCGACGGCAAAAAAGAACCGTGGCTCCTTCTTTTCAAAAACGAAACCCATAACCACCCGACCGAAATTGAGCCTTTCGGCGGCGCCGCAACCTGTATCGGCGGCGCTATCCGTGACCCGCTTTCGGGAAGAAGCTATGTTTACGGCGCTATGCGCGTAACCGGCGCGGCCGACCCGCTTAAACCGGTTAACGAAACCATGGAGGGTAAATTGCCCCAACGTAAAATCGTTACAACCGCCGCCGCGGGTTACTCCTCATACGGCAACCAAATCGGACTTGCCACCGGCATTGTTGACGAAATTTACCACGACGGCTATGCCGCTAAGCGTATGGAAATCGGCGCAGTTATTGCCGCCGCTCCCGAAAAGAATGTACGCCGTGAACGTCCCGAGGACGGCGATATCGTAATCCTTCTTGGCGGCCGTACCGGACGCGACGGTTGCGGCGGTGCTACCGGCTCGTCTAAGTCGCATACTCTGGAATCGCTTGAAAGCTGCGGCGCCGAGGTTCAAAAGGGTAACGCCCCCGAAGAACGCAAACTCCAGCGTCTTTTCCGTAACGAAGAGGCAAGCCGCATGATTAAACGTTGTAACGACTTTGGTGCGGGCGGCGTATCGGTTGCTATCGGCGAGCTTGCCGACGGCCTTGATATCGACCTTAATGCAGTACCGAAAAAATACGACGGCCTTGACGGAACCGAGCTTGCGATAAGCGAATCTCAGGAGCGTATGGCTGTTGTTGTTGAGAAAAACGACGTTGCCCGTTTTATTGAGCTTGCTTCCGCCGAAAACCTTGAAGCAACCGTTGTTGCAACCGTTAAAAACGACCCCCGTTTGACCATGACATGGAACGGCGTAAAAATTGTTGATATAAGCCGCGAATTCCTTAACTCCAACGGCGCCGAAAAGCACATTGATATCGCCGTTGCCGAGCCCAAAAACTACGATAAAGCTGTTTCCGACGACTTTGTTGGCGAATATAAAAAATTGGTCGGCGACCTTAATATTTGTTCCAAACGCGGACTTTCCGAGCGTTTCGACTCAACCATCGGCGCGGGTACAGTCCTTATGCCTTTCGGCGGAAAGCGTCAGCGTACCCCGATTCAGGCAATGGTACAAAAAATTTCTATGGAAAAGGCTCATACCGACGATTGCTCGCTTATGGCTTGGGGCTATAACCCCTTTATTTCCGAAAAAAGCCCCTACCACGGCGCATATACCGCCGTTTTGGAATCGGTATGTAAGCTTATTGCTACCGGCGCCGAATTCAGCGACGTGTATCTAACATTCC
Source organism: Clostridia bacterium (assembly GCA_017383985.1). GTDB lineage: Bacteria > Bacillota > Clostridia > Oscillospirales > Acutalibacteraceae > UMGS1976. The sequence goes on along the minus strand of JAFNUO010000024.1, from coordinate 15,096 downwards.
AGGAATACTTTGAGCGTCCTAATAAGGATTCTGCCCGTTGGGGTAAACCGCTTGCCGCGCTTCTCGGCGCTTTCCGTGCTCAAAAAGAGCTTGGTATCGGCGCTATCGGCGGCAAAGACTCTATGAGCGGCTCCTTTGAAAAGCTTGACGTTCCGCCTACGCTTGTTTCCTTTGCCGTTACAACCGGCAAGGTTGGCGAAATCGTATCTCCGGAATTTAAAAAGGCGGGTAACCGCGTTATCATGCTTAAACCCGAAATGGACGAAAACGGATTACCAAAAACCGAGTCCTTGCTTGACCTTTTCGCTACCGTTACCTCGCTTATGCGTTCGGGCAAGGCCGTTGCTTGCTATACTCCGGGTATTGGCGGCGTTGCCGAGGCCGTGTTCAAAATGGCTATCGGTAACGGCTACGGCTTTAAGTACGCCGACAACATGACCGCCAATGATATCTTCGGCTACAACTATTGCTCCTTTATTTTGGAGGTAACCGAGGACGTTTATACCGAAAATACAATCGGTTTCGTAACCGACGACGGCGCTGTTTCTCTTGGCGACAATATTGTTTCGCTTGCCGACCTTTCGAAAGCCTACGAGGATAAGCTCGAAAGCGTTTATTCCTGCAATATTGCCACCGAAAACAAGAAAATCGAAAATATTTCCTATACCGACGGTAAGGTTTCCGCTCCCGCTATAAAGGTTGCCAAGCCTCGCTTCTTAATCCCCGTATTCCCGGGTACAAACTGCGAGTTTGACTCCGCAAAGGCGGCAATGGACGCAGGCGCCGAGGCCGAGATTTTCGTAATTAACAACCTCACCGCCGACGGTATCGCCCGTAGCGTTGAACAATTCGCCGACAAGGTAAAGCAGTCTCAGGTAATCTTTATCCCCGGCGGCTTCTCCGGCGGCGACGAGCCCGACGGCTCCGGTAAATTTATTACCGCCTTCTTCCGCAACGCCGCCGTAAAAGAACAGGTAACCGACCTTCTTGAAAAGCGCGACGGACTTATGTGCGGCATCTGTAACGGATTCCAGGCCCTTGTTAAACTCGGCCTTGTTCCGTACGGAAAGATTATCGACACCGACGAGCATTGCCCGACCCTTACCTTTAATACAATCGGCCGCCACCAGTCAAAGATTGTTGCAACCCGCGTTGCGTCTAACAATTCTCCGTGGCTTGCTCTTACCAACGTCGGTGAGATTTATAACGTGCCGATTTCCCACGGCGAAGGTCGCTTTATTGCCGAGCCGGCTGTCCTTGAACAGCTTAAGGCCAACGGCCAAATCGCAACCCAGTACGTTGACCTTAACGGCAACGCAACCGACGATATCCAATATAATCCCAACAATTCCATGTGGGCTATCGAGGGTATTTTGTCGCCCGACGGCCGCGTAATCGGCAAGATGGGCCATTCGGAGCGTATCGGTGACGGATTGTACAAAAACGTTATCGGAAACTACGACATGCAGCTCTTCCGTTCCGCCGTTAAATACTATAAATAAAGTATGATTTTAAGGCCGATATTTCCTTGACAATTAGGGGACTGTGTGATATTATAATAGAAACCTTTTCTTTAATTCGATACGAGATATCGGCAAGAAAAAATATTGTTTGTCATATATGCTCTTTAAGGGCATGTATTATATGCGTGTATTTTGCCTGCCGATTAAATATATCGGCAGGTTTTTTCAAAAAAAGGAGACCCCATAAATGAATTTTACTATGTCAAAAAAAGATATGATTATTAAAACGCTCGCAGAAAACGGTTTTACCGTTTGCTGTGACGGTGCCGAATTTTCATCTTTTCTCGACAGTTGTGCTGTTTTTCCCGGCTTTGTTGATGTTCACGTACATCTTCGCGAGCCGGGCTTTATTTATAAGGAAACGGTAGCCTCGGGGACAAAAGCGGCGGCTCGCGGCGGCTATACCGAGGTTTGCAGTATGCCGAATTTATCTCCAACCCCCGATAGCATGGAAAATTTAAAAATCCAGCTTGACGCTATCGAAAAGGACGCCGTAATCGGCGTCCACCCCTATGGCACAATAACCGTCGGCGAAAAAGGGGAGCAGCTTTCCGACATGGAAACCATCGCGCCTTACGTTATCGGTTTTTCCGACGACGGAAGAGGGGTTCAAAACGACAATATGATGAAAGAGGCTATGCTTACCGCCAAAAAGCTCGGTAAGATTATCGTCGCCCACTGTGAAGTGAACGAGCTTTTACGCGGCGGATATATCCATGACGGCGAATATGCAAAAAAGCATGACCATAAAGGCATATGCAGCGAAAGCGAATGGAAACAAATCGAACGTGATATTGAGCTTATTCGTGAAATCGGCTGTGCTTACCACGTTTGCCACATTTCGACAAAAGAAAGCGTCGACCTAATCCGCAAAGCGAAGGCGGAGGGCCTTGACATAACCTGCGAAACGGGGCCGCATTACCTGCTCCTTGACGACAGCGATTTGCAAGAGGACGGCCGTTTTAAAATGAACCCGCCGTTACGTAGCGCCGCCGACAGATTGGCGCTTATCGAGGGTATTAAAGACGGTACAATCGACATGATAGCCACCGACCACGCACCCCATAGCGCCGAGGAAAAATCCCGCGGCCTTAAATCAAGCTTAATGGGAGTTGTCGGTCTTGAAACCGCCTTCCCCGTGATGTATACGGGGCTTGTAAAAACGGGAATAATTACTTTAGAAAAGCTAATCGACCTTTTATCAACCAACGCCCGCAAGCGTTTTAACCTACCTCTTTCGGAAAACGATTTCAGCGTTTGGAACTTAGATAAAAAATATACCGTCAACCCCGACGATTTCCTGTCAATGGGAAAAAGCACGCCCTTTGCGGGTAACGAGGTTTTCGGCGAATGTATTATGACTGTACGCGACAAAAAAGCCGCTTATATAAATGGAGGAATTATCAATGGCTAAAAGAACAGACATCAAAAAAATACTTATCATCGGCTCCGGCCCTATCGTAATTGGCCAGGCGGCCGAATTCGACTACGCCGGAACCCAGGCGTGCCTTGCGCTTAAGGAAGAAGGCTACGAGGTTATCCTTGTAAACTCCAACCCGGCAACCATTATGACCGACACCGTAATTGCCGATAAAGTTTACATGGAGCCGCTCACCCTTGAATATATCGCAAAAATTCTCCGCCACGAGCGCCCCGACGCAATTGTTCCCGGTATCGGCGGCCAAACGGGACTCAATCTTGCTATGCAGCTTGAGAAAAAGGGCATTTTAAAGGAATGCGGAGTTCAACTTTTAGGCACAAGCAGCGAAAGTATCGAGCACGCAGAGGACAGAGAATTGTTCAAGGAACTTTGCCAGTCTATCGGCGAGCCGGTAATTCCGTCCGAAATTACATATTCTCTTGACGAAGCAAAAGAGGCCGCAAGCAGAATCGGTTACCCGGTTGTTCTCCGTCCCGCGTTTACTTTGGGCGGAACAGGCGGCGGCTTTGCTTATAATGAAGAAGAGCTTATCGAAATCGGCATAAATGCGTTTAAGCTTTCTCCGGTACATCAGGTACTTATCGAAAAAAGCGTTAAAGGCTATAAGGAAATCGAGTTCGAGGTTATGCGCGATTCTAACGACCACGCAATTACCATTTGCGGCATGGAAAACGTTGACCCTGTTGGCGTTCATACCGGCGACTCAATCGTTGTAGCGCCCATTATGACCCTTAACGACCACGACCTCAAAATGCTAAACGACAGCGCGATTAAAATTATCCGCGAGCTTAAAATCGAGGGCGGTTGTAACGTCCAGTTTGCTCTTAACCCGACTTCTTCCGAATACTACCTTATCGAGGTTAACCCCCGTGTATCCCGTTCGTCTGCGCTTGCGTCAAAAGCCAGCGGCTACCCGATTGCCCGCGTAACGGCTAAAATCGCCGTAGGTATGGCGCTTGAAGATATCACAATTGCCAACACAACCGCCGCCTTTGAGCCGAGACTTGACTATGTTGTGGCTAAGTTCCCGCGTTTCCCGTTCGATAAATTTGCTTCTGCCGCCAACACTCTCGGTACACAAATGAAGGCTACCGGCGAGGTTATGGGTATCGGCGCAACTCTTGAAGAATGTATGCTTAAGTCGGTTCGTTCGCTTGAAATCGGCGTTTGCCACCTCCACATGGCTAAGTTCGATAATAAATCGAACGACGAGCTTATGGAATATATCAAGGAATTCCGTGACGACAGCATTTACGCCATAGCCGAGCTTATGAGAAACGGCGTTTCGGTCGACACCATGCATGAAATGACCAAGATTACTCATCTTTTCCTTGAAACTGTTAAGAAAATTGTTGATTTTGAAAAGGTTATCGCCGCAAACGTAATGGATAACGACGTTCTTAAGGAAGCGAAGAAGATGGGCTTCAGCGATAAGTTTATCGCCAAGCTTTGGAACGTAAACGAAATTGAAGTATTTAACAAACGTAAGGAAATCAACCTTTTCCCGGTATACAAAATGGTTGATACCTGCCATACAAACGCATATATCCCGTATTTTTACTCAACCTACGCCGAAACAAACGATACAATTATATCCGACAAGAAAAAGATTGTTGTTTTGGGCGCAGGACCTATCCGTATCGGTCAGGGCGTAGAGTTCGACTATTCAACCGTTCACGCCGTAATGACCATTCGTAAATCGGGTTACGAGGCTATTATCATCAACAATAACCCCGAAACCGTATCTACCGACTATACTACCGCCGACAAACTTTATTTTGAGCCGCTTACAACCGAAGACGTTATGAACATTATCGAGCTTGAAAAGCCCGACGGTGTAATCGCTTCTCTTGGCGGCCAAACGGCAATCAACCTTGCTGAACCGCTTATGAAACGCGGCGTAAAAATTATCGGTACCGACTGCGACGCAATCGAACGCGCCGAAAACCGCGATTCTTTCGAAAAAATCCTTAAGGAACTCGGAATTCCTCAGCCGCAGGGCAAGGCCGTTACCAAAATTGAAGACGGCGTAAAGGCCGCCGCCGAAATCGGCTACCCCGTATTAGTAAGACCGAGCTTTGTTTTAGGCGGTCGAGCAATGCAAATCGTAGGCAACGAGGAACAACTCCGTCATTACCTCAAAACCGCCGTTGAAATCGACGAGGACAAGCCCGTTTTGGTCGATAAATATATCGTCGGTAAAGAGGTTGAGGTTGACGCAATTTGCGACGGAAGAAACGTATTTGTTCCCGGTATAATGGAGCTTGTTGAGCGCACCGGTATCCATAGTGGCGACTCAATAAGCGTTTACCCGACCTTTAGCATTTCCGATAAAGTAAAGGGCACAATTTTGCAGTATGCAAAAATGCTTGGCCTCGGAATCGGCATTGTCGGCCTTTACAATATCCAGTTTATCGTCGACAAAGAGGAAAACGTTTATATTATCGAGGTTAACCCCCGTTCGTCAAGAACCGTTCCGTTCCTTTCAAAATCTACGGGTTACAGCCTTGCGGATATCGCAACCGAGGTTATCCTCGGCAAGAGTCTTAAGGAGCAGGGAATATTCGACATTTACCCCGACGAGAAAAAGCGTTGGTACGTAAAGGTTCCGGTCTTCTCGTTTAACAAAATCCGCGGCCTTGACGCATATCTTTCCCCCGAAATGAAGTCCACCGGCGAAGCAATCGGCTACGACGATAAATTCTATCGCGCAATGTATAAAGCACTTCAAGCTTCGGGCATGAAGTTACAAAATTACGGTACCGTATTCGTAACCGTTGCCGACAACGACAAGGAAGAGGCTTTGCCGCTTATCCGCCGTTTTTACAACCTCGGCTTTAATATTCAGGCTACCCAGGGTACCGCCAACTTCTTAAAAGAAAACGGTATTCGTACCCATGCGCTTGAAAAAATAAGTTCAGGCAGCGAAGAAATTCCGCAGGCTATCCGTCAGGGACACATCGCTTATATCATTAACACAAGCGAAATCGGCGGCTCGCACAAAACGGCCGACGACGGTCGCCAGATAAGACAGCTTGCAACCGAAAACAACGTAAATATCTTTACTTCGCTTGATACGGTTTCTATTTTGCTTGACGTACTTGAAGAGACCACGCTTTGCATCTCCACCATTGACTCATAAGAGAGGATAAATGATGAAGCAGGAAATTTTTAAAATAAAATCACAACAAACTATCGCCAACGACATAGTAAAAATGGAGCTTGAGGGTAACACCGACGGCATCACTGCGTCGGGCCAGTTTGTAAACATTAAACTTGACGGATTTTATCTCCGCCGACCTATTTCGGTTTGCGACTATGATAAAAACTCCCTTACCCTTATTTACAAAATTGTCGGCGAGGGTACCCTTGCCATGAGTAAATACGAAGAGGGCGCAGAGCTTGATATTTTAATGGGGCTCGGTAATGGCTACGACCTTTCAAAATCGGGCGACGCTCCCTTGCTTATCGGCGGGGGAGTAGGCGTGCCGCCTATGTACAATCTTTGCAAAAAATTAGTATCGGAGGGCAAAAAGCCGACCGTAATTCTGGGCTTTAATAGCAAATGCGACGTCTTTTACGAGAACGAGTTTGCCGCTCTTGGCGCAAAAGTTCTTGTAACCACCGCCGACGGCAGTTACGGCATAAAAGGCTTCGTTACCGATGCTATGGACGGCCTCGATTATACCTATTTCTATACCTGCGGCCCCGAACCGATGTTTAAGGCGGTATATAACGCAAGTAAAACGTCGGGCCAGTTTAGCTTTGAGGAACGCATGGGCTGCGGTTTCGGCGCCTGCATGGGCTGCTCCTGCAAAACCAAATACGGCAACAAGCGTATTTGCAAGGATGGACCCGTCCTCGAAAAGGAGGAAATCATATGGTAAACACAAAGGTTACTTTAAGCGGAATTGTCCTCGATAACCCGATTATTCCCGCAAGCGGAACCTTCGGCTACGGCTATGAATATGCCGAGCTTTACGATATCAACTGTCTCGGCTCGTTTTCGTTCAAGGGGACTACCGCCGAGCCTCGTTTCGGCAACCCGACGCCCCGAATTGCCGAGTGCCCTGCCGGAATGATAAACAGCGTAGGACTTCAAAACCCCGGCGTAGACAAGGTTATTTCCGAGGAGCTTCCGAAGTTAAAGGCTTGCTTTAATAAGCCCGTTATTGCTAATGTAGGCGGCTTTTCTCTTGAAGAATACGCCTCAACCTGCGAAAAGCTTGACAAAGAGGAGCAGGTTGGAATTTTAGAGGTTAATATAAGCTGCCCCAACGTACATAACGGCGGTATGAGCTTTGGTACCGACTATAAAATGGCGGCCGAGGTAACCCGCAAGGTAAAGGAGGTTACAACAAAGCCCGTTTATATTAAACTGAGCCCCAATGTAACCGATATCGTCTCTATCGCAAAGGCTTGCGAGGAGGCGGGAGCCGACGGTATAAGCATGATAAATACCTTACTCGGCATGAGAATTGATTTAAAAACAAAAAAACCCGTTATCGCCAACAAAATGGGCGGATTTTCCGGCTCAGCAATTATGCCGGTAGCCCTCCGCATGGTGTATCAGGTTTACGAAGCGGTTAATATTCCGATAATCGGCATGGGCGGTATCACAACCGCAAAGGACGTTATCGAAATGATGCTTGCCGGCGCAACAGCGGTACAGATAGGCGCCGCAAACCTTGTAAACCCCTATGTTTGCAAGGAGATTATCGAAACCTTACCGACCGAAATGGCTCGGTACAATATAAATTCACTCGAAGAAATAATAGGAGGAGCACACAATGGGTAAAGACGTAATTATCGCCTGTGACTTTGCGGGCAAGGACGAGGCACTTGCGTTCCTCGACCTTTTCAAGGAGGAAAAGCCGTATGTAAAAATCGGAATGGAGCTGTTTTACGGCGCCGGACCCGAAATTGTTCGCGAGATTAAAAAAAGAGGACACAAAATTTTCCTCGACCTTAAGCTTCACGATATCCCCAATACAGTAAAAAAGGCGATGTCGGTTTTGTCACACCTTGACGTCGATATGTGCAACCTCCACGCAGGCGGCACAATCGCGATGATGGAAGCCGCTATTGAGGGACTTACCCGACCGGACGGTACAAGACCGCTTCTTATCGCCGTAACCCAGCTTACTTCAACAAGCCAGGAGCGCATGGAAAACGACTTGCTTATAAAAGAGCCGCTTGACAAGGTCGTTATGCATTACGCTCATAACGCAAAGGTTGCAGGACTTGACGGCGTAGTTTGCTCGCCGCTTGAGGCCGCAAAGGTGCACGAGGTTTGCGGAGACAACTTTGTAACCGTAACCCCCGGTGTCCGTTTCGCCGACGGCGATATCGGCGACCAGGTAAGAGTTACTACCCCCGAAAGAGCAAAGGAAATCGGCTCTGACTATATCGTTGTTGGCCGTCCGATTACTGCGGCGGCTGACCCCGTTGCCGCATATAGACGCTGCGTAAGCGAATTTGTAGATTGAGAGGATTTGATATCATGAACAACATCGAAAAGACAATAGCAAAGGATTTATTATCAATCAAGGCCGTATTTTTCCGCCCCGACGAGCCGTTCACATGGGCAAGCGGAATTAAAAGCCCCGTTTACTGCGATAACCGCTTAACCCTTACCGCTCCCGCGGTACGTGACGACGTTGAAAACGCCCTCGCCGAAACAATTAAGGCCGAATACCCCGACGCAGAGGTGCTTATGGGAACCTCCACCGCTGGTATTGCTCACGCCGCAATTACCGCGCATATCCTTGATTTGCCGATGGGCTACGTCCGTTCGGGCGCAAAGGACCACGGCCGCGGAAACCAAATCGAAGGCAAGCTTGAAAAAGGCCAAAAGGTTGTTGTCGTAGAGGACCTTATCTCTACCGGCGGAAGCGTAATCGAGGTTGTAGACGTACTCCGCGAAGCGGGAGCCGACGTTCTTGGTATCGTAAGCATTTTCACCTATGGCATGAAAAAAGGCCTTGAGCGCCTTGCAACCGCCGACGTTAAAAACGTAAGCCTTACCAACTTCGACACAATTGCACAAATTGCCGCCGAAGAAAACTACATTAAGCCTGAGGACGTAGCTCGTCTTATAGCTTTCCGCAACAATCCCTCTGACGAAAGCTGGATTGGCGGCGCAAAATGAAAAATCTGATTGATATATTGGATTTATCAACCGCCGAAATTGACGAACTTATAAATATTGCCGACGATATAATCGACAACCCCGCAAAATATCGCGAAAAGTGCCGCTACAAAAAGCTCGCAACCTTGTTTTTCGAGCCGTCAACCCGAACCCGCCTTTCTTTTGAGGCGGCCATGATGGAACTTGGCGGAAACGTGCTGGGCTTTTCGGAGGCGCAGTCAAGCTCCTCTGCAAAGGGCGAAAGCGTTGCCGACACGGTTGCCGTTGTTGGTGGATACGCCGATATAATCGCCATGCGTCATCCCAAGGAGGGAGCGCCGCTCGTTGCGTCAATGCGTAGCGAGGTGCCGATTATCAACGCGGGCGACGGCGGACATAATCACCCGACCCAAACGCTTACCGATTTGCTTACAATCAAGCGCGAAATGGGTTGCTTTGAAAACCTTACAATCGGACTTTGCGGCGACCTTAAATTCGGCCGTACGGTACATTCGCTTATAGCCGCTATGTCAAGATATGAGGGCGTAAAATTTGTCCTTATTTCTCCGACCGAGCTTAAGCTGCCGAGTTATGTCAAGGACGCACACATTAAGTCAAAGGGCATCCCTTATGAGCAAACTACCTCGCTTGAGGAAGCTATGCCTAAGCTTGATATACTTTATATGACCCGTGTCCAAAAGGAACGCTTTTTCAACGAAGAGGATTACCTCCGCTTGAAAAACAGCTATATTCTTACCCCCGACAAGCTCCAAAACGCAAAACTCGACATGGCGATATTACACCCCCTGCCGAGAGTTAACGAGATCGCAACCTCGGTTGACGACGATAAGCGCGCTTGCTATTTTAAACAAGCTAAATATGGCAAATTTATTCGTATGGCGCTTATTTTAAAGCTTTTGGAGGTGGAGTAAATGAGAGTTGACTCGGTTAAAAACGGCGTCGTAATCGACCATATTACAAACGGCAAGGCTATGCAAATTTATAGCTTGCTTAACCTTGATAACCTTGATTGTACGGTGGCTATTTTGCGAAATGTCCCAAGCCGAAAAATGGGCAAAAAGGATATTATCAAAATCGACTGCAACATGGATATAAACTTTGACGTTCTTGGATTTATAAGCCCGAATATTACGGTTGACGTTATCCGTGACGGCAAGGTGGTTGAAAAAAAGCATATCGACCTTCCCGAAAAGCTAACCGATATACTTGAATGTAAAAACCCGCGTTGCATAACCTCAACGGAGCAGGATATTCACCATATTTCCCGCCTCACCGATAGGGAAAACGGCGTTTACCGTTGCATTTATTGCGACTCTAAATCAAACTAAATACAAAAAAGGCTTTGAGATTAATTTCTCAAAGCCTTTTAATTTATTTAATTATTCCGCTATCTATCTTTTTCTGTAATATTTTAAGAACGCTTTGGTTAATTCTTTCCTCCGAAATCGTGCCGTCTTTTACCGCGTTTATAACTCCCGTTGAAGCCTTTTTAAAGTTGTTCGGCATAAGTATGACGTCAACTCCCGCCTGAACGGCCAAAATTGCCGCTTCGTCGGAGTAATAATCGTCAACGATAGCGTCCATTCGCATCGCGTCGGTTATTACAATACCGTTAAATCCAACTTCGTTTCGGAGCAAATCAATTAGCGGTTTTGAAAGGGAAGCGGGGATAGTGTCTCCCGTGATTTTCGGAGCCGCAAGATGACCTAACATAACAAAATCGGCCCCTGCTTTAACGCCCGATTGGAACGGAAGCAGTTCACATTCTTTTAACTCATCTAAGGTTTTCGTAACCTCGGCGTATCCATAATGGGTGTCGGTGTCGGTGTCGCCGTGGCCGGGGAAGTGCTTTAATGTGCAAAGCATGCCCGCGTCGTTAAATCCCTTTACGGCCGCCGCAACATATTCAGCGGCGGTGTTCGGGTCTGAGCTGAAAGCGCGGTTGCCTATTACGGTGTTGTTGGGGTTGGAGTCAACGTCGGCAACGGGCGCAAAATCAAGGTTAAATCCAAACTGCTTAATCTCTGTACCGATTGTATACCCAACGTTATACGCCTCGTCTGCGTTTTCGATGTTTCCCATGTTGGGGAACTGGGTCGTACCCATGTTTTCGTTGTTACCAATTCTTGCAACGCTGCCGCCTTCCTCGTCAACCGCAATAAAAAGCGGCGTTTTTGAGTAGGATTGCAAATTGCTTATCATGTCGGTACACTGGGTCGGGTTTTTTATGTTCGCTCCGAAATAAATAACACCGCCGACGGGATAGGTTTCTATAGCCGTTTTGGTCGAGCTACCCGACGATGTTACGGTTGAACTTGTGCTTAAAAGCTGCTCGGGCGTAATCATGAACATTTGATAAACCTTTTCCTCAACGGTCATGTCGTTTAAAAGAGTATATGCCTTTTCTGAAATTTCGGGTTCAGGCTCTTTGTTCGGAATATCAAAATCAATAACCGTATCTTTTGGCATAACCGATACCTTAAGTCCGGCCGATTTATTGCTATAGTAATCCGAAACGGCGGCAACCGAGGTGCACATCGCCAACACAATAAAAAACGATAATACCGATAAAACCAGCGTTTTCTTATTCTTTTTTGTTCGCATATTTGCTTTTTTCATAATGCATCACTCTGTTTTTGTGTATTGTTTGGTTACGTCACTTTGCTATAAATATAATACCGCTTGTTTTTAAAATACAATATCGTTATATAACTTTTATTTTAATCGGTTAAAAGATTAAAGAGCTTATCCTGCATATCTTTGTCGGAGCATCTAAGTATTGTGCTGCCTTCGTCAATTTCCTCAACGATAAGAGGAGCTTGGACAAGTTGGCCTCCAACATAAATAAAGCTTGTTTTGCCGATATTGCGTTTTGTCATTTCGTAAAACTTTTCGGTGCCGTTTTCGTTAAAATAAATAATTACGCCATATTCAGTATTTTTATCTGAAAAGTGGTCTACGCCAATAACGTCAACGCTTGTTATTATAACTTCGCCTTGGTCATTTTTTATGCAAAAATCGTCCGAGATGGCGTCAAGAACCGGCATGTTTGAGGTAGCGGGCGGCAATGTGCCTGCATTTGGGCCGCAACCCGCCAAAAAAATCAACACCGAAATTATAAATAGAATAGCTAATTTTTTCATTTTTAACCACCTGAATTTTAAAAATCTAACGCGAATTGCTCTCTGCTTTGACCGTCGGTGAATTTTTTATACTCTTGTCCGACTCTGATGTTCATTTCTTTACATTCGTTGTAAACGCAACTATTTCTGTACTTACAACTGTCGCAGCTTTCAAGGTCGCATTTAAGCAAATACTCGTCATACGGAGATGCGCCGCTGTCGATTGCCTCAAAAAGCATATCGGCATATTCTTTTTCAAAGAATTTATACAAGATAACCCGTATCTTGTCCTCGCTAATTCCGCTTTTTATTAAGGTGAGATATCTTGCAACACAAGCAAAATATTTCCGTAATTTTTCGTCAAATAACGCGTTTCTTATAATCGCGCCAAGCTGTCTTGCCGCCTCATCATACACTTTTAACTTATATGCGGCGTACGAACGGGAAAGAGAAATAAGCATAGTGCCATCAGCGCCGACAAACGGCAATCCCGAAAGTCGATTAAAATGATAATATCTGCCGAAAATCGTGCTAATGGATTTACTGTGTTTCAAAAGCAAATTTAGTTCATAATCGTCGGCGGAGGCAACGTCTTTAAGAACCTTGCTTGCCTCCGAAGCTAATGCGTCGGGTAAAATATCTTGAAGATTAACCGCCTTTGCCTCCGAAAATCCGGGTACAATGAATCGGTAGCTGTGGAATCCTAAATATGAAAAATTTCGGACGTAAACCGGCTTGCCAAGCGCTTTATACAATTCGAGCATATATTGTAATAGCTCGTCGTTTGTTTTATCGCTGTTGTCGGCGAAATCGGTGGCGGCTTTTGAGCAGGTAAGCTCCTCCGCGAAAAAATCGGCGGTGTAAATACCGCTTGAGGTTTCAAGTTGGTTTAAAATGTTGCTGCCAATCGGGAAATCGTCTATATTGTTCAAAATTGTGCCGTTATGGGCCGATGTAAACTCTTTAATGCTTTTGCCTTGGAACATTTCGGTCAATGTTCTTTGAATAGCAATTTCCAAAACGGGGTCGGCCGCAACGTTAACGCGATAATCTTGGTTTTCCTTGTTAATTAATCTTGTTGCAATAACCGGAAATCCGTTACCGAGGGAATAATCGAAAATTTGGATATCGAATTTTCCGTTTTCGCGTACCTGATTTATAATATTTTTAACGATGGGGAACTGCTCTAATACTTCTTGTGAAATGGGTGCGGTTGACTTTCCGCTTGTAAGCATAGTAAGCGAGCCTCTGCGTTCCATCATTTCTGAAAGCGCATGAACCCAAGCCTCGTTTCGAGTGTTTCCGGCGCAACAGCCGTTTGTACCGTAAATTTGGTCAATAAACCCTATGGGCAAATAAACATACTTATCCTCAAACAAGCTATAAAAGGGGACAGTTGCAATTTTGTCGCCGTCGGTACAGCCGTACAACTTGCAAAATTTCACAAGCGACTTTCTTGTAATGTTTCCGCCGTATTCGTTTATGATGTAATCGAACCAATCTGCGCTTTCCTCAAGCTCGGCGGCGGTAAGGTATTTAACGTCGGGTGCATAGTTTTGGATATACATTTCGGGCTTGCGAATTATGTCCTGGAATTTATAAAAGAACAATCCGCCCTAAAGTCGTTCAATAAACTCGCGTATGCACTTGCTCGGGCAAAATCTTCGGTAACTCCCTTGCCGTTAGCCATCGGAGTGCCGCCGTTGGCAACAAGATTAAGACTCCAACAGTTGTCTAACCCCGATTCTTTCCATCTCTCCTCGGTTTCAATACCTAAGCTTTTTTAATATATCTTTAATTTTTTCAACGGTTTTCGCGGGGCTAACCGCTTTAAATTTTTCGTCAATGTATTTCAATTTAAGTAACCTCCTACTATATGTCAATTTATTATAACATACTCCATATCGCTTTTCTACAATATTTTTAAACCCGCCTGTTTGAACTAAAAAAAGCACCCCTTTGCCGTTTTACAAAGAGGTGTTTTTTACGTTAAATTTTAAACCTAATTATTTTAAGGGGTTTACTTTATGAATTACCTTATAACGGTTTGTTTCGCAATAAAAACAAATTGTCGTTTAATCGGTTTATTGCGGTAAAGAGGATAATTTGTTACGCTTAGGCAATTTTTTCTTTTTTGCTTTGCGAGCCGCTTTCAAAATCTTTTCGCCCCTGGGTATTGGACATGCCATTTGCATGAGAGGCGGGCCGGGGCAGTTATTTGCCTCAATGATATCGGCGCCGGTTTGTGTAATGGCGATATCCCAGCCTAACAACTGACATTGAGGTAATTGCATATGAGCCGTTTTTACAAGCTCAATCGCCTTATCCCAATTTGGTATATCGAAACCCAAAAACTGAACGCCGGAAATAGGATGTTTTTCATGCAAATTATTATCTAAATCAAAACCATGAGTAAAAATAGTTCCCGTATTGACATCAATATGCGCGGCAACGCCGTTTTGCTGTAGATTGTCCGTAATTACGCCAATTCGTCCGCCGGTCTTTAATGTTGCGGAAATAATTTCTACGTTGTCGTTTTCCAGAAGCGTAACAAGTCTAATGGTGTTTACCGAAAAAGGACTCATCTCTGACAATTTTTCGTGCTGACAAATAAACTCTTCACAAACAGTGCTTTCTGACAGTTTAGAAAAAAACTCTCGCGCTTTCTCGTCATCTATATATGTTAAAATTCTTACATCTCTTCCGGAAGAGCCTGTATCGGGTTTCGTTACAATCATCTTGTGTTTCTTGGCAAACTGCACAAAAGAGTCCTCGCCACAATCGGGGGCAAGAATAAACTCACGAAAAAAGCAGTCCGGAATCTTTTTATAAAAATTATATTTTGATCTTTTAAATAGG
>JAFNUO010000023.1 GCA_017383985.1 Clostridia bacterium | reverse complement strand
GGACATGAAGTCTTCGCAGCTTGTACAGACCATATATTATGATGATGTCAACAAGGATTTTGACTATGCCCTTCAGTGGGTGGTCGATAGGAAGAACAGGATGCTTTACGGTTATCTTATAATATCATGCTTACCCAAATTAAGGCGATTGACGACGAGCTTATGGCTATGCCGTATTTTGAAGAAGAAAACTAATAAAAATAAATTAAGAGCCGCAGGATTAATTCCTGCGGCTCTTTTGTTGTAATTAAAATTTTTTATTGCTCGATTGTAAAAACCTGAGTAACGGTAGAGTTTTCGCCTGCAATGGAAACGGTTTTGCTTGCTTTAACGGTAATGTTAGAAACGGTATCCTGAAGCTCGTAGGCAACCTTTACGTCGATGGTTTCGCCCTTAGCAACCTGTTTAACTTCGTCGGGGTTAAACAAATCAAACTGACCCTTAAGCGCGTTTGATTCAGTGAGCTCAACGCCGTTTTGCGAAACCGAATCGTTAACGCACGCAAAGAAGGACATGCCGGTGTCATAATCGTTGTTTGTGAAACCGTATGTAACGATTGCGATGTCTTTACCGGCGGAATCGGTTGTTATTTCGCAAGACTTGATTGAAATAGCGATGTCACCAAAATCGGTGGCGTTGTTCGGGGTTGCCGATGTGGTTGCGCCGATGTTGCCGCCGATGTTACCGCCGATATTGTTACCGCCGCTGCTTGATGAACCGAAGCAACCGGTCGCAGAAATGGCGAACATAACAACAAGGCAAAATGCAAGGATTTTAACTAATGTTTTTTTCATAATTTTCTCTCCCTAAAATTATATTAAAGAATTAACCCTATGTTTAGTATTATAATACATTGCGTCTTAATCGTCAACATATCGACATAATCGCAATATACGAAAAAATTTTTATTAAGAAATCATTAAATTACCTAAATTTACCAACTTTTTTTACATTGACAACACAATTCGACAATTTTCACCATTCAGTTTGTGCTAATATTGGCATATAAGAAACAGTAAAGATGAAAGGAGTTGAAAAATGATGAAAATCGGAATTACTCGACCGGTTGATAATCTTGGCCGTATTGTCCTTCCCGTCGAATTAAGAAAGTTGTACTGTATCGAAAAAAACGACGTTGTTGAGATGCTTGGAACTGACGAAGGAATATTAATCCGTATTCCGGGAGTGGAAATAATACGCAAACAAGAAGTTAACTGTCAAGGTGACAAAAATGGATAAAATATAAAAACCGATACCCTGTTTTGAACAAGATTAGGTATCGGTTTTTATTTTTTTACCGCGTGAGGATACGATTTGTTGAAAAGCCGCTCACCCTCTCAGGGTTCGAGTCCCATAAGTTTCACACAAATATAAAAGACGTACCGAAAAGGTACGTCTTTTATATGGCGCGCTTGAAGGGACACAGCCGCACTTGACTTTGTCGTGCGTCTGGCATCCTTGCGGCATAGCCGCTGCGGACTTCGCGGCTAAAAACAGTCACACCGGACTGTTTTTTAACGCCGCTCACACTCTCAGGGTTCGAGTCCCATGAGTTTCACACAAATATCACAGACGTACCGAAAAGGTACGTCTTTTATATGGCGCGCTTGAAGGGACTCGAACCCCTGACCTACTGGTTCGTAGCCAGTCACTCTATCCAGCTGAGCTACAAGCGCATATTTATTCGTGCCAAAGTATAATATCACAACTTGCGAATAAATGCAAGCATTTTTTTAAAAAAATATAAAATAGGGTGCGATGAGCGTATTGTTATATTGAAAACGATGTGGTAAAATGAATTTAATAATCAAAAAAGGACGCATGAGATGGTAATTCTTTCGGTTGATAAAATAGCAAAAAGCTTCGGCGGAGATACCCTTTTCTCCGACGTTACGTTTGAAATAAAAGACAACGATAAATTTGGTTTTATCGGGCCTAATGGCGCCGGCAAAACCACCCTTTTCCGTATCCTGACGGGCCAAACCGACCCCGACGGAGGCGCCGTAGTCCGTTCAAAAGGGCTACGAGTCGGATATATGCGTCAAATGGTTGCCGCAAAAGGCTCGGTTACGGGATACGAGGAGGCGTTGTCGGTTTTTGAAGATTTAATCGAAACCGAAAACGCCCTGCTTGCCGCCGAAAAGCGCCTTGAAACCGACCATTCTCACGACGCAATTAACCGCCATAACGAGTTACAGGAAAAGTATCAGCTTTCGGGCGGATTAACCTATAAAAGCCGCACCCGTTCGGCGCTTATCGGCTTGGGACTAACCGACGAGCAAATGAATTTGCCGCTTACCTCGCTTTCGGGCGGCCAGTTATCGAAAATTTCGCTGGCCAAGCTGCTTCTTGCGCCAAGCGATTTACTTTTGCTTGACGAGCCGACAAACCATCTTGACACCGCCTCCTGCGAATGGCTTGAGGATTATTTGCGTAGTTATAAAGGCGCCGCCGTAATCGTGTCCCACGACCGATATTTTCTTGACGCGGTTACCAACCGCACCGCCGAAATAGAGGGTGGCCGAGTTTTTGTAACCAACGGAAATTATTCCGAATATATGAAATTAAAAGCGATACGTGTCGAATCGGAAATGCGCGAATACGAAAATACCATGAAAGAAATTGAGCGCATAGAGGGCATTATCGAGCAACAACACCGATGGAACAAGGAGCGCAACATTCGCACCGCCGACTCAAAGCAAAAGCAGGTCGACCGTCTGCGCGAAACCTTGCACAAGCCGATTATTGAAAACAGCGACATTCACTTTAAATTTACGCCCCAAAACGTTACGGGCAACGAGGTTTTGCACATAAACGGCGCCACAAAAGCATACGGCGACCGCGTACTTTATAAGGACGTAAGGCTTGACATTTTGCGTGGCGAGAGGGTATTTTTGCTCGGAGCAAACGGTTGCGGAAAAACCACCCTTATCCGAGAAATCATGGCAGGTACCGGGGTGCGTTTTGGCGCAGGGGTAAAATGCGGCTATTTTGACCAAACCCAGCGCACCTTGCACGACGAAAAAACCGCGCTTGACGAAATTTGGGACGAGCACCGCAACATGACCCGTACCGAAATCCAAAACGCCCTTGCCCTTTTCCGTTTTCGCGGCGACGACGTGTTTAAAAAGGTTGGCGATTTGTCGGGCGGCGAAAGAGCAAAGCTCGCAATACTTAAGCTTATGCTTTCGGGGGCGAATTTCCTTCTTCTTGACGAGCCGACCAACCACCTCGATATTTACTCAAGAACGGCGCTTGAGGACGCGTTGCTTGCCTTTGACGGAACGATGCTTATCGTGTCGCACGACCGCCGATTTATAAACCGACTTGGCGACAAAATATGGTCGATGGAAAACGGCGAGGTGCTTGAATATCGCGGGAACTACGACTACTATCTTGAAAAACGGAAACCGCCCGTGGAGGAACAAAAAGCTCAAAAGGTTATGGGCAGCGGCGGACTTAGTTATAAAGAGAAAAAAGAACAGCAGTCAAAAATGAGAAAGCTTCGCACAAGTATAACAAACCTTGAAGCCCGCCTTGCCGAAATCGAAAGCGAAACGACCAAGCTTAACGACGAGCTTTTGTCGGAGGAGGTAGCCGCCGATTATAAAAAAACTATCGAAATCACCGAACGCCTTGCCGAGCTTGAAACCGAAATGGAACAAAAGCTTAACCAATGGACCGAGGCGACGGAGGAGTTGGAGAATTGCCAATGAAAACCCTTTATATAACCGACCTTGACGGAACGCTTCTTGGCGACGGCGCAAAGCTTAGCGACTTTACCCGCGACACAATTAACCGCCTTGTCGACGGGGGAATGAATTTTACGCTTGCAACCGCCCGTTCCTACGGTTCGGCGGGGGAAGTGACAAAGGGGCTTAAAACAAGCGCGCCGGCCGTGCTTATGAACGGTGTTTTTCTTTACGAATTGGCCGATAAAAGGGCGGTAAACGTTTTCCGCTATCCCGACGGCGTTGCTGAAAAGGTAATTGACGCCTTTCGCGCCGAGGGCTGCGACCCGAACGTTTATTCCTACACCGACGATATTGATATCCAATTTGGCAAAGACCCGACCGATTACGAAACCGAATTTTTTGAACGCCGTAAAAAGCTTTTTAAGGTATACAGTACGGTTGAAAATTACAACTGCGATAACGTAATATACATAAATCGAGTTAACCGTTACGACCTTTTACGAAAAATAGCCGACCGCGTTGAGAAAATTGACGGCGCCGACTATGTGCTTTACGCCGATAATTATTCCGACTATTATTTTTTGGAGGTTTTTTTCGCAAAAGCAAATAAAAAAGCGGGTATAGAGCTTTTACGTCAAATGGGATACGAAAAAATTGTTGCGTTCGGCGACAATTATAACGACCTCGGAATGTTCGAGGCGGCCGACGTAAGCGTTGCCGTCGGAAACGCATGCGACGAGGTAAAAAACGCCGCCGATATTGTAATTGAAAAAAATACCGAGGACGGAGTAGCGAAGTTTTTGCTCCAATGTGTTGAAAAAGCATAGCATAAAATGCTACAATAGGAGAGTAAAGTTGAAACTAAGAATTTTAACTGTAATTTTGTCGGTTTGCCTTGCTTTTTGCTCTTGCGGCAATACAAGCGGCTACCGATTAGACGGTTTCGCCATGAATACAATGGTAAGCGTTACCGTCTATGGAAAGGAAAGCGAAAATAACGCTTCGGCGGCTTTAAGAGAAATAACGGCGACCGAAAATAAAATTTCGTGGAACGTTAAATCAAGCGAAACGGCCAAAATTAACGCCGCCGGCGGAAATGAAATTTTTGCGCCAACGGCGGCGGAGCTTATTGGCGAGCTTTTGCCCGTTTGTAAAGCAACCGACGGTCGCTATTCACTTACGTTGCGTGAACTTTGCGATTTGTGGGGAATAGGTACCGAAAAAGCCGATTTGCCGAGCGAGGTTGATATTTCAGCGGCGCTCAAAAAATGCGACTGCGAAATTTTTGTTTCGGGGGATAACGTAACCCTGTCTAACCCGTCGGCGGCGCTTGATTTTGGCTCGGTCGGAAAGGGCTACGCCTGCGACAAAGTTTATGATTTGCTTAAATCAAACGGAGCCGACGCCGCTGTTGTTTCGGTCGGCGGAAGTATTCTTTGCTTCGGACAAAAAAACGGCGGATTTACCGTTGATATCGCGACCCCGGGCAATATAAACAACAGTTTAGGCTCGCTTAAATTTGATACAACCGCTTTTATTTCCACGTCGGGCAGCGAAGAACGCTTTTTTGAAAAGGACGGCAAAAAGTATCATCATATTTTCGACGCAAAAACGGGATACCCCTTGATAAGTGAGCTAAAAAGCGTCACCGTCGTCGCAAAAAGCGGCGCCATGTCCGACGCGTTGTCAACCGCCTGCTTTATTTTGGGTAAGGAAAAATCGACCGAGCTGCTCAAAAGCTACGGAGCCGACGCCGTTTTTGTTACGTCGAAAAACGAAATTTTTGTAACCGACGGGCTAAGCGATAAATTTACGCTTATAAATAACGATTATGTTTTAAAATAGGATTTTTGCTATGAAACGACCTTTTTTTCGACCGAGCGATATAATTCTCGTTGCGGCGTTGCTTGTTTTCGGCGGCGTTTTTATCTTTATGCCGAAAAACGAAGGAAAAACGGTCGAGATAATGGCCGACGGCGAGCTTAAAGCGACCTTGCCGCTTAGTATCGACACCGAATATGCCGTCGGCGAAGTGGTTGTTGTTATCGAAAAAGGCGCGGCGAGAATTGAAAAATCTGATTGCAAGGATAAAATTTGCGTCGGTACGGGAAAGCTCAAAAACAAGGGTGACACCGCCGTTTGCTTGCCGAATAAGGTTTCGGTAAGGGTTTCGGGTTACCGCGAAACGGACGGTGTAACATGGTAAATAAAAAGATAACGGCCAAGCGGGTGGCTTTGCTCGGCGTGTTTGCCGCCGTAGCGGTTGCCCTTTCCGCCGCCGAAAACATGATACCGCCGCTTCCCTTTATGCCGCCGGGGGCAAAGCTCGGACTTTCGAATATAATAACCATGTTTTTGTCAATGAACGGCATGCTTATTCCGTCGGTTTTCATCTCGCTTGCAAAGGGGATTTTCTCCCTTTTAACAAGGGGGGTAACGGCGGGAGCGATGTCCGCCGCCGGCGGAATTTTATCGTCGCTTGTGATATTCCTGCTTGCGAAAAATAAAAAGGAAAGCCTTATATCCTTGGGAATAACGGGCGCCGTAAGTCATAATTTGGCTCAACTTTTTGTATCCTTTTTTATTGTCGGGGATACCGTGTTTTACTATGCGCCCTTTCTTATCGTTTTTGCCGTAATTTCGGGCAGTATAACCTCGCTTATAATGAAATATACTTCAACCTATGCAGCCCGCATTTTAGGAGGAAAAGATAAATTATGAAGATAACCAACCTGCTAAAACCTGTAAAGAGACCGCTTGGCGGAGTTAAAGCACCCCATCGAAAAAATACGATGAACTGCGAAACGGTGATAATGCCGCCGCCCGAACGGGTTTATATCCCCGTTCAACAGCATATCGGCGCCCCGTGTATCCCCGTTGTTAAAAAGGGAGACGCCGTTAAGGTAGGCCAGCTTATAGCCGACTCCGATAAACCCTTTTCCGCGCCGATACATGCGTCGGTTTCGGGAACGGTAGTTGAAATTTCGGAAAAACCGATTGTAACCGGCCAAATGATGCCGTTTATAGTAATCGAATCGGACGGCGAAATGGCCGTTGACGAAACGATAACTCCTCCCGAAATAAATAATCACGACGATTTTATTGCCGCCGTGCGTAAAAGCGGCCTCGTAGGCCTTGGCGGCGCGGGTTTCCCTGCGTCAATAAAGCTTTCTCCGCCTAAGGATAAAAAAATAGACACGCTTATTATTAACTGCGCCGAATGCGAGCCGTATATTACCGCCGACTACCGCGAATGTATCGAAAAAAGCGAAGATATCCTTGACGGCGTGTATAAAGTAAAGGACTTGCTCGGCGTTGATAGGGTTATAATCTGCGTTGAGGATAACAAACCCGAGGCGATAAGAATTCTTTCCGAAATCGCCGCAAAGGACGACCGCGACGGCGACGCCGTAAAGATTATGAAGCTTGCTTCAAAATACCCACAGGGCGCCGAAAAGGTTATGATTTACTCCGCAACGGGACGAAAAGTCCCTGCGGGCAAGCTACCGTCCGACGTCGGCTGCGTTGTAATGAATATTGCGTCGGTTGCTTTTATCTCGCGTTACATGAAAACGGGAATGCCCCTTGTAGCAAAGCGAATTACCGTTGACGGAAGCGCCGTTAAAAACCCGATGAACGTTTATGCGCCTATCGGAACGCGCCTTTGCGACGTTGTTGAGTTTACGGGCGGAACAAAATGCGACCCGAAAAAGGTTATAAACGGCGGCCCCATGATGGGTATGGCGGCATATACGCCGGAATTCCCCGTTATGAAACAAACCAACGCAATTCTGCTTTTTAACCAAGAGGACGCAAAACTTCCTACGCCTACGGCTTGTATCCGTTGCGGAAAATGTATAAACAACTGTCCTATGAGACTTATGCCTGTATCGGTAGAGCAGGCGCTTAAAACTAACGATATCGACCGACTTAAAAAGCTTAACGTGCTTAACTGTATGGAATGCGGTTGCTGTTCGTTCGGCTGTCCCGCCGCAAGGCCGCTTGTACAAAGCATGAAGCTCGCTAAACAGAAGGTAAGGTGATAAAAAATGGATAAATTACTTGTTTCGCCGTCTCCGCATATCCATAGCGGCGCCTCAACAAGACGCATTATGCTTGACGTTATAATTGCGCTTGTTCCCGCCGCAGTAATAAGTATAATCTATTTTGGCTATAACGCCGCGTTGCTTATCGCCG
The DNA here is from genome assembly GCA_017383985.1 of Clostridia bacterium. GTDB lineage: Bacteria > Bacillota > Clostridia > Oscillospirales > Acutalibacteraceae > UMGS1976. The sequence continues at coordinate 46,005 of JAFNUO010000023.1, read as the reverse complement.
TATGTATTGCCTCGGCCGTTTTTAGCGAATGGGCAAGCCGAAAGATAATGAAACGCGAAGGAACCTGCGGCGATTTGTCGGCGGTTGTAACCGGCCTTATATTGGCGCTTAACCTTCCGTCAACCCTTCCGTTATGGATGGCTATAATCGGCGCCGCCGTTGCCATAGTTGTAGTAAAGCAGTTTTTTGGCGGCTTGGGTCAAAATTTTGCCAACCCTGCTATTGTCGGCCGAATTGTGCTTACGATGTCCTTTACCGCCGCAATGACCAATTGGGTAGAGCCCTTTTCGTGGCTTAAGGGCGACGCCGTTACAACGGCAACGCCGCTTGCCTCAACTTATGCGGGAAACGCCGACTACCTTGATATGTTCCTCGGCCTTACGGGCGGCTCAATGGGCGAAACCTGCGCCCTTGCGTTGATTATCGGCGGCGTTTATCTTATCTGCCGAAAGGTTATATCCCCGATAATCCCCGTCGTTTACGTCGGTACAACCGCGTTTATGCTTTTTGTTTGCGGCGAGGACCCGATTAAAGGCGTGCTTTCGGGCGGACTTATGCTCGGCGCGTTTTTTATGGCCACCGATTACGTAACCTCCCCGAACACAAAGCTTGGCAAGGTTATTTTCGCCGTTGGTTGCGGACTTGTTACCGCCGTTATTCGAGTTTACGGCTCGTTGCCCGAGGGCGCATCGTTCAGCATTTTGCTTATGAACATCTTAACTCCGCAAATTGACCGACTTGTAATTTCAAAGCCGTTTGGCGTTCAAAAGGAGAAAAAGGAGGCGGCGAAATAAATGAAATTTATAAAACCGGCCGTTATCCTTACGGTAATTTGCGTTGTTGTTACCGCCGCCATTGCGGGGGTTGACCTTATTACAAAAAGCACTATTGCCGCCGCCGAAAGGGAGGCTGAGCAATCGGCACGTTCGGTTGTGCTCCCCGCCGACAGCTACGATGAAATAAAGGACGGCTGTTTTGCCGCTAAAAAAGGCGACAAAACGGTTGGCTATGTAATAACAACCGCGGCAAAAAGCGGATATTCGGGTTCCCTTGTGAACGTTATGACGGGAATTAACGCCGACGGCACTATTGCCGCCGTGACGGTGCTTTCCTGCGACGACGAAACTCCGGGGCTTGGCCAAAACGTTGCTAAATCCGAGTTTACCGATATGTTCGTCGGTAAATCGGGCGAAATTAAGGTTACAAAGGACGGCGGCGAAATTGTAGCCGTAACAAGCGCAACCATGACCTCGCGAGCCGTATGCGACGCAGTAAGCCAGGCAACGGCGATTTATGAAAGCGTTAAGGGGGAGGGCAAATAAATGAAAAATTTAGATATTATTAAAAACGGTATAGTTAAAGAAAACCCCGTTTTGCGCCTTGTCCTCGGTACCTGTCCTACCCTTGCTGTAACCACCTCGGCCATAAACGGACTTGGCATGGGACTTGCCGCAACCTTCGTGCTTATCGGCTCTAACCTTACCATTTCGCTTTTACGTAAAGTTATCCCCGATAAAGTACGTATTCCCGCCTACATAACGGTTATCGCGGGCTTTGTTACGATAATTCAAATGCTTCTTAAAGCCTATTTTTACGACAGTCTTTATTCCGCCCTCGGCATTTATTTGCCGCTTATCGTTGTAAACTGTATAATTCTTGCGCGAGCCGAAATGTTCGCCGGTAAAAACAAGGTTATACCGTCTATATGCGACGGACTTGGCATGGGTATCGGCTTTACGGCGGCCCTTGTGCTTATGGGCATGATAAGAGAACTGCTTGGCGCAGGAACCCTTTTCGGAGTAACCGTTACGGCCAACTTTATAACTCCTATGACCCTTATGTTGTTGCCTCCCGGCGGATTTTTCGTTTTCGGAATACTTATTGCCCTTGCCAATAAGCTTTCTGCCCGCCTTGAAAAGGCTCCGACTAAGTCGTGCGACGGAAATTGTATTTCATGCCCGGCTTGCCCATCGAATATGGGAGGTGAGGAAGCATGATGAAAGAAATGCTTATCATTTTCTTTACCGCCATATTGACCAATAACTTCGTGCTTGCCAAATTCCTCGGAATTTGCCCCTTTCTCGGCGTATCTAAAAAACCGTCTACCGCCTTTTCAATGAGCGTCGCCGTAACCTTGGTTATGGTAATCGCAACGGCGGCAACCTGGCCGGTACACAACTATATTCTTGTTAAATACGGCCTTGAATACTTGCAAACGATTGTATTTATTCTTATAATCGCCGCGTTGGTACAGCTTATCGAAACGGCCATAAAGAAGTTTTCGCCGCCGCTTTATCAGGCGCTCGGAATTTACCTGCCGCTTATAACAACCAACTGTGCCGTTTTGGGCGTAACCGTGCTTAATATAAGCGAGAGCTATACGCTGGCCGAGTCACTCGTAAACTCTTTCGGCGCAGGTATCGGCTTCCTTGTTGCGATGATGATTTTTTCGGGTGTAAGAGGGCGCATGGAATCCTGCGATATTCCGAAAGCGCTTCAGGGCTTGCCTATAACGCTTATTGCGGCGTCGATTACGGCGCTTACCTTCCTCGGTTTCGGCGGAATTGTCGAAAACCTGTTTGCATAAAGGGGGACTGTGACTTATGGAAATACTTGTTCCCGTAATAATTGTTGCGGCGATAGGACTTGTTTGCGGCGTTATGCTTTCGCTTGCGTCTCATTTCCTTGCCGTAAAAACCGACGAGCGTGTTGAAAAGGTGCGTGAGGTGTTGCCAGGCGCTAACTGCGGCGCCTGCGGATATACCGGTTGTGACGGCTACGCCGCCGCAATCGCCGCCGGTGAGGCCGAGCTTACTCAATGCGCCCCCGGTGGCGCCGAAACCGCAAAAGCAATCGGCGAAATAATGGGCGCCGACGTCGGCGATGTCCGTAAAAAATACGCCGTTGTTATGTGCAGCGGAAACCGCGACGTTACCGAAAATAAATTCGATTACCACGGCTTAAACTCGTGTGCCGCCGCCGCGTTGGTTGCCTCGGGACCCGCCTCTTGCCGTTACGGCTGTATGGGACTTGGCGACTGCGCCGCCGTTTGCCAAAACGATGCGATAGCGGTTGTTAACGGGGTTGCCGTTGTGGACAAAGAGCTTTGCGGCGGTTGCGGAAAATGCGTTACCGCCTGCCCGAAGCAGGTTATACGAGTTATCGACGCCGATTCCCGCGCCGTCGTTACCTGCAAAAACGCCGACAAGGGCGCCGAAACCCGCAAGGTTTGTAAAACGGGTTGTATCGGTTGCATGAAATGTCAAAAGGTTTGCGAATACGGCGCCGTTACGGTTACGAATTTTGTTGCTGCCGTTGATAACGATAAATGCGTCGGTTGCGGAAAATGCGAAGAAGCCTGCCCGCAGCATATTATTAAGGTTATGCAATAATTAAAAAAAGACTGAGGATTTAGAGTCGTACTCTAAAGGACAGCAAAAAAGATGCACGAAATTTTTCGTGCATCTTTTAATTTTGTCTCATACCGTAACAAGCAGGGAAAATGTATATCAAATTTTCCACACTTTAGGAGAACCTAAAACCCTTTGTTGCTTCACACAAAGGATAGACATTATTTATTATCGCTTGTCATTTTCCTATTAAAAATTATCACCGAGATAACAAAAACAACCACTGCATAAATAACAAATACAATAACATTTCTTAGCTGAATATTTTGAAAACGATTATGCATTACCCCTTTTAATATTGTCAAGCAAGATTCAAAAGGTAAGTATTCGCAAATCGTTCCAAATCCCTTTCCCAACATTTCTTTTGGGAAATACATTCCACTTGTAAAGCATACAATTTGAACTATAATACTGGATATTCCCGACGATGCCTTTTCGGTAGCAACGCTTCCTATAATTATCCCTATAGAAATAAACAAAACCGCTATAACTATTGACACAAGTATTGCAAAAAAGATATTTATGCTAAAGCGAAGCCCTAATCCAATAGCTAAAAGAAAAAACAATGTGTTTTGAATTAATATGATAGGAATAATTGATAACATATAACCTAAAATATATTCTCTCGATTTCATAGGGCTTACCCCTAATCTTATTAACAGTGAAGTTGTTCTATCTTTGCTAATTAGCATTGCTGTAAAGAGGGTAATAAAAGAAAAGCCAAAAACTACCATTCCCGGAGTAAAGTTTTCTAACTTATAGCTTTCGTTTGGTATATTAAATTGTTGAAAAACAAATAGCAAAAACAAAGGTAATATTATAGCAAAAATTAAGCTTAACGGGTCTCTGGCTATTTCTTTAAAATTTCTTTTTGCAAAGTTTATTATTCTCATATTATAATTCGCCCCCCGTTGCTATTTTTACAAAGGCATCCTCAAAATTTTCAGCACCCGTTTTCGCTATCAATTCATTTGAAGTTCCAACGGTCAGCAAATTGCCCTTCGCCATTATGCCAACTCTGTCCGATAACTTTTCTGCTTCCTCCATATAATGGGTTGTTAATATTATTGTTATTTTCCCTTTTAAGTGTTTTATAACCGCCCATAACTCTTTCCTCGCGATTACGTCAAGACCGAGCGTCGGCTCATCTAAAAATAATATTTTAGGGTCATTTATCAAAGAAATTGCTATAGATACTTTTCTTTGCCAACCTCCCGACAAAATTTTTGCTTTTTGATTTAATACTTCATCTAATTTGAACATTTTTATTAGTTCGTTGATTTTTTCTTCTTTATTTGAAATTTGATATACCCCTGCCATAAATTCCAGGTTCTCTTTTACCGAAAGGTTGGGCGCGATAGCGGTTTCTTGAGGAGATATATTTAATATTTCCCTGATTTCTTGTCTGTCTTTAATAACATTTAATCCGTTGATTTTAACCTTTCCATCGTTGGGCAAAATCAAGGTGGACAACATTTTAATGGTTGTTGTTTTTCCTGCACCGTTTGTGCCAAGCAAAGCAAATAATTCACCTTGATTTATTTTTAGATTTATTCCGTTGACCACTACTTTTTCTTTGTATTTTTTGGTCAAATTCTCTACTTCAATTGCTATCATCTTAGTTCTTCTCCTTGGGGAAAACTTTGTCCGATAAATCGTCTATTGTGTCTGCTTTAAGCAGAGCAATTCCTCTTGATTTATCACAAAGGACAATGATAGAATCTCCCGGTCTTATATCAAACATATCTCTCGCTTCTTTTGGAATTACAATTTGTCCTTTTTCTCCAACTTTGCTTATTCCTACAAACTTATCTTTTTTCATTTCTTATCTCCCCGAAAATTATATTTGTTATACTTTTCATACTAATCATACCGCACTAAAAGAAAAAATGCAATATATTTGAAAAAGTTTAATATATAAAATCCGCCTGATTTCTCAGACGGATTTTTGCTTTACATTCCTACTTTTTACTTTCCTTAAGAGTACAACTCATTTCCTCAGTCTTTTTTTGTATCAAATTCCGGAATAAAGCTTTCCGAAACGGTGCCTCCCTCTTGGATAAAGGCGTTTTTAACCCCGATTTTCTCGGCGAAGGCTACAACCTCGTTGTATTCCTCGTCGGATACGGCGCGGCCAAGCTCGGCATAAGCCGTATCGCAAACGGGGGTATATTGGTTCATAATGCTAATATAAATATTATCGCCGTAGGTGTCGTAAAGATATTTTATTACCGCCTTTGAGTCATCGGCGTGGTCGGGTAAAACAAGGTGACGCACGATAACGCCGCTTTTCATAATTCCGTCCTTATCAAATCGCGGCTTACCGCCAAGCGAAAACATCTTTTTAATGGCCGCTTTTGCGATTTCGGGGTAATCGGGAGCGTTTGAAAATTTTTCGCCAAGGGAACAACTCATATACTTAAAATCGGGCAAAAATATTTTAACCTTGCTGTCAAGCATGTCAAGCGTTTCGGGCAAATCATATCCGCCCGAATTATATACAACGGGGATATTTAGCTTGGCGATGTCAAGCGCCGCCGAAATTTGGGGAACAAAGTGGCTCGGCGTAACCAAATTTATGTTATGAACGCCCTTTTCTTGCAAATTTTCAAATATGGCGGCAAGCTCGGCTACCGAAACCTCTTTACCTACCGAAAAACGGCTTATTTCGCGATTTTGACAAAAAACGCAACCGAGATTGCATCCAGAAAAAAAGACCGTTCCCGAGCCGTTTTTGCCCGAAATACACGGCTCCTCCCAATAATGGGGAGCAGCCCGCGCTATTGAAATTTTTTTATCGGTGCGGCAAACGCCCGCGTTGCCTTTTTCGCGGTTGACGCCGCATTTTCGCGGACAAATTTCACACCTTGATAAATCCTGCATTTTTTTATCACCAAATGCAGTATACCATTTAATTTTTGCTTATTCAAGAGCGTCGCAATCGGTTTCGCCGCACCTTGGAAAGGCGGTAACGTTTCCGCTTTTGTCCATAAGCACTAAAAACAATCGGTCGTACGATTTATACCCCGCTTTTTTAAGCTTGTTTTTAAGCGTTTGCTCGGTCATTTTAATCGAACTAAGCGCTTCTTCAATAAGCTTTCCGCCTATTATAACGCAGGCGGGAATTTCCTCTTGCGTAACGGCGATGTTCATGTCGGCGGGAGTAAGCGGCGCCGTTTTTGTTAACGGCAATATCGAAAACCTGCCGTTAGGCTCAAGTATAACCGTGTCAAGCTGAGATACGTCGAAATAGCCCTGCGACCGACATGCGGAGGTGAACTCGTTCATGTCAATTTTGACCTTTTTAAAATTTTCGTCGTACATTTTTCCGTGTTCCATCAAGATTACGGGCTTACCCGTAATAAATCGGCGCATACGAATACTTTTATCGGTCAAAATCGAGGTAGCAAATGTGAACAACGCAAATACACCAAGCCCGATTAAACAATGAATAACCTGTTTGCCCTCGGAGGTCGCCATCTCGGCGGCGATCGAGCCTATTGAGATCGAGTTTACGTAGTCAAAAATCGAAAGGTCGGATACTTGGCGGTAACCAAGCAATTTCGCCAATATAAATAAAACAACAACCGACGAAACTGCCGCCAAAAATGTTTTTAAATAGTCCATAATAATCACACCTTTACGATTATTGTGGACAAAAAAAGCCCCCGCTAAACGCAAGGGGGCTTTTAAAATTATATTATTCGGTTCTTAACGCTTCAACGGGGTCTTTTTTGGCCGCAACGCCCGACGGAATAAGTCCGGCGAAAAAGGTAAGAAGCATGCTTATGATAACCAATACAATTGCGCCGCCAAACGGCAATGCTGCGCTTATATTGTTTATATCGGTAAGAGCTCGTACAACCGCGGTTATCGGTATGCAAAGAAGCACAGTAATTACAATACCTATAACGCCCGCAGCAAATCCGATGATTAAGGTTTCGGCGTTGAATACGCGGGAAATGTCGCTCTTTGAAGCGCCGATTGAACGGAGGATACCGATTTCCTTTGTGCGTTCAAGTACCGAAATGTAGGTGATAATACCAATCATAATCGACGAAACGATAAGCGAGATTGCAACGAATGCGATAAGAACATACGAAATTGCGTTAATAATGGTCGTAATCGACGACATCATAAGCTGGACGTAATCGGTATAATCAATTTTGTCGTCCTCGGTTTTTTGCTTTTCGTTGTATTTTGTAATCTCTTTTGCGATACTGTCTTTGTTGTCAAACGACGACGCGTAAATATTTATCGCGGTCGGACTGCTAAGGTCAACAAAGCCGAGCTTTTTCATTGCGTCCTCATAGGTGACGCTTGCCGTTTCGGGCATAAGCACATCGTAGAAATGAGCGAGCTCTTCTTCGGTAAAATTGGGCAACGCATGGCCAAGCAACTCGTTAAGCGCCGTTGCGGTCATGGCGCCGTAATATTCGCGCTTTTCGGCGGAATACTTTTCACGAGCCTGTTCGCCAATTGCTTCCTCGGCATATTCCATAACCGTTTTGTCGTCCATCTTGTTGATGTAATCGGCAACGTCATCTGTGTTTGAGCCCATTTGTTGTGCATACGCCTGGGTTAACATTTGGCGTAGCTGCTCAACCGTCATTTGTCCAATCGCGGCGTCAACCTGCGACTTAACATAGTCGTCGTTCGGCTCCGACATCATTGACGTGTAAAGCTCGGCGCGGTCGGCGATTGAAAGACTTTCGGCATAGGCCTTAAACGCGTTTGCTTTGTCGGTTACGCTTGACTGGCTTGTGCCTTCAACTTTAAAGGGAAGTCCCGTGAAAATATCGGTGTCGGGGCTTTCCATTTGCTTTTTAACTATGTCGCTCTTTTCCGCGATTTCAACGATACGCGTTGTAAGGTCGCGGGTATATCCTATTGAACCGCTCATGGAGGAGGAAAGAGCTTCCTCGTTGGGCCTTACAATACCCGAAATTTTGATATCAATTCCGCTATCGTAAACAAATTTAAGTCCCGCGTCGCTTTCGCGCAAATCTTTGTTTGTGCCGTCCTCGGAAATTTGGTAACAGGTGCTTGTCGGGATAAGCTTAAAGGTCTTTGAGCAAATATCCTTGTAGCTGTACTTTGTTTCCTTTGTATCAAGCTGCTCCTGCTTCATGGCCGACGCAAATACTTCGGTAAGCTCGTCGGAGGTTTTAAGTCCAAGCGCATAAAGGCAAAGGTCGCTTATCTCGTTGTTCTTGTCAACTATAAGTACAACCTCGTTATAATTTTTCGGCCATTCGCCGTAAATGCAATCGTACTGGCTTTTTGTAAGCTCGTTAATGCCCTTTCCGTCCTGGTTGCTTAAAATTTCGGTCCAAACGTTCATTTTTGCAAACGCCTGCTGATATCCGGTGTTCATCATGCTGCTTTCGGCGCCGTAAATACCCGAAAGAAGTTCGCTTACGTCCGATTTGACGATTTTGTTGTTGGAGTCTTTGGTGTAAATACTTAAATCTAAGTCATAGGAATACTGAACGGCGCTGATATACTTTTTAATGCTTTCGTCCTTTTCAATAAATTCCTTGAATTTTTTTAAGTTGTTGGTTTCTACCTCGGCGCTGTTCATTGTGTTAATCAGCTCGTACATAATCGAGTTGGAATAAACGGCGTCAAGCTCGTGATTTGTTTTTTTGTCGTTTGAGCCCATAAGGTTGGTTACAAGGCTTGACATATCAACCGTTTCGGCGGCAATCTGTATCGGATAACTTGAAAGGGTATCCTCCTGAACGCGGTTGATATAAAGGTTAATGCCGTTTGAAAGCGCCATGATAAGCGCAATACCGATAATTCCTATGCTTCCCGCAAAGGATGTCATAAAGGTTCGGGCCTTTTTGGTCATGAGGTTGTTAAGCGAAAGGGAAAGCGCGGTTAAAAAGGACATGGACATTTTGCCGCCTTTTTTGTTTAACGCCTTTTTCTTTTCGGGGGCCTCAAGTATATATTCCGAGTCGTACGGATCGGAATCGTTAATAATTTCGCCGTCAAGGAGCTTCACAATTCGCGTAGAATATTTTTCGGCAAGCTCGGGGTTATGGGTTACCATGATGATAAGCTTGTCTTTGGATATTTCCTTTAAAATCTCCATAATCTGAACCGAGGTTTCGCTGTCAAGGGCGCCGGTAGGCTCATCGGCAAGCAAAATTTCGGGGTCGTTAACAAGCGCTCGGGCGATAGCAACTCGCTGCATTTGTCCTCCCGACATTTGGTTAGGCCTTTTGTTAAGCTGGTCGGAAAGGCCGACCTTTGCAAGGGCCTCTTCTGCGCGGCGGCGGCGCTCGGACTTTGATACGCCCGAAAGGGTAAGTGCAAGCTCAACGTTACTTAAAACCGTTTGGTGGGGAATAAGGTTGTAGCTTTGGAAAACAAAACCTATCGAATGGTTACGGTAGGAGTCCCAATCTTTATCTTTAAAATTTTTGGTCGAGCGGTTGTTTATGGACATATCGCCGCTGTCGTATTGGTCAAGTCCGCCAATAATGTTAAGCAAGGTCGTTTTGCCGCAACCCGATTGACCGAGTACGGAAACAAACTCGTTTTTACGGAACTCAATGCTTATTCCTTTGAGAGCCTCAACCTTTGTGCTTCCGGCTAAGTAGCTTTTTACAATATTAGTTAGCTTAAGCATGAAATAACCCCTTTTATTACTATAACTCTAAATTTAATAATAACAAAATTTTACCTTTGACTTCAAGTATAATACTATAAGTTTAATTAAATTTTAACAAAAACGTTCACCTAATGCAATAATTAAGGTGAACTATTAAAGAAAATATGGTATAATTTTAGCGGGAGGCGATAAAATGGAACCCAAAAACTATACTGTTACAAAAATTGAAGGCGAATATGCCTATTTAACCGACGAAAACGAAAACGAGCTTTTTATTGCTCTTGCGCTTTTACCGTTCGGTACCGACGTTGGCACACGCCTGCGCTTTGAAAACTTCACGTATACGATAATATGATTTATACAAAAAATCTTTGCTTCGCCGAGCGGCGCAGAGGTTAAAAAGCTATCAATATACATCGAAAGAGGAAAAAACGAGATGACAAACAAGTTAAAAACAACCGCCTTGCATTATCATGACATAAACCCCGAAATTAGCGAGTTTTTGAGCATGGCGACCGAGTACCGCGAAATGATGATGAGGTATGAGTGTGCCTTGCTTGAAATTAAAACAAAATTAGAGGTTCTTAATAACGAAATTTCGGTAAGATACCGTCGCAACCCCATTGATTTTATAAAATCGCGTATAAAAACTCCCCAATCTATACTTAAAAAGATGAAACGCCAGGGAATTGACGTTACGGTAGAAAACGTTGAGAAGCATATTAATGATATTGCGGGTGTGCGAGTAATATGCTCGTTTATTGACGATATTTATGAAATTGCACGTATGCTTAGTTGCCAGGACGATATAACCGTAATCAAAGTAAAGGATTACATAAAAAATCCAAAGCCGAATGGCTATCGCAGTTATCATATGATTGTTGAAGTTCCCGTGTTTTTCTCCGACTCAAAAACTCCCATGAAGGTTGAAATCCAAATTCGCACAATTGCCATGGACTTTTGGGCAAGCGAGGAACACGACCTTAAATATAAAAACGAAAACGCCGACATGCATGAAATTGAAAAGGAACTTCTTGAATGTGCTAACGATATTAATAAAATTGACCTTCGTATGCAGCATATAAGAGATAAGGTGTACAAGAATTTATAAAAATAAATGCATAAAAAGGAGATGCTTTTTTTCCAAAAAGCGTCTCCTTTTTTTATTTAAAATAAAACAATCCCGCAGAAAAAAACAAAATAACCTTCGCATTAAAACAGATGCCTTCGCGCAAATCAGGATAGCCTTTGCATTAAAACAAGAATTGCCTCAACGTAAAATAAAACAGCCTCCGTTCAAAAACCGAACGGAGGCTGAACTTATTTAGTTTTTACGATTATCGGATAAGATTAATAACCGAGAACCTTAAGCTGAAGCATAACGATATCAACTGCGTCGATGATGCCGTCCTTGTTGATGTCAGCAAGGGTGGTATCTTCGATAGTTGCAATACCGAGAACGTGCTGCTGGAGGGCAACGAGGTCGCCGGCGGTAATTTCGGTATCGCCGTCGATGTCGCCAACAACATCTTCTTCAACCGGAACGTCGAATACTTCAACTGTGCCGATTACGATAGGCTCGATATTGGTGAGGAAGTTGCTGCCTTCGTAGCACTGGAGAGCGGCAACGATGATATAGGTGCCGGCTTTGTCAAGGGTAACGCCCTTAGTATTGCCGTAACCAACCTGAACGTAGGTAACGTTCTTGTCAACATAAGAGTCGCCGTTTTCAAGACGTGCTTCACGGTAGCTGTTGAAGTAATCAAGGTCGCCCTTAACTACCCAAGCGTTGTAAACCTTGCCGGAAAGCTCGCCTGCGCTGAAGGTGTGGTTTGCCCACCAACCGCCGTCGTTGATAAGTGTATCGCCAACGAAAGCAGAGATGTTGTTAACGTTGGTATAACCGTCAAGACCGGTTGCGTCGTTAACAGAGTAGGTAATTGTGGTAGCTTCGCCTGCGTAGGTGTTGCTGTAATCGCAGTTAGCACAGGTAACGGTACCGTTGTCGTTTGCAAGGTCATGACCCGGAGCAACAACAACGTTCTGCTTATCGGTGCCACCGCATACAGAACAGGTGTAGAGGTCATAAGCTGCACTTGTACAAGAACCTTCAACTGACTCAGTAAGAGCATAGTCGTGCTCAGCCATTTCGGTTTCGTTCTGCTTTTCTGTGGAGCCACAACCGGAACAGGTGTAGAGGTCGTAACCCTTAGCGGTACAGGTCGGCTCAACGGTTTCGGTGAACTCATAGTTGTGTTCGCCGGTGATTTCAACTATGTTGCGCTTTTCGGTAGCGCCGCAGTAAGAACAGGTGTAAAGGTCGTAGCCTTCGGCGTTGCAGTTAGCTTCAACGGTTTCGGTAAGCTCGTAGTTATGCGGGCAAGCCTTAACCTCGAAGGCAGCATAGTTAGCAAAGTCGTAAACGTTGTCATGGCTTTCGCCGGTTAATGCTTTTACGTTTTCGAAGGACGGTTTGAATGTATAAGTACCGGCTTCGGTAAGGACGTAATCAATGGTGCCACCGTGCCACATGTTATTGTACCAGTCTTTACCGGACGGAGATATGATGTGGAGGTGTGTAACGTTACCCTGATATGTAACGCCGTCTAATTCGAACTGAACGGTTTTCTTATCGGTCCACCAAGCGTTGTAGCCGTTAACGAGCTTATCGCCTACATAAAGGTCGTATGTAGAGAGCTCGAGGGTTGTGGTAGGAGTAACGGTAACGTTCTTGGTTCCGGCGTAGTTAACTTCGCCGCGGGTTGTATATGTAAGACGCGGGAGGTCCTTAACGGTAAGGGAAGTGATATAAATGTTATCAATGTCAGCTACGGATTCGCCGGCTTCGTTCTTAACTCTTTCGAACTTAGCGCTAATGCTGTATGTGCCCGGTACAGAGAAGACGTAGTCAAGAGCGTTCTTATAGCTCCATACGCCGTAGCTGGCTGTGTTGCCGGAAGGAGCAGTAATCTTTAACCAAGTAACAGCGCCGGTGTAGTTAACGCCGTTTGAGGTAAATTTAATGCCCTGGCAGCCGGCGTTAGTCCAGTTGCCGCCGTAGCCCTTAACAAGCTTATCACCTACGTAGATGTCGTCGGTGTTAGAGAAGGTAAGGGTATCAACGTTGTTCGGATTAACGGAAATGTCCATGTTGCCCTTAAATACGGTGTAGCCGTCAAGGTTCTTGGTTATACGGGGAAGGCCCTGAACCTCGAAGGTGCACAATTCAACGTTGTATTTTTTGTCAACGCTGTTGCCGTCGGCATCCTTAACGCGTTCCATTGTGGTAACTACTCTGTAGGTACCTGCTTCGGGAAGAACGTAATCAATGGCTCCGCCCATCCACAAATTCTTATAGAATTCGTTTTTGCCGGAAGGAGTTTTAATGTTAAAATCGGTGATAGCTCCGGTGTAAGCAACGCCGTCAACGGTAAACGGTACGTTAGAATAGTCTGTCCAGTAACCGCTGTGACCCTGAACAAGCTTATCGCCTTCGAAAAGGTCGGTTGTGGAGAATTCAAGCGGAGAACCCGGCTTAACGGAAGCGTTGATGTTGCCGGTGAAAATGCCGCTAAACAAACGCGGAAGAGCCTTAACCTCGAAGGTGCACAAATTAACGTTGTACATGGTTCCTGCGTCATTGCCGTCGGCGTCCTTAACGTTTTCCATCTTGGTAACTACTTTGTAGGTACCTGCTTCGGGAAGAACGTAGTCAATGGCGCCACCCTGCCAAATATTCTTCCAGAAATTGTCTTTGTTAGACGGAGACTGGATGAAAATTTCTGTGATAGCGCCGGTGTAAGCAACGCCGTCAACGGTAAACGGTACGTTGGGGAAGTCAGTCTTCCACCAGCCGTTATGACCCTGAACGAGCTTATCGCCTACATAGAGCTCGGTTGTGGAGAAATAAAGAGGATCTCCGGGTTTAACAGAAACATCGATGTTGCCCTGCCAATTGTCAAGACGAGAAGAAGTAACTTCTTCCTCTGCCGATACGCCCATAGGTACAATGGAGAACATTGCAACGATCATGAGCATTGAAATTGCAAGAGCTAATAATTTTTTTGCGTTTTTCATGTGCATTATTCCTTTCTTGCCGATATCACTCGACATTAAAATGGTACATAATAATAATACACTATTTTTACAAAAAAATCCACCCAATCTTTATAATAGTTTTTTGTAAAATGTGCACAATATTATTTTGAGTTTTTCTTAATAACTCAAGGGTTTCATTGTCTGTTGATTGCGACTATACACATGGCGGCAATTCCAACTATACTTCCGACAAATAAACCTACCGCAAAACCTATCCAAAACATGATTTTTAACCGACCTTTTCGTTTAGTTTCGGTAATATTATTACCCGTTTTTAAAAAATTCTTACTTTGTTGACAATGGGATAGCATTTTGGTATCATTTTGTAAAAGAGATGATGAATATGAAAACCGATTATCAAAAACAACTTGATTTGCTTATAAACGGGCTTGAAACCAAGCCGAAATTACTGTTACATAGCTGTTGCGGCCCATGCAGCAGTTATGTTCTCGAATACTTATCTAAATATTTCGAGATAACCCTTTATTATTATAATCCTAATATTTTTCCGCCGGAGGAATACGAAAAACGGCTTTTAAATCAAAAAAAGGTTGTCGAAAAAACGGGTTGGGCAACCCTTATACCGAGCAAATATGACCACGGCGAGTTTTTGACGGCGGTAAAAGGGCTTGAAACCGAGCCCGAGGGCGGAGCTCGCTGTACCGAGTGTTTCAAAATTCGGCTTTTAAAAACGGCAAAAGCGGCCAGGAACGGCGGTTTTGATTACTTCGCAACAACCTTGTCGGTAAGTCCGCATAAAAACGCCGCCTTGCTTGGCGAACTTGGCGAAAAAATCGGCGAGGAATATGGCGTAAAGCATTTGCCGTCCGATTTTAAAAAACGCGAGGGCTACAAGCGTTCTATCGAGCTTTCGAAGGAGCTTGATTTATACCGCCAAGATTATTGCGGTTGCGAATTTTCAAAGCGGGGATAATTGAGCGATAAAAACATAAATTAATACCGAAATAAATTTTAAGAAAAGAGAAAAAATGAGCAAAGAAAAGAAAGAGCAAAAAAAGGTTTCAACCTCGCTTCAGGACAAGGAGTCGGTCGGCTTTTTTGCCTATTGGCTTGATAAAACAAAGAAGTTTTTAAAAAAAGCGGTAAGATTTCTTCTTAATCCGCATTTGCTTATTTGCTTTGGTATTGCGTGGATGATAACCAACGGCTGGTGCTATGTTTTCATGGCGGTCGGCGGCTGGCTTGAAATAGGCTGGATGGCGGCGGTCGGAGCGGGATATGCGGCTTTTTTGTGGATACCGTTTACGCCGGAAAAGCTTGTAACTGTTGTGATCTCTATTTTCCTTTTAAGAATTATTTTCCCCAACGACGAAAAAACGTTAAAGGTTTTAAAGGACGATTTAGAAATATTAAAATCTAAATTCAGGAGCAAAAAAGCCGCTCGTAAAGAAAAGAAAGCCCAAAAAGCGCAGAATAAAAAATAGAAAAAACAGCACTCTATTTTTTTAATAATAGAGTGCTGAAAAATTTAGTTATTTACTTTAATTTCGCCGTGTTCTTTTTCAAAATCGGCAACGCATTTTTTAAGATACTGTTCAATTTCCTTGTTAGCCGATCTGCCCTCAAATTCGGCAACGTAACGGAATTTTTGAAAAAGCAAACGGTCAACACGCAAGGTATAACGCAACAATTTTTCTTCCATGGTTAAAACTCCTTTCGCAAACTTTGAAACATTATTATGACTAAATTTTAGTGGAAATATTGCGTCAAAACGTAAATGGTGATATAATGGTGGAAAATTGACGTCATAATTGGATTAAAGGAGCTTTATTTATGAAGGTTGCCGTTGTCGGCTCAAGAGATATGAAAATCAAGAATTTACATAAATATCTTCCCAAGGAAACGACCGAAATAGTTTCGGGAGGGGCCGTCGGCGTTGATTCCTGCGCCGCCGATTACGCAAGACAAGCGGGACTCAAGTTGACCGAGATTTTACCTAAATATGAAAAGTACGGAAAATGTGCGCCGCTTAAAAGAAATTTAACCATAATCGACTATGCCGACTATGTCTTGGTTTTTTGGAACGGAAGGTCGAAAGGAACAAAATTCGTTATCGAAAACTGCGTAAAGCGCGGCAAGCGCTATTGTGTTTACAAAACAAAATCGAAAGACGTGTGAATGTCCTTTTTTATAATAATTCAAGCATTTCCTCCGCCTCGTGCTGGTACTGTATTTCTTTATGGTGTGACAGCAGGGGGCGGATTTTTTTATGCTTAATTTTGCGGTCAATGTAATTTTCGGTTATCCTCACGGTAAGCCCCGATAACGCAAAAAGTCCGATTAAATTGGGTATCATCATAAGCCCGTTAAAGGTGTCGGAAATGGCCCAAGCGAGCGACGGGTTGGGGATAACCGAGCCGACAAAAACAACGCCGACGTATACGATTTTATAAACGGGCGAAAGTCGCTCGCCGAAAAGATAGGAAAAGCTGTTTGCGCCGTTTATGCTCCAAGCCAAAATGGTCGCAAGGGCGAAAAAAAGTATCGCTATTGCAACAAAAACTCCGCCGAAACGACCAAAAGAAAGGCTAAAGCTTTCGGCGGCAAGCGCCGCCCCGTCGCCGTAATTTGCGGTAAGCGTACCCGTGCTAAGGTCTACCGGCCCGGAGATAAGAATAACCGCGGCGGTCACGGTACAAACAACTACCGTGTCGAAAAAAACCTCAAAAATTCCCCACATTCCCTGAACGGCGGGTTCTCTTGTGTCGGCGGAGGCGTTAACCGTAACCGCCGAGCCAAGCCCCGCTTCGTTGGAGAAAACCCCTCTTCGGAACCCCATTTTTATTGCAACTCCAACGGCGCCGCCGACCCCTGCCCGCGGCGTAAAAGCAAATTTTATAACCGAAAAAAGCGCGTCGGCAAGCATATTGGCGTTTATAACCATGATAATTACGCAACCGAGCATATAAACTCCCGCCATGAACGGTACCAACTTTTCGGTAACGGCGGAAACTCGGTTCACCCCGCCTAATATAACCGCCGCCGAAAGGGCGGTTATTACGCCGCCGGTTAAAAAGGGCGAAATGCCGAAAACTTTATCCATGTTTTCGGCTATTGTGTTGGCTTGGGTAAGGTTGCCTATACCGAACGAGGCAAGTACCGAAAAAGCGGCAAATGCCGCCGCCGAAACGGTTGCAATCGGCTTATATTTTATCCCGTGCTTTAGGTAATACATTGCGCCGCCAAGCCATTGGACGTTTTTTGATTTTTCGCGGAAATAAATGCCGAGCAAATTTTCCGAAAAAGCCGTCATCATACCGAAAAAAGCCGAAACCCACATCCAAAAAACGGCCCCTGCGCCGCCTACGGCTATTGCCCCCGCAACTCCCGTTATGTTGCCCGTGCCGATGGTGGCGGCAAGGGTGGTACAAACGGCGCCGAACTGGGAAATGGAGCCTTTTTCGCGTTGCTTTTTTCGGCTCTTTTTAAAAAGGCTTCCTACCGTTGAGTTTAGCCAGTGAAAAAGGTGTGTTACCTGAAAAAAGCGCAAGCGAAAGGTCATTAAAACGCCCGCTGAAAGTATGCATATTACCCCAAAAGGTCCCCAAATAATTTGGTTCAGGTTTTCGAAAATATTTTCTAATTCGGTCATAAATTTTACCCGTTTTCTAAAAAAATAAAGGAGCCGACTTGGCTCCTTTAAACATATGCATATAAAAACGGAAAGTATAACCGTTATTGCTTTTTACTTTTTTTCTTAACGGCGATTATAACGATAACGACAATAACGATAAGGCAAATTGCGGAAACGCCAACGTAAATTATAATCGGGTTAATGCCGCCGTTTGAATTGTTGTCCTGCTTTGAGTTATCCGATTTTGAGGTGGTTGTATCGGCCGACGTCTGGTCGCTTGAAATATCGGATGAAATCTCCGACGAAATTTCGGACGAAACCTCCGACGAAATGTTTGACGAGCTTTCTATCGCCGAGGAAACATAGGTCGGCGCGTCGTCGGCGCGCTTGTTGCTGAAATTGTTTAAGGTGAATTTATAAAAATCCTTTGTATTTGTGTAATTTCCTACGCTTTTGTTGTTCATGAAAATCATGCCGGTAAGGCCCTTTACGTCGTCGGCGGCGTCGTTTATGACGCACGAAACGCCGAGCTTGTCGCCCTTAAATCCGTTGGCGTGCGGAATGGCAATTTCGAAATTATAACCGTCGGCGCTGTTGTCAACAACTCGGCATTGAATTGCGTCCTTCATGGCGGTGAACACGGGTGAAGTGGAGCTTTCGGCGATAATAACGTTGCCGCTGTAACGAACAACGCGGAAAAGCCCTGTATATCCGCTGCCAACCGTTTGACCCGCCTCGTTACAGTCGAGGTCAAGTTGAATTTCAACGCTGTCGGTGGTCCATTCATGCTCGTACGGAACGGTTATTCTTGTTTTATCCTTAACGCTGCCGAAAACGTATATGTATGTGTTATCGTAAATTAAATATATTGTCGCCGTTGTGTCGGAAACGCCGTTTAATTTTACTATATGGTCAACGGTTATTGAGCCCGATGACTCATACGCCGGCTCCATGTAACCGTCAACGTAAATAATTTCTTTGTTAATTGCGGTTGATTTTTGGTCGGCTGATGCGGTTACGACAAATGCCGAAACGAGCATAAGCGCAAGGATAATTGAAATAATTTTTTTCATGTTTAACTCCGTTTCATTTTAAGGACTGCTTGCTTGTTCTTAAATCTCTAAAAAATTCGGTAAGCGCAAGGGAGCATTCCTCCTCAAGCACTCCGCCGATAAGCTCGGGCTTATGGTTATACGGTAACTCGAATAAATTTGTCACCGAGCCGCATGAACCCGCCTTTTTGTCGTATGCGCCAAAAACAACCCGCTCAATCCGCGCGTTTATTATCGCTCCCGCGCACATGGGACACGGCTCTAACGTTACGTACATGGTACAGCCGATAAGCCGCCATCCGCCAAGCGTTTTACATGCGTTGTCAATGGCCTCTATTTCGGCGTGGCCTAATGCGTTTTTGTCCTTTTCGCGGCGGTTTCGCCCAACGCTTACGATTTTGCCGTCGCGGACGATTATCGCTCCAATCGGAGCCTCACCCTCGTCGGCGGCCTCTTTCGCAAGGGACAGCGCCCGTTTCATAAAATCAAAATCTAATTCGTTTATCATAAAAACTCCGCCATCTGAGGCAAAAGAAGTAAGCCTGCCTGTAAAATATGATATGCCCAAAAAATGATTATACAGGGCGAGGTAAAGAAAAAGGTTACGAACGAGCGGCGTTGAGATATAAGGGATTCCGGACGGTAAAGGCGCTTTTTGAAATAAACCGTTTTACGGCTTAAAAAGACGCAACCGATAAGCCCCAGTATTACAAAAAGAATGAAGGGGACATAGTTGACGATAAACTGAATTTCCTTGCTACATAATTCGGTGGCGATTTGCGCTATACAGGAATAAAAATTGTTTATAAAATGGATTATAATTGCGGGAATAACCGAGCCGGTGACAACGGTTATATAGGCAAGAATAAGGCCAAGCGCAAAGGCAAACGGAATTTGGATCGCGTTTCCGTGGATTATTCCGAAAATAAGCGCCGACGCGACGATAGCAAACGGGTCACCGAATTGGCGAAGCATACCGAGGGTAACAACTCGCATGCCGAATTCTTCGACTATTGCGGGCAAAACCGAAATAGTAAATACCCAAAAAATAATGCCTCCGACCGAATCGGGAAGCTCTAATTCGCCAAAATCGAGGTTACAGCCAAGCCCGTCAAGAATATTGTACCACCAGTTTACTACTACGTTTGCGCCCATGGACACCATAAGCCCCATGCAAACAAACCAAAAGGTGTGAGACGCAGGAATGCTTTTGTGAACAAAAAGGTCGCCTATCCGGAATTTGCTTAATTTTGCGACGATTGCAAAGGCGGGAACAAACATGAGTATGCTGAAAATAAACTGAAAAACAAGGTCGAATATCGGCGAGTCGACTAACGCTTGCTTGCCTATAATCGTGGCCGCCATAATAAAAATTACGCCGATAATGTTAACTCCGACTAAGGTTAAAAGCATTGCGCCGCCTAAGCGGTTGCCGTAGCTTCTTATCTTCTTTTTTTCAAGCTTAACGGGGTCCTGATAGGGGACAAACCCGTTATTATAGTTTACGGGCTGGTTAAGGCTTGATTGATAATTAAAAGCTTGCTGCCCGTTGTTGTAATCGGGATACATTCTAACACTTCCTTATCCATATCTATATAATAATACAGCAGTTTCAATAATCTGTCAATTATGAAGTATCGCCATTGTAAATATTAAAAAAATGTGGTATGATGTATGGAAATTGAAACAAAAGAGGTATAAAAATGAAGATATTAAATACTTTTATTTTATTAATCTCGTCTGTTATTATGCTTTTTGCGGGAATTACCGCGGGGAAAATTTCAAAAAAACGCCGATTCAGGTCGGTTGTGGGTATTTTAGCCCCGCTTTTCATGTTGTCGGCGTTATACGTGCTTGTCGAAATGATGGTCGGAGGCTATGCAGAAACGGCGGCGTCGCTTGTTCCCGAAAACTATCTTTTTTTACGGTATGCCTTTACGGGTATTATTTTTGCCTTTGTTTTGGCGTCGGCGTGGTCGCTTTTTGCCCTTATAAAACGCGAAAAAATCGGCGAAATGCTCGCCTTTTTGATAGGCGTTGGCTTTTCGGCCGCCGTTGCGGCCGCCGTCTCGGTTTTGTCGGTTACCGAAAGCTTTTCGACGCATAGTGCGGTAGTTATTCCGTCGGCCGTAATTTTCTTTGTTTACGAGGTTTTTGCCCTTGCAAACACTTTGATTGAAACCGATAAAAAGTACAAAAAAATTGTTTTATACGCCGTAAATATTATTTCGGCGTTGGCGGCAGGGTTCATTTTATGGTTTATTTTTACCCCCTTTGCGGCCGAGTCGGTAAACGGCGAAATGGGCGTTGCGGTTATAGTTTTTGCCCTTTTCATGATTGTTATTATTGCGGGGCCGATTGCGGCGGGCCTTTTTTCCTTGATAAACGAGTCAATTTCGGGCTTTAAATATGTTAAAAAAGAGGATAAAAAAAGAACCTGATGACAAAGATAAAATAGTGGAATAATAAAACAGAGCTTAAACGATTTAACGAAAAGGGGGCGCAGTACGATGGGACTTTCGATAGGCGGAACGATAAAAAAGGCGGTTTCGTGCCTTAAGGGAAAATGGCTTACCGTGCTTTTGTCGCTTTCCGCGACCTTGTGCGCCTTTTTCCTTGTTACGGTTATCGCCGAAGCGGCGCAATATTCGGCTTCGCTTACGCTTGATTTTGTTGCCGACGAAAAGGTAAGGGAAGCCATGCTTTCCAACCTTCATACCGTTATAACCGTAATGAATGCGGCGGCGATGTTGTTGGTTTCGGTACCTGTTTTGGTCGGATTTAAGCGGGTTATACTGCTTTTAATACGCGACGAAAACGCGTCGTTTGCCGACCTTTTTTGGTGCTACTCCAAGGACCGTATTATCCGAACGGTGGAGCTTAAATCAACGGTTATATTAAAGCTTTTTTTGTGGACGGCGCTTTTTATAATTCCGTCCTATCTTTCGTATGAAATTATAAACGGGTTTGCCGCCGAATGGATAGCCGTTTACGTGAAATATTTGCTTATGGGCATAGGCGTATGCGTTTTTGCGATAAAGCTTATATCTTATAGCGCCGTCGATTTTATATTTATTCAAAACGAGAACATGAAATCACGGGAAATAATAAAAAAATCGGTGTCAAATTTTGGCCTTCACTCCGACGGTTTCGGAAAAACGGCGTTGCTTTATCTTACGCTTACGCCGGTTATATTAACTTGCTTGCTTGTTTTCCCGCTTTTCTACGTTATCCCGTTTGTTTTTGCCTGCGCCGCGGTCAACTTTGACGCAATAATCAACCCCTAAAACCACCTTATACGGGTGGTTTTATTTTGTACTTGTGAAAGAGAGAATAAAGTGTTATAATATAAAAATTAATTTAGATATATACGGAATGTATAGTAATATTGGAGGCAAGCGGAAAGGTGAACCGCAAAAAATGGATAATTGCAAATAACGATAAGGAGCTGGCGAAGCAACTTGCGGAGGAATGTGACATAGACCAACTTGTCGCATTAATTCTTACTGCCCGCGGATACGCCGACCCTTTTGAAATAGACGAATTTTTGTCGCCTGACCAACAAATGTGCGACCCGTACGAGCTTATCGACATGGATAAAGCGGTTGAGCGTATACGAAAGGCGATAGAGGATAAGGAAAAAATCGCGGTATACGGAGACTACGACGTTGACGGAGTAACCTCAACGGCGCTTATGTTCAGCTATCTTACCGACAAAGGCGCCGACGTAATTTATTCGGTACCCGAGCGTGAGGACGGCTACGGCATGAATAACGCCGCCGTTGACCGTTTGAAGGCCGACGGAGTAAGCCTTATTATAACGGTTGATAACGGCGTCGGCGCAATAAACGAAATTGATTACGCCGCCTCTTTGGGCATAGACGTTGTCGTAACCGACCACCATTTGCCGATGGAAAGCTTACCTAACGCCGTTGCCGTCGTCGACCCGCACAGAGCCGACTGTCCAAGCCATTTTAAGGACTATTCGGGCGCCGGCGTTGCGTTCAAGGTTATATGCGCCTTGGAGGAAGAATCGGGCGAAGAAATGGCGTCCCGTTACGGCGACCTTGCGGCCGTCGGAACTATTGCCGACGTAATGCCGCTTGTCGGCGAAAATCGATTGATTGTTAAAAACGGATTACCATATGTCACCGACGGCAGAGAGGGATTTTCGGCCATAATCGACGCCGCCGGATTGGGAGGCAGAGCATTTACCTCGTCAAGCGTATCCTACGGTATCGGGCCGCGACTTAACGCCGCGGGACGAGTAGGCTCGTGCGAACGTGCGGTAAGATTATTGCTTACGAACGATAAAAACGAGGCAAGGGAGCTTGCCGAAGAAATAAACGCGGACAATATGCGCCGCCAACAAACCGAACGCGAAATTTTCGACGCCGCAATCGAAGTTATCGAAAAAAACGGATATGCGAACGACCGAATAATCGTCGTTTGCGGCGACGGTTGGCACGGCGGAGTTATCGGAATTGTCGCTTCAAGAATATGCGAAAGATACGGCCGACCGGCCTTTGTTTTGTCGGTTGAAAACGGCGAGGCTAACGGTTCGGCGCGGAGCATAGGCGGCTTTTCGGTCTTTGATGCGTTAAGCGCTTGTGAAAGCCTGCTTACCCGTTTCGGCGGCCATTCAAGAGCCGCGGGAATGGCGGTTAAAACTGAGCTTGTTGACGATTTCAGAAAAGCAATAAACAACTGGGCGGCCGAAAATTTTGAAGAAATGCCCTTTGCCGAAATACATATTGATTGCCGTTTGTCACCGTCGGTTTTTTCGGTCGACATGGCTCAGTCGCTTGAGGCTTTTGAACCTTGCGGCGTCGGCAACCAAACCCCCGTTTTCGGAATAATGGGTGTTCGCGTTGACCGAGTTGCCTTTGTCGGAAACGGAAAGCATTTGCGCCTTAACGTTTCCAAAAACGGAGCCAACGCCACCATAATGCTTTTCAATACCAACGAAAAAAGCTTTGGCTTTAGCGTAGGCGACCTACTTGATTTCGCCGTTACGGTTGAACAAAACGAATATATGGGCTCAAAGACGGTAACCCTTATTGCAAAGGCGTTTCGTCCGTCGGACGTTGACGAAGAACGTCTTTTTAAAGAGATAAGAATTTACGAGCGCTTTTTGCGCGGCGAAAGCCTTAACGATGAGCAAAGGTCGGCCTGCGCCTTAACGCGTGACGACGTTGCCGCGATTTACCGACTTATTTATAAAAACGGCGAATTTTACGGCGTGTTCGAGGCGCTTATGACCTCGTCGGGCGTCGACTCATACCTAAAAATGCGCCTTGCGCTTGACGTTTTAAGCGAATTAGGGCTTATTAAATGCGAATATGATAAAGATAGCGTCGGCGTTAAAAAATGTCCCGTCGACGGAAAACTTGAGCTAAGCGGCTCAAAAACTTACCGAAAGGCTAACGGAGAGGAGGAATAAAAAATGACGGTAAACTATGACGGAAAGCTTGAAACCCTTGTCGGTATAATGAAAAGACACAGCGATAACCGCGACTTTGAAACGGTAAAGCGGGCGTATGACCTTGCGAAGGAAAAACACGAGGGACAAAACCGTCTTTCCGGCGAACCGTTTTTTATTCACCCGTTTTCGGTAGCGTGTATCACCGCCCGTCTCGGCATGGATTCCGAGGCTGTTTCGGCGGCGCTGTTACACGACGCGGTTGAGGATACCGACCTTACGATTGACGACGTAAGGCGAGATTTTGGCGTTAACATAGCCATGCTTGTCGACGGCGTAACAAAGCTCGGTAAAATCAACTATGTTTCCAAAGAGGAATTACAGGCGGAGAACGTTCGAAAAATGTTCATCGCCATGTCCGAGGATATACGAGTAATTATTATCAAGCTTTGCGACCGTCTTCATAACATGCGTACAATTGACGCCCAAACGGCGCAAAAGCAGCTTGACAAATCCAAAGAAACGCTTGAAATTTACGCTCCGATTGCGCACCGTTTAGGTATCCGCGCGGTAAAAGAGGAGCTTGAGGATTTGGCGATTAAGCACCTTGACCTTGTCGCATACGACGAAATCGAGGGCTTGCTTGAAAGAGATAAAGAATACCGCCTTTCATATATCGAAAGCATAAAAAGTATGCTTCGCGAAAAGCTTGGCGATACGATAGAAAACTTGTCCATAGAGGGGCGCGTAAAATCGGTTCACGGAATATACCGCAAAATGTATATCCAGGGCAAGCAGTTTGAAGAAATTTACGACATTTACGCCGTTCGCGTAATTGTTAACAGCGTTACCGAATGTTACAACGTTTTGGGACTTGTCCACGAAATGTTTCAACCTATCCCCGGTCGCTTTAAGGATTATATTTCTACCCCGAAATCGAACATGTACCAATCGTTGCATACAACGGTTATCGGCCGTCACGGCGCGCCGTTCGAGGTACAAATACGTACTTGGGATATGCACTATACCGCCGAATACGGTATTGCGGCCCATTGGAAATACAAAGCCGGCGTCAGCGGCAGCGATAAATTGTTTGAACGCCGCCTTGAATGGATTCGCAAAATGGTTGAAAACCAAAGCGAATCGGACGACGTTGAAGAAATCGTTCGTACCATAAAAACCGACCTTGCGCCCGAGGACGTTTTTGGCGTAACCCCCGGCGGCGACCTTATCAACCTCCCCGCCGGCGCTACGGCAATCGACTTTGCCTACGCGATACACTCGGCGGTAGGCAACCGCATGGTCGGCGCAAAGGCAAACGGCCGCATTGTGCCCATTGATTACGTTATAAAAACGGGCGACGTTGTAGAGATTATAACCACAAATGTTCAGGGCCACGGCCCAAGCCGAGATTGGCTTAAAATAGTTAAAACAAGCGAAGCGCGTTCAAAAATCCGTTCGTGGTTTAAAAAGGAGCGCTATGCCGAAAACGTTGAAGAAGGCAAGCGTGAGGTTGAACGCGAGTTTAGACGCAACAGCATTTATTTGCCCGATAAGGAAATGGAGAAATTTATTTCCGACGTTGCCGAAAGACAGCATTGTTCTTCACCCGACGATTTTTATAACAAAATCGGCTACGGCGGCATAATTTTATCAAGGATTTTGCCGCGCATCCGCGAGGATTACTTAAAAATAGTAAAGGCAAATCAGCCCGCTCCTACCCCCGAAAGCATTGTTGCCAAAACAACCAACCGCGCTTCAAACAGCGGCGTTGTTATCGAGGGGATTGACAACTGCCTTATCAAGTTATCCCGTTGCTGTAACCCCATACCGGGCGACAGTATTGTCGGATTTATCACCCGAGGCCACGGCGTCTCAATTCATAAACGCGAATGCCCCAACGTGCCGCAAAACCTTGCCACTTGCGAGCAGCCGGAGCGTTGGATACCCGCCCGTTGGGGAGAAAAATCGGCTAAGCAGTTTGTTGCGGGGCTTTATATTTTCGCCTTTGATAAATTCGGTCTTATTGCGGAAATTTCGACGGCTATTGCCAATATGCGCGTTGGAATAAACCGTATAAGCACCCACGCCATGAAAAACGGTAATTATTCAATCGAGCTTGAGGTTTTTGTTGAAAGTCAGGAACAAATTAAGTCAATTATTGCCCGTCTTATGAAGGTCGACGGAATTATTTCGGTTGACCGCCAGAAAGGTTAATTTTAGCTTATGAAATGTGTAATTCAGCGCGTATTAAACGCCTCCGTTACCGTTGACTCAAAAACGGTAGGAAGCATAGAAAAAGGCTTTTTACTTCTTTTAGGGGTTGCCGACGGCGACACCGAGGCCGAGGCTCAAAAGCTTGTTAAAAAAATAATCGGTATGCGTATTTTTGAGGACGAAAACGGCAAAATGAACCTCTCGATAGGTGACGTTGGCGGCGAAATTTTAGCCGTAAGCCAGTTTACCTTGCTTGCCGATTGTAAAAAAGGAAACCGCCCGTCGTTTACGGGAGCTATGCGACCCGAAGAAGCCAACCGCTTATACGAGTTGTTTGTGAAAATGCTTGTTGACGGCGGCGTTAAAAAGGTTGATAAGGGCGTTTTCGGCGCCGATATGAAGGTATCGCTTATAAACGACGGCCCCGTAACCATCCTTCTTGATACGGAGACTTTATAAATGAAAATTGAAACAGTTTATCTTGGCGGATATGCTTGTAACAGCTATATTTTAACCGACGAAAAAAGCGGCGAGGTTGCCGTAATCGACCCCTCTTTTTTTACGCCGGGAATGAAAGCGAAAATAGAGCCGATTAAGGATAAGGTTAAATATATTTTGCTTACCCACCGCCATTTTGACCATTTGCTCGGCGTTTTTGGCATAAAGGAAATGTGTAAAAACGCCAAGGTTGCTATTCATACTCTTGACGCCGACGGACTGCGCTTTAAGGAAAAAAGCCTTTCAACCTCTTTCGGGGTTCAGTTGCCGCATGAGCAAACCGAACTGGAACCCGATATTCTGCTTTCCGACGGGGACGAAATTGCCCTTGGCGAGCTTAGCTTAAAGGTAATGCATACCCCCGGCCACTCGGCGGGCAGCATAATGTACATCGTCGACGACGTTATTTTTAGCGGCGATACTATTTTCGACGGCTCAATCGGTAGGTGCGACCTCGAAACGGGAAGCATGCACGATATGCGAATGTCGCTTCGAAAAATCCGTGACATAAAGGGCGAATATACCGTCTATACCGGCCACGGAAATTCCATGAAAATGAAAAACTGAAATTAAACGGATTAAAAAAATTATGATTTTATATATTTCGGGACACGGGTTTCGGTACGAGCTTGAAAACATTTGCCGACTCTTTTTCCCATTCGATAAAATTGAAGTAAAAACCGAGTTAGATAATTGGCCCGATACTCGCGCGGTTCGCGCCGTAAGAGAGGGCGGCTCGCTAAGCGTTCGCTTTTATGACGGCGATTTTGCGGCCGAAAAAACCGATTGTGTCAACCCCGATATCGACGGCTTTGACGACGAATGTGAACGCCTTTTCGCCGTAATGATGTACGGGATTTTCTCCGACTATACGGGCATGACCCCTAAATGGGGCATACTTACGGGAGTAAGACCGGGCAAGCTTATGCGTCGCATGAGCGACAACGAGGGAGAGGAAAAGGCGCGTCGATATTTTTCGGAAAAATTACTTGTAAGCGACGAAAAAATCGACTTAGCGTTGGAAGCGTCGCGCACCGAGCAAAGCATAATCGAGCTTTCCCGACCCGATAGTTTTAGCCTTTACGTTTCGGTGCCCTTTTGCCCTACAAGATGCAGTTATTGCTCCTTTGTATCCCATTCGGTTGAGCAGGCGAAAAAGCTTATCGAGCCGTATACAAAGCTTGTTTGCGACGAAATTGCCTATACGGGCGAGATAGCGAGGAGATTGGGGCTTCATCTTGAAACGGTTTATATCGGCGGAGGCACGCCGACGGCCATTTCCGCCGACCAACTTTTTCGGATTATGGCGGCGATAAACGGTAATTTTGATTTATCCGCTTGTCGCGAGTTTACGGTTGAGGCGGGACGACCCGATACCGTAACCGACGAAAAGTTAGCCGCTATTATGAAAAACGGCGCTACAAGAATAAGCATAAATCCGCAAACCATGTGCGATAAGGTGCTTGAAAATATCGGACGTAAGCATACCGCCGAGCAAACGGTTTCGGCCTTTAATATGGCAAGACGTCACGGCTTTAACAACATAAATATGGATTTAATCGCGGGACTTCCCGGCGATTCGTACGAAACCTTTAAGGATACTATGGCCAAAATTTCGGAGTTAGACCCCGAAAGCGTTACGGTGCATACACTGTCTATGAAGCGTTCGTCAAAAATGACTACGGGCGGCGACTTGCCCGACGTAGAGGTAGGAAAAACGGCCGACAAAATGCTTAGATACGCTAAGGAAAGCCTTTCGACCGGCGGAATGAAGCCCTATTACCTTTACCGTCAGTCACGGACGGTTGGCAACCTTGAAAACACGGGCTTTGCAAAGAAAGGATTCGAGGGGCTTTATAACATCTATATAATGGACGAAACGCATACCATACTTGCTTGCGGCGCCTCGGGCGTAACTAAGCTTAAAGCCGCCGACGGATATATCGAGCGAATTTTTAACTATAAATACCCCTACGAGTATATCGACCGATTTGAGGAAATGATAAACCGTAAGTCGGGTATTGAAAAATTTTATAACGAACACCCTATTAAATAAAAGGAGAGAATATTATGGCAACATTTGAAGATGCAGTAGTAAAAACAAAGGAATATTTTGACCTTGCGTGTCAAAAAACGGGCGAATTTGTTGACGTGCAAAAGCTTAAATACGAAGCCGCAAAGATTCGCAGCGCCGTAAAAAAGGACTACGAAACCATCGGCCGTATGTATTACGACGAAATTAAAAAAGGCAAGGATAACGCCGACGTAATAAAGGTTGTTGTCGCCGATATCGACGATAAAAAAGCCATAATTGCCGAAATCGAGGACAAAATCCGCGAAGCAAAGGGTGGAAACTGCTGTAACAATTGCGGAACCCAGAATTCCGACGACTCCGATTTTTGCAGAAAATGCGGTAAAAAGCTTTAATTAGGACTGATAAATAATGAGTATAAAAAAAATCGGCATAATTGTTGCCGACGATATGGAATATGCTCCCTTTGTGCCTATTGCGGAAAAATACGGCGCCGAAGCCGATACTTTACTTGGAAGACAGTGTCACCGTTTTTCGCTTACAAAAGGGGATAACAAATTTGACGTAATGACGGTGCATTGCGGTATCGGCAAGGTTAACGCCGCCGCCGCAACCGCCTTTGCGATAAAAGAGGGCTGCGATTATATTATAAATACGGGGCTTTCGGGCGGAATTAACCATATCGGCCGCGGTATGATAACCTTGCCTGACCGCCTGCTTGAATACGATTTCGATTTAACCGTGCTGGGGTACAATTTTGCCGAAAAGCCTCAGCAGGAGTACATTTATAAGGCCGACGACCGCCTTAACGCCCTATTTACGGAGCTTTGCCCCGACGTTAAAATCGGTACAATGGTTACGGGCGACCGCTTTGTAAGCGATAGCCGCTTAAAAGCCGAGCTTATCGAGCGTTTCGACGCCGTAAGTTGCGACATGGAATCGGCGGCGGTTGCCTCGGTTTGCCATGCGGCGGGAATACCCTTTACGGCTGTGCGCCGTATTTCCGACGACGCGGGCGAAACCGCGGGCGAAACATATAAAGAGATGAACGACCTTGCCGAAGCAACCCTTGCCGAAATCGTAATGGCGGGACTTGAACTTATGATTGACGGCGATAGGCTGTTTTAAGGAGAGTAAAAATGAACCAAGTAAAGAAGCGAAAACATCAAAACCTTATTCAAGGCTCGCTTATACTGGGCGTTGCAACGGCGCTTGTAAAGGTAATCGGCGCTATTTACCGTATCCCGCTTAACGGAATACTCGGCGGCGACGGCGGCGGCGCGTTTAGCCTTGCGTACGACATATATCTTCCAATTTACACTATTGCAATGGCGGGTTTGCCGGTTGCCATTTCAAGAATGGTCGCCGAAAGCGTGTCGGAGGGCAGGTTTAAGGACGCAAGAGCCCTTTTAAAGCTTGCAAGAAGGGTTTTTCTTATAACAGGACTTCTTTGTCTTGCCTTGCTTTTGGTTGCCGTACCTATTTACGTTAACGGTATTAACCGACCCGACGCGTTGTGGTCAATGTTGGCCATTACGCCGTCTATACTTTTTTGTTGCATGATGTCGACCTACCGCGGATACTACGAGGGTCTGAGAGACATGTATCCTACCGGCATTTCCCAGGTTATTGAAGCCTGCGGAAAGCTGTTTGCAGGTCTTGGCTTTGCTTACGCGGTTAAGGAATTCCTTTATGCCGAATTTGAGCGCAGCGGCACCGTTATGGGTAAGGTTATTGAGCTTGACGGAACTACAGCAACCCTTGAACAGGTTGCGCTTAAGGCGATTTCGCCCTATTCCGCCGCCGGAGCAATTCTCGGTATTACAATCGGCTCGGTTTTTGGCGCGGTTTACCTTATGCTCCGTTACCGCATTGTGGGCGACCGCTTTACCGCCGAGGAGCTTGCCGCTTCCCCTGAACCTCGCCGCGACAGGGAGCATTTTAAAATGCTTATCGCTATTGCGGTGCCCATTGTTTTGGGCAGCTTAACTACGCAGGTTGCGTCGCTTGTTGACCTTACCTTGGTTAATATTCAGCTTGATGCCGCCGTTAAAACTAACGCCGAAGCGTTGCGTGCCTGCTACGGCAGTATTCTTGATGGCCAAACCGACCAATCGTTGCCCAACTTCCTTTACGGTTGTTACCGAAGCTATGCCTATTCGCTTTATAATTTGGCGCCTACAATAACCTCGGTTATCGGCGTTACGGCTATCCCCGTGCTTGCAACCGCGTGGAAGGCAAAGGACAACTCGGCTATTAAAATTAATATCGAGTCAAGTATACGCATTTCCTCGCTTATTGCCTTGCCCGCCGGAGCCGGATTATTTGCGTTGTCTTATCCGATATTAAACCTTATTTACCCGTTAAATCCCGTTGAAACGGCCGTTTCAACGCCTATTTTGCGAGTTCTTGGTTTAACAACGATTTTTGCCGCTATGACCATTCCGGCGACAAGCATGCTTCAGGCAATCGGAAAGCAGCGAATTCCCGTTTACAACATGATAATCGGCGTAATACTTAAAATAGGCATAAACTATTTTCTTGTATCAATACCGTCGATAAACGTAATCGGAGCGCCTATCGGTACGGCGATATGCTATGCTTATATTTTCGTTGCCAACTTTGTTGCGCTTAGAAAATATTCGGCGGTTAAAATTAACGTTATCGGTACGATGATAAAGCCGCTTATCTGCGCCGCAATTTGCGGCGGCGCCGCTTACGGAACCCATTTGCTTTTGTCTTCTTTAAGAGGTGAGGGAAGCATTACAACCGTTGTATCGGTTGCGGTTGCGGCGCTTGCTTACGTAATTTCTATGGGCTTTACCCGAACTTTGACTAAAAATGACGTAAACATGTTGCCAAAAGGACAAAAAATAGCAAAAGTACTTGAAAAAATCCATTGGATAGATTAGAATATAAAAGGTAGCATGTTTTGAGACAAGTTTTATATGAAATATGCACAAATTCAACGGCTAAATACTATTACAACGGCTAAAATGGTAGTTATATGATTGACTTTACTAAAAAATGTAATTATGATATTAATGATTTAATTGAGATTATGGCGCTTTTACGCTCCGAAAACGGTTGCCCGTGGGATAGGGAGCAAACCCATGAATCCATTAAATCTAACGTTATTGAAGAAGCGTACGAGGTTGCCGACGCAATTGATTCCGGCTCGGCCGATTTGCTTAGCGAGGAATTGGGCGACCTGTTGCTGCAGGTGGTTTTCCATTGTCGCATGGATGAGGAAAAAGGCGGCTTTAATTTCGATAACGTATGCGACGGAATTTGCAAAAAGCTTATCTACCGCCACCCGCATATTTTTGGCGACGTTTCGGCTGATAACGCCGACGAAGTGCTTAAAAATTGGGACGCACTTAAAAAAGAGGAAAAAAACCAGGAAACCTTCACCGATACGATGAACAGTGTCCCCCGTGCTTTTCCGGCCCTTATGCGAGCCCAAAAAATTCAAAAGCGAGCCGCTCGAGCGGGGTTCGATTTTACCGATGTTTCCGACGTATATGACAAGATTGCCGAGGAAATGGTAGAGGTAAGCGACGCCGCAAACGACCAAAACGCCGCAAAAATTAAAGAAGAATACGGCGATTTGCTCTTTTCTGTGGTAAACCTTGCCCGTTTTCTTAAAATCGATGCTGAAGAGGCGCTTGCCGCCGCGTCGGACAAATTCATCTCCCGCTTTGAAAAGGTTGAAAACCTTGCCATATCGCGCGGAATTGATATGCCCAATACCCCGATTGAAGAGCTTGACAAGCTTTGGGACGAGGTAAAGGGAAACTAAATTCAGTAAACTCTTCCGGTGCTTCAGAAACCGGAGAAGTATAAAAACAATTGGAGGAATTTATAATGAACAAGACAGAACTTATCACTGCAGTTGCAGAAAAAGCAGGACTTTCCAAAAAAGACGCAGACAAGGCTATCGCTGCGTTCATCGACTCTGTTACCGACGCTCTTAAGGCCGGCGACAAGGTTCAGCTCGTAGGCTTCGGTACTTTCGAAGTTCGTGAGCGTGCCGCTCATACCGGACGTAACCCCAAGACCAACGAGGCCATCACTATCGCCGCTTGCAAGGCTCCGGCTTTCAAGGCTGGTAAGGCTCTCAAGGATATCGTCAACAAATAATTGATCTTTATCTAAAAACGGCTGCCCTTTACGGGGTGGCCGTTTTGAATATATAGCAAGCGCAATAAAACAGTAAGAGTAATCAAAAGGAGACCATAAATGCGACTTGATAAATACCTAAAGGTGTCCCGACTTATAAAACGTCGTACCGTCGCGAATGAAGCCTGCGACGCGGGACGTGTTTCGGTTAACGGAAAGCCTACCCGTGCGTCGTATGACGTAAAACAGGGCGACGTTATTGAAATAAAGCTTGGCGCAAGAACGGTTACCGTAAAGGTCGAAAAGGTGACCGAGGTCGCTAATAAAGACACGGCGCCGCTTATGTACACGGTAATAGAATAAGATTTTTTAAAGTAATATATCCTTTCGAACGGTCATATTTTTAATTATAAACCGTTTGGGAGGATTTTTTTATGACAGAGGAAATAAGACAACCGATTAAAAGCGCCGTAAAACAGCCGCACAACGTGATAATGGAGGACCGAAAAAGCCTTACCGTAACGGGGGTCAAGGACGTTGACTCCTTTGACGAGCAAACCATGATAGTTTATACCGACATGGGCGAGCTTACTGTAAGGGGAACGCAACTCCATATTAATCGCCTTAACACCGAGGCGGGAGAGCTTAACGTTACGGGCAACATTTTTGGACTTGCGTATACCGACGACCGTGACAAAAAAGCGGGCTTGCTCGGCAGACTTTTCCGATAACCTTGAGCGAAATAACCTTTTTCGGCCAAACGGGCAGCTTTCTGTTAGCGGCGGTTGTCGGGATAGCGCTTTGCCTTTTATACGACCTTGTACGGGTTTGGCGGTTAATAATGTCGTCGGGGCGGATTGCCGTTTTTTTTGAGGACGTTTTTTGGTTCTCGGTGGCGGCTGTCACAACCTATATGCTGTGCCTTGCAAGATGTAACGGCGAGGTGCGCTCGTATATAATAATCGGCGAAATTGCGGGACTTGTAATTTGCAGAATGACGTTAAGCCGGGGTATAATGTTGGTAGCAAAACCGACGATAAGAAAGGCAAAACGGCTTGAAAAAAAGACGGTCGGCGTCATAATGCACTTTTTTGAGCCGATAAAGCGAGCGGTTATTGAGAAAATCAACAAAATTAAGGCGAAAAAACCAAAAAAACCGAAAAAGCACTTGCGCCTGCGTATACCCATGTTGTATAATCGTAAGAGTACAAAAATATTATCTGATTTCGACATGGAGTAATGATATATGAACAAAAATGTTCAGGTAGGTTCACGACCGGTCAAAAAAAGAAGCGTTATGCTGCGATTAGGTATTTTTGTTTTTGCGGTTTTTATGGTTATAAAAATGGGCCAGTTACAGGTTGAGCTTATACAAAAGCGTGACCGACTTGAGGCCGCCAAGCAACAGCTTGAAACAACCGAGCTTAAGGTTAAGGAGCTTCAAAACCTGCTCGAAAACGGAACCGAAAGCGATTTTATAGAACGGGTTGCCCGTGAACGCCTTGGTTATGTATATTCCGACGAAGAGGTTTATACCGATATTTCGGGAAAATAAATTTTTTAAAAGTCACAGGAGGTTGCACAAAGGGTATGCAGCTTGAGGAAGGTGTAATTTTGACCGGCAAGGTCACAGGAATTACAAAATTCGGAGTTTTTGTAGATATCGGCGAAGGAAAAACCGGAATGGTACATATCTCCGAGGTAGCACAAACCTATGTTGAAAACATCAATGACTTCGTTAAAAACGGCGACGAAGTAAAGGTAAAGGTTCTTACCGTCGGCGAAGACGGAAAAATAAGCCTTTCGATTAAACGAGCAATGGAGCAACCGCGACGCAACGGACCTCGTCCTCCTGCGCCGGTGCCCGACCGACCGACTGCCCGCGAATGGAACGTTAAAAAGAACGAGAGCTTGTCGTTTGAGGATATGATGTCCAAGTTTAAACAAAACAGCGACGATAAATTCTCCGACCTTAAACGTAAATCCGGCGGCGAGGTTAGACGTTCATCAAAACGCGGCCAAAAATAATTTTTAAAAAAAATATAAAAGCGGAGCGACCAGCTCCGCTTTTTTGCAATAAAATTAATACGGCTCCTTTTCATAAGATAAAAAAATACCGCCGTAATTATCTCGGCGGCATTTGCGACCAATTTTAAGTCGCACAGTGTATATTGAGGTATGAAGGGAGTTGCATTAGTATAATACTATAATTACCAAAAAATGTCAATATGCTTGTCCTGATTTTAGGATAAAAATCGTTCGACAAAAAAACTGTTTTAGCGGAGAAAAAATATGAGAGAGATTAACGTTTCGGCGGTTGCCGAGGCAGTAAAAAAGCTTTGCATAGACGCAAACAGGCGGCTTTCCGCCGATTTGGTGGAGTGCATAGATTGCGCCAAAAATAACGAAACAAGCCCCCTCGGCAAACGTATTATGTGCGACATACGGGACAATATCGACGCCGCAAACGAGCTTAAAATCCCAATTTGCCAGGATACGGGAATGGCGGTTATCTTTGTTGACATAGGCCAGGAGGTTCATTTTGTCGGCGGAAGTCTTGAAGAGGCGATAAACGAGGGTGTACGCCGCGGTTATACCGAGGGATTACTTAGAAAATCGGTTGTCGGCGACCCGATTTTGCGGGTTAACACAAATGATAACACTCCCGCCATAATTCATACGCGAATTGTCGACGGAGAAAAGGTAAAAATCACCGTAGCGCCTAAAGGCTTCGGCAGCGAAAACATGAGCGGGGTAAGAATGTTAACTCCTGCCGCAACAAGAGAGGATATTATAAACGCGGTTTGCGACGTTGTTAAAAAAGCGGGGTCAAACCCATGCCCGCCGATGGTTATCGGCGTCGGCATAGGCGGCGATTTTGAGTATGCGGCGCTTCTTTCCAAAAAGGCGCTTTGCCGTCCCGCCGACGTAAGAAACGGCGACCAATACTATGCGGAGCTTGAAAAAGATATGCTCGCCGCCGTAAATAAGCTTGGTATCGGGCCGCAAGGCTTTGGCGGAGATACAACGGCGCTTTATGTCAATATCGAAAAATACGCAACTCATATTGCGGGCCTGCCCGTAGCGGTAAATATCGGCTGTCATGTAACACGCCACAAAAGTGAGGAATTATAACTGAAATGGATAAATTTAATTGTGTAGCGCCGTGCCTTTTCGGGCTTGAAAAGCTGGTCGCAGATGAGCTTAAGGACATGGGCGCCGAAAACGTTTTGGCCGAAAACGGCCGAGTGCTGTTTAGCGGCGGCGCCGAAATTATAGCAAGGGCAAATATTCGCAGTCGCTTCGCCGAACGAGTACAAATTTTGGTCGGCACCTTTGAGGCTCGCAGTTTTGCCGAGCTTTTCGATAACGTAAAGGCGCTTGATTGGGAAAGATACATCGGCGCCGACGACGCATTCCCTGTAAAGGGCAGTTCGATTAATTCGGCGCTTTACTCAATCCCCGATTGCCAGTCGATAGTTAAAAAAGCGATTGTAGAAAGACTTAAGGGTAAGTATAAAATTGATTGGTTCGACGAGCTTGGCGCCGAACGAAAAATCTCGTTTTTT
The DNA here is from genome assembly GCA_017383985.1 of Clostridia bacterium. Lineage (GTDB taxonomy): Bacteria > Bacillota > Clostridia > Oscillospirales > Acutalibacteraceae > UMGS1976. The sequence goes on along the minus strand of JAFNUO010000023.1, from coordinate 9,365 downwards.
ATCCTTAAGGATAAGGTGCAGTTGCTTATAGACACGTCGGGAGAGGGCCTTCATAAGCGCGGCTATCGCGCCGATTCGGGCGACGCTCCGCTTAAGGAAACCCTTGCCGCCGCTATGGTAAAGCTTTCAAGAATTTATAACGATTCTACCCTTTACGACCCGTTTTGCGGCTCAGGTACAATTCTTATCGAGGGCGCATTAATGGCAAGAAACGTTGCTCCGGGCATGTTCCGTTCCTTTGCGTCGGAAAAATTCGCCTTTATCCCCGCCGAGGTTTGGCGCAGCGAACGTGCCGCCGCAAGAGATATGATAGACAACACCGTTCCGTTTAAGGCGGTCGGCTCGGATAATGACCCCGAAATGGTTAAGCTGGCCATGTCGAACGCAAAAAAAGCGGGAGTATCCGACTGTATAAACGTAACGCTTGCCGACGTTGCCGATTTTTCTATCCCGACCGATAGAGGCGTTACGGTTACAAATCCGCCTTACGGCGAACGTATGCTTGACATAGAAACGGCAAGAAACCTTTACCGAACGATGGGCAAGGTTTTTAAACGCAGACACGGTTTAAAGTATACCGTTATAAGCCCCGACGAGGAATTTGAAAGACTTTTCGGAACGGTTGCAGATAAGCGCAGAAAGTTGTATAATGGAAGTATAAGATGTCAGCTTTATTTTTATTATAAATAATTAAATAAAAAAAGAGTGGGGTATTTATGCAGCATGTTTTTATCGTAAACAATGCCGCAGGGAACGGCAAAACAACAAAAAAGCTTATACCGGAAATCCGCCAGTATTTTTCAAAAAAAGGCGGCAAATACCAAATTGAATTTACTAAATACAAGGGCGACGCTACCGTTATCGCCAAAAGCTACGCCGAAAAAGGCGAGCCTGTCCGCATATACGCTTGCGGCGGCGACGGAACGCTTAACGAGGTTTTAAACGGCGTTGTCGGCTACGATAACGTCGAGCTGGGAATTATTCCGTGCGGCTCTGGCAACGATTTTGCAAGCAGTATTGACGTACCGCGCGAAACTTTTATAAACGTAAAGGCGCAGGTTGAGGGCGGTACAAGACGCGCCGACGTAATGGAAATTGACGACGGGCTTTACGCAATTAACCAGGTTTCAATGGGCTTTGACGCCCGTACAGCCGATAATTTTTCAAAATTTAAGAACAAGTCGAATATTTCCGGAAAATCCGCATATATTTTATCGGTGTTTTATACTCTTTTGGGAAAAATATCTAACGAAATGACGGTTGAAATCGACGGAGTGGAATATAAGAAGGAAAAGTTGTTGCTTGCTATTGCGGGCAACGGAAGATATCACGGCGGCGGCATGAAAAGCGTACCCCATGCCGACCCGTTTAACCACGAAATTGATTTTATGATGGCAAAAAACATATCAAAACCGCGGTTTTTAAGCCTTTTTCCGATTTATATGAAGGGTGAACACGAAAAATATACCGATATTATAAGCATGTGCAAATGTCAAACCCTTAAAATGACTTCAACAAAGCCCGTACCCGTTACATACGACGGCGAAATTTTAGTAACCGAGAGCATAACGGTTAAACTTTTGCCGGCGGCGCTTAAGATTGTAATACCCAATACCGAGGTCGTAAAATCGGATAAACGAGAAATTGTAAAAAAAGCGGCAACGGCGAAAAAATAGAAAAAAATAAGAAAAATTTTCAAAACCTATTGTAATTTTAAAAAAAGATGTTAAAATATTATTAGCACTCTTAATATTAGAGTGCTAATTTATTTAGTTATTTATTGAACGGAGGAATATATTATGACAATAAAACCGTTAGCAGACCGCGTGGTCGTAAAAATGGTTGAGGCCGAGGAAACCACCAAAAGCGGAATTATCCTCGCCGCCGCAGCTCAGGAAAAGCCCCAGGTTGCCGAAATCGTAGCCGTAGGTCCCGGAGGAATTGTGGACGGCAAAGAAACCGTAATGTACGTAAACGTAGGCGACAAGGTTATTATGAGCAAATATTCGGGAACAGAGGTTAAGCTTGACGGCGTACAGTATACCATTCTCCGTCAGTCGGACATTCTTGCAATCGTAGAATAATTTTTAAGGAGAGATTTTTATGGCAAAAAGCATTCTTTACGGCGAAGACGCACGCAAAGCATTACAAGCGGGCGTTGACAAGCTCGCCAATACAGTAAAAGTTACGTTAGGCCCTAAGGGCAGAAACGTTGTACTTGACCGCAATTTTGGCGCCCCGCTTATTACCAACGACGGTGTTACAATCGCAAAAGAAATCGAGCTTGATGACCCGTTCGAGAATATGGGAGCCCAGCTTGTAAAAGAGGTTGCTACCAAAACCAACGATATCGCCGGCGACGGTACAACTACTGCTACCGTTTTGGCTCAGGCGCTTATTAACGAGGGTATGAAGAACGTTACCTCCGGCGCAAACCCGATGGTACTTCGCAAGGGCATGAAAAAGGCTGTTGACGCCGCTATCGAAGCTATAAAGGCAAATTCCAAAAAGGTAAACGGCTCGTCCGATATTGCCCGCGTTGCTACAATCTCGTCGGGCGACGAATATATCGGCAAGCTTATTGCCGAGTCGATGGATAAGGTCTCGGCCGACGGCGTTATAACCGTTGAGGAGTCCAAAACCGCTAACACATATTCCGACGTTGTTGAGGGTATGCAGTTTGACCGCGGTTACATCACACCCTACATGGCAACCGATACCGATAAGATGGAAGCCGTCCTCGACGACCCGTTCATTCTTATCACCGACAAAAAGATTACTAACATTCAGGATTTGCTTCCCTTGCTTGAACAAATTGTTCAGTCGGGTAAAAAGCTCCTTATTGTAGCCGAGGACATTGAGGGAGAGGCGCTTACCACCCTTATCCTCAACAAGCTCCGCGGCACCTTTACCTGCGTTGCGGTTAAGGCCCCCGGCTTTGGCGACCGCCGCAAGGAGATGCTCCGCGATATCGCCGTTCTTACCGGCGGCGAGGTTATCACCGACGAACTCGGCCTTGAGCTCAAGGACACCCAGCTTATGCAGCTTGGTACCGCGCATCAGGTTAAGGTTACAAAGGAAAACACAATTATTGTTGACGGCGCAGGCGACAAAAACGCAATTGCCGCACGCGTTGCTCAAATAAGAGGTCAGCTTGAGGCAACCACCTCCGACTTTGACCGCGAAAAATTACAGGAACGCCTTGCTAAGCTTGCGGGCGGCGTAGCCGTTATCCGCGTAGGCGCCGCTACCGAAATCGAAATGAAAGAGAAAAAGCTCCGTATCGAGGACGCTCTCGCTTCTACAAAGGCCGCCGTTGAGGAAGGTATTGTTGCGGGCGGCGGAGTTGCGCTCATTAACGCAACCGAAGCCGTTGAAAAGCTTCTTGAAACGGTTGATGGCGACGAAAAAACAGGCGTTAGCATTGTTCTTAAGGCGCTTGAAGCTCCTATGCGTCAAATTGCCCGCAATTCGGGCATTGCCGGCTCGGTTATCGTTGATAAAATCAAGACCAGCGGCAAGGCAAACTACGGCTTTGACGCTTATAAAGAGGAATATACCGACATGATTGCCGCCGGTATCGTTGACCCCGCAAAGGTTACCCGCTCGGCGCTTGAAAACGCTGCTTCCGTTGCTTCCATGGTGCTTACAACCGAATCGGTTGTTGCCCCGACAAAGGAAGATAAGGCCGCCGCTAATGCGGCCGCTGCCGGAGCAATGGGTGGCATGGGCGGAATGTATTAATTCCCAAAAACCGAATAAATTTAATCGCCGTATCGTTTGATACGGCGATTTTTATATTAAAATACGACGTTTTTGTATTAAAATACGGCGAATTTATATTAAAAATAACCTGCCTCGTTTTAGCGAGACAGGTTATAGTTGTTTGTGGCTATTTATGCAAGACCGAGAATCATCATCTGGAGCATCGAAAGGTCGATAGCGTCAAGAGCTAAGTCACCGTCAATGTCGCAGTTATGCCATGAAACGCCGGTTAATTCGGTATAGCCGAGAATATGCTGCTGGACCAAAAGAATGTCAAGACTGTTAATGGTGTCGTCGATATTTGCGTCGCCGATGATTGTGGTAAGGGTTACCGCAACGGTAAGACGAACGATTTGACCCGTTGTATATTCTGCGGCGTAAACGTAAGCGGTACCGCCGTTAAGACCGGTAACGTCGCCGTTTTCGCTAACCGAAACAACGTCGGGAGTTGTGGTATAGAAGTGGAAATCGCCTTCTATCTCGTTTCCGTTTTCGTCAATAAGCTTAACGTGAGTCTTAATGGTCTTGCCGATACGGAGTTTAGCGTTGTCGCCGTCAAGAACAACCGACCAGTTTTCCGATTCAGCGGTTGTGAACTCAAGATGACGGAGGGTGGGCATTGTAACGCCGTCCTCGTTTTGCCAAACGTTTTCAAAGTCAAAGTTGGTGTAGCTTGATTTGTATAACATTTTTTTAGCGGTAAGCGCTTTTGCCATCGTTGTATAATCGCCTGCGGCACGTGCTGCTCCGGTTTTAAGATAGTAGTTTAAGTTGGCGGGGTCAACGGAGTCTGCGCCGCCGGGCCATGCTAAGAAAGCGGACGGTGCGGCATGGGGGGAGTTAACAATATTACCATGTACATAGCAGCCGATAATTGTGTCAACGTTACCGAAACCGGCTACAAGACTTGCTCTATCCGAGGGGGAATCAACAAGGCCGTCCTTGATGTAGCAGTTTACAATCTGGCCGTAGTTTAACGCGGTAATGAGGCAAGCGTAGAATGTGCCTGATGAGGTCTGAAGCTTGCAGTTTTCAAAGCCGACTTTCATAATAAGGCCGTCGTTTCTACCGAACATTGACAGATATGAGGCGCTTGTATCGGATATTTGAAGGTTCTTAATCGCATAGCCGTTGCCGTAGAAGATACCTCTAAAGGCGGTGTTGCTGGAAGTATATGCTTTAACATACGGTGACCATTTAGCGCCGCCGTTATAAAATGCGCCGCCCGGAGCAAAGTCGGAATCGTTAAATACGATGTCGTTTGCGAGAATATAGAAGCCGTTAAGGTTGTTGCGTACGTTCCAAAGGTCCTGCTTGGTGTAAATGTATGTAACGTCGCTCTCTGAATAATCAGCGGTGGTGTATTTGGAGTTAGCGGCGATATCCTTTGAGATAAGCTCAAAGAGGCTGCTTGCCTCTGGAGCGGGAAGCTGAGCGTCAAGATACCACTGGGGAGGAGCGGCTATCTTCCATACGCCTCGGCAACCTGTAAGAACGAACAATTCGCCTGTAACGGGGCTAACTCTTATAGAAAGCGGCTGTTTACCGCCGTCTGCGCATTCTCTGCCGTCGCCTACTGCACGTGTAAGGCAGGTCCATGTGTTACCGCCGTCGAGCGAGCGCCATGTAGCCTTCATGTTGTGAGAAGCAGCGCTTGAGCAGCCGATGTAAACTACTTCTTCGTTGTTCGGGTCAACTGCAACGCTGTTTGCGGCATAATAACCGAAACCTCTTCTATTAAATGAGTTTGAGGTTAAGGAGAAATCAGGCTTGCAGGTGTACAAGTTGTTTCCGTCAACTACATAGATGGTGTTTAACTCGTTGCTGTAAGCAATGTCGGAAATACCGCCCGAAACGTTGCCTACGGTTGTCCAGGTGACGCCGTTATCGGTGGAGGTTACGACATAATTGCCGTTTGAACCAAAGAGACGGCCTGTTTTGAGGTCAATGGTGAATACGCCGGTACAACCGTTCATTTTTGTGAAGGTGTAACCGCCGTCGGTTGTTCTGTACTCGCCGAGGAACGCAATATTGTCGTCGTTAAGGGCGCCGCAACCGATTCTTGCGCCGTCAATGCGAATACCGGTGTCGGTAATTGTTTTACCGCCGTCGTGTGTAACCTTAATATAAGTATCGTTGCCGTACATAGCGGTTGCAACGCCGGTAATAATCGTGTTGGCGTTAAGAATGTATGTGCCGTATGTAAATCCGCCCCAGTTTTTGTTACCCCAGTTTATGTAGGTCCAGGTTTTACCGCTATCAAGCGAATAACCGCCGTTAAAGTCCTGGGAAGCGATGCTTATCATTTCGGGATGGTTAACGTTAAAGTTTATTTTGCCGCCGCCGCAAATGCTGTTAAAGCCTGCGTTGCTCCAGAAGAAGTCGGAGCCGCCGTTAATCGAGCGATAGATACCGCCCCAAGCGGAAACCATTACCGAGTTCTTGTGGATGGGACTCCATGCAAAGGCGCTGACGGAAGCGCCACTGGTTCCGGTCCAGTTTCCGGTGTAATCAAATTTGGAGGTTGACCAGTTGTAGCCGCCGTCATTGGAGTAGTAAATTATGTAGTTATAATCGTCGATGAACTGCTGGAAAATTACGTTGTTGGGGTCAATCGGGCTAACACGGAGGGTGATTGTATATCCGTTTATTTCATAACGGTTGCCTTTAAAGCAGTCCCATGTCTCGCCGTAGTCTGTCGAAACGTAATATCCGTTCGATCCGGTAGCATAAAGGTTCGACGGATAGGTTGTAACCATATCGAAACCGGTTACGGAGTCGGATAAGACCTCTTCCCAAGAATTACCGCCGTCCTTGGAACGGTAAATTTTACTGTTTGTGTTAACAAACACCCAACCGGTGTCGGCGGAAACACGGATTTGGCCGCCGGCATAGGCAGAGGAGTTGGGGATTTCGTTCCAGGTATAACCGCCGTCGGTTGATTTGTAAAGCATCGGGTAGTTGTAGTCGCTTGAACCGGAGTTGTGCTCTCTTGACCAGTAAACAACCTTGCAGTAGCCAAGGGAAGCGTCGTAACTGCTTATGTCGTAAGCAAGCTGAATACGGGTGTCGCCGTGGTAACCTACCACGCCGGTGCTGTTTTGAACAACCGAGTAAACGTAGTTCCAGGTTTCGCCGGCGTCGGTGGAAAGATAAATGCCGTTTGTTTCGTCGTAGCCGGAGCTTGCGCCGATACAAAGAACGCGGTTATTGTTTTTCGGGTCAACTACAATGCTGGTTGCGCCGTTTGCGTCAAAGCCTACGGTGCTTAAATACCAGTTAGAGCCGCCGTCGACCGATTTATAAAGACCGCCTACGTCGGTTCCGAGGAAAGCGAGCTTACCGTCGTTTCCGTAAGCAACCGAGTTGATAAGCTGACAACCTTCGCCGCCCGAATAGCCAAGGTCAACAAGCTCCTGGCTGATAAGGGGAACGGCCTGCCAAAGGTCGGAGGTGAAGAATGTGCCGTTTTCAACGGGGTTTTCGTAGATATCGGCTGTATCTCCCTTTACGAGCTTGTCGGTGAAAGGGAGAGAAGAACCGTCGGGATACTTAGTATCGGTGCTTTCCTCTTCCTGTGCGCTGGTCGGCGCATAAAAACGGTCCACTACGTTAATGGTAGCCAGTTTGTATCCGAAAGTTGAGGAGTAGAAGGTGTGTTCACCCGGTTCGGTGAAAGAGAACATATAACCGTTTTGCGGCTGCCCTTTTTGGCCGTTGTCGGCGCGCATATTCCATTCGGTTTGAACGGTGCCGTTGGGCCAGGTGAATTTTGTCCAAGCGTTATAGTCAAGCTTAATCTTGTCGCCGGTGTAAATAACTGAACGTTCGGGTACGGAGAAAAATTCGTTTTCGGCCGCTTCATACGAAGTTATGCGCATATAAACGTCTTTGTTATCGTATTTTGTGGCGGCGCCGCCAACAAGCAAGAATTTATCAAATCTGCGGTCGTATGAGGAGGAACCGTTACCCATGATTTTGAAGCTGAGGCGGGCGTTTTTAACGTCAACCGAATTGGGACGGACAAGGTAATGTCCGGTTTTGCCGCTTGTATTGGTTAACGTAAGATAAGAGTCGTTAATAAGTACCCAAATTTCGTCTTCGTCCATGCAAAGGCGGAACTTGCCCTCGGCGCTTTCGCCTAAATTGGCGGAACCGATAATCGTTTCGCCTACATAAACTACGGCTGAGTATTTTTTAACGTCCTTTGTGTTAACTATGCGTAATTCAACGTTGCCAATCTTAATAGAGCAGTGCTCGCCAAGATATGTGGCGGTGCCGTTGCTCATTTTGAGGTTAGCGGATATAGAAAAACCGTCGTCAAGATTAAATGACCTACGGCTTACAATCTCAAATGTATCGGTAGAACCGTCTTGAACAAGAAATAGGCCGGCGTTAATACGTCCGGTGCTGCCGCTAAAATCCTTGGCATCAAACGAGGATTCCCAAACTTCCTGTTCCGCAGAAGCTACAAGCGTAAGACAGCTAAATAGTCCTGCAATGATAAAAAGGGTGAGCGCTAGAGATAGAATTTTTTTCATTTTGATTTATCCTTTCGGGTAACATACTTGACTTAATTTTAAACTATTTGTTAACAAAAAACTACTCGCAAAAGTACCAAACTTTGCAAGCAGTTTTATACAATGGTAATAATTTTATTGAAATTTAAAATATATATCCCTCTATTATAATGTAATACAACAATAATAATATAAGTTTTAAGCCTATAAAATAACATATTTTTACGAAATTTGACGCTTGTAATGGTCGGGAGACAGTCCCGTTGCCCTTTTAAACATACGCGAAAAATAATATTGGTCGTTAAATCCGCAGGCAACGGCCGTTTGTTTAACGCTGTATTTAACCTTTTTGTCCAAAAGCAGTTCCTTTGCTTTTTTTATGCGCAGGTTATTAAGATAGGCTTTCGGAGTCATTCCCGTTTTTTGCTTAAAAATGCGCCGTACATAGTCTTTTGTAAAATCGGGAGCAACCGAGTATATTGAATCAAGCATAAATCCCGGATTTGAAAGGTTGTTTGTAAGCATTTTTTCTATTCTTTCAACATACGGTCGGTCGGACTCCTTTATGTTAAGCATGGCGATAAGCGAAACGATAAGCCGCATAAGATGGTCGATATATTCGGCGTGGGAAGGGTTGTAAACGGCATATTCTCGGCTTAACATGGCGATAAGAGTGCGAACGTCTTTTTTGTGGTTGTCGGAAACCTTGGTCACGCCGTCGAATTGACTTAAAATGTCGGCGTTGCCAATCCTAATCATTATACGTCGGTATCCGCTTTCGGAGGCGGTACTAAGCTCGGTTTCCGGAGGAATAGCAAAAATATCATTCAATCGAAACTTATGGAAGTTGTAAATCTTTTACATTTTGCCACGCGCGATGAGTTAAGAGGCTGGTTTGAAGAAAATCACTCTACAGTGCGTTGTTGCTGGGTAGTAATATACCGCACGAAACGTCCAGAATGGGACGCTATAGCATATATTGACGTAGTGGAGGAGGCTCTGTGCTTTGGGTGGATTGACTCAACTATGAAGCGATTGCCCGATGGTCGCCTTGTGCAACGTCTTTCACCACGCCGCAAG
>JAFNUO010000022.1 GCA_017383985.1 Clostridia bacterium | reverse complement strand
TGAAATCGACGGTTGCTTTGCGGCTATTTGCGGCGCTACCATGAACGAAAAGCGCACAAATAAGGACGAGGTTATCGCCTATGCCCTCGAAAAGGCGGGCGTTGAAAATCCCGACGATTGTATTATGGTAGGCGACCGAAAATTTGACGTTGACGGAGCGAAAAAGCTCGGTATGAAATCGGTCGGCGTCACCTACGGCTACGGAAGCCGCGAGGAAATAGAAAAATCCTGCCCAACCTTTATCGCCGACAGCGTTGACCAATTAAAACAAATTCTTATGTAACAAAAAAAGCTCCTCCCTTGGGTGGGGCTTTTTTAGTGCGGTAAGGCGTGGTCTTGGTGACGGTCTGGGCGCAAAATTGAGACCGGCGGGGCGTTTCGCTTAAATTTCGTAGCCTTTTTCGGGGGGGACGTCGGAAAGGAGGAGCAGCGCCGTTACCGCCTCAAAAACACGCAAATTGCTTATGTTTTTTGACTTAATAGGGATTTCGCAGGGCTCAATTTTTCGCCCGCTTAGGGTTATAAGCCGCCGTTGCAAGCTTACGGCCGCTTTATGCTCCCCGACGCTCGACACCGAAAGGGTATCGTCGTCCGCCGTGCCGCAGGTTACCACCGTGCAACCCGTGTCGCGGAGCATTCCCATTACCTTTGCGTCGCAGGAGAGGGTTACGGCGAGTTTGGCGGCGGGAGCGGTAGAAAGATCGGCGGGAGCGGCGAGATGCGGTCGGGTAGCGGTGAAATTGGCAGAGGGTGCGGCGGAAACGGGCGGCGTGGGTGGCGCGCAGACGGCGACGTCATACGGCTCGGCGCCGTTAAAAACCGATATCCCGTAACCCAAAAGTCCACGCAAAATTGCCGCTTTGTCGGCGGCCGAAAATCCCGAAAATGCTATGTTCAGCTCCACTTTTATCCTCTCCCCAAAAAAGTATGCTCACCCAAATCTTAAATTATCCCGACAAAAAGACGAAAAATGATTAAAATATGACCATATTAGTTACTCGTATTTGTTAAGAATTGCTCTTGTTTTATAATACAAAGGGTTTATAATATAAATAAATTTTGTAAATATTAGTTATATAGATTTTATGAGGTGTTAAAATGCCCGAAAATAACATTGGTTTCCAAGTAAAAGACGAGGAATATAATACCAACCTTAACAAGCTTCTTGAAAAAATAATTTCGCTCGATAAAGAGGGTCGCGAAATCACCGCCCACGCCGAGGACGCACGAATCGCCGCCGAGGAAAAGGTTGCGGAGCAGGTTAAGTCCATGCGCGAGGAATTTAAGGAGCGCACAAAAAACCGCCTTGAAATTACCTTACAGGACGAGCGTAGCCGCGCCGAAGCCGAGCTTAACGCCGAAAAGGAAAAAGCCGAGCAAACCATTAAGCGGCTTGACGACCTTTTTAGCCAAAACGGCGACAAATGGGCCGACGAAATTTTTGAAAAAACGGTTGGGTAACCTTTTTTAACGGTTAAAACGGCGAAAGGAGAGTGTCAAAAAATGCCCATATCGGCGTCAAACGCAATAACGGCCAAGGTAAGGGCAAAATTTGGCGCCCGCCTTACCGACCAAAATTACCGCGACATGATGGCTCTCGGCTCGGTGGCCGAGGTAGCAAGCTATCTTAAAACCCGAACAAAATACGCCGCCGCTTTAAACGACATACGCGAGTCGGCGGTGCATAGAGGTAACCTTGAACGGCTTTTAAACGAATACTACTTAACCGAAATGTCGGCGCTTTGCCGATTTGAGCGAAACGTAGGGGACAAAATGGCCGCCGTTATTACGCTTCGCGAGGAGCTTAAGGTTGTTCTTGAGTTTTTGCGCTATCTTGCGGTTGGAAAGCCCGAAGAGTACCTTTTGGTAAGCTCGGCCGTTTCGGACGGCTTGGTTTCGTTCGATATACAAAAAATGGCGGCAAGCCGCAACCTTGCCGAGCTTAAAACAGCGCTTGGCTCGTCACCATTTGCGAAGGCGATTGCCGGATTTGCAAAGGCGGACAAAAACAAATTCGATTATACCATTGTTGAATCGGTGCTTAACCGCGAGCTTTATAAATTCGAGGTTGATTTTATAACCAAAAGCTTTTCAGGCGCGGCGAAAAAAGAGCTTCTTAACATAATCGGCATGCGAGCCGACCTTCAAAACGCCATGATTTGCTACCGCGCAAAAAAATATTTTAACACCGACAACCGACTCATATTGCCGCAGCTTATAGACACGGGGCTTTATATTTCAAAAACGGCGAGGGCAAAAATGGCGGCGGCGGAAAACGCCGACGAGGTGCTTGAAATACTTAAAAGCACCCACTACGGCGAGCATTTTCGAAAAAACGCCGATATGCCCATTGATAAGCTTTGCAGTTTTATTATTTGCAAAAAATTAAGCCGCTTTATAAGAATGTCAACGTCGCCCGACGTAGTAAGCCTTTGCTACACGGGGCTTATGACCATAGAAATGAACAACGTTATTACCATAATTGAGGGCGTAAGATACAGCTTGCCGCCCGAAAGCATTAAAAAAATGCTTATTACCGAAGGAGGGGATTAAAACTTGGCCGTTAGTAAAATGAAAATGCTTAGCATTTCGGGCAAAACCGAAATGATGGACAAGGTAGCCGAGATTTGTATTAATTCCGAATCGTTCCACCCCGAAATTACCGCCGACGCGCTTGACGGAATGGCGAGGGTTAACGAGGAAAACCCCTATGCCGCCGAATTCGCCCAGCTTGACGAGCTTTGTAACGAGTTTGGCATTACGGGTAGGGAGGTTTCGCTTGACGGCGCCGACGTTGAGGAGTTAAAGGAATATATCGCCGATTTAAGAGACCGACTTATCGGCGCAAAAGACCATAAAACCGCCCTCGCCGACCAGTTAAAGAAAAATAAGCTTCTTATCGAACAGCTTTCCCATTACGAAAGCCTTGAAATTAGCCTTGACGAGGTTTTTTCCTGCGAATTTGTGACGGTTAGGTTCGGCAAAATCCCGAGCGAAAGCTATCGCAAGCTTACAAGCTACGACGATCACCCGTATATCATGTTCGTTCCTTGTTCAAAAGAGGGCGACAAGCTTTGGGGCATATACGCCTGTCCCGCCGACCACGCCGAAGAGGTTGACCGAGTTTTTGCCTCGCTTTTCTTTGAGCGTATGAACATTTCGGGGGTTTCGGGATTACCAAAGGACACGATAGCCAAGCTTAAAGAGGAAAACGCCGAAATTGAAAAGGATATCGCCAACCTCGATAAGCGAATTTCGGAATATTTCCGCGACGAAAACGACCATATCATGCAGCTTTACACCTATCTTTGCCGCAAAAACAAGGTAGCCGAGTTTAGCCGCTATTTTGCCCAACACAACAATTACTTTTTCCTTATGGGTTGGGCGCCGGAGGATAAGGCTGACCAAATCGCCGCAAAATTGGAAAAAATCGAGTCGGTTGAGGTAGGCATAGACAACGCCGGTACGGTTAACCACATGGTTCCGCCGACCGACCTTAAAAATAAAAAGATTTTCCGTCCCTTTGAGATGTACGTTAAAATGTACGGCTTGCCGAACTATAACGAGCCCGACCCGACCGCCTTTGTGGCGATAACATATACCATACTTTTCGGTATCATGTTCGCCGATTTGGGTCAGGGGTTGGTTTTATCCCTTGTGGGACTTTTCATGTGGTATAAAATGAAAATGGCGCTTGGCAAAATACTTGTTCCGTGCGGAATAGTAAGCGCATTTTTTGGGCTTGCATTCGGCAGCGTGTTCGGCTTTGAGCATTTGCTTGACCCGATGTTCCACGCACTTGGATTTGAGGAAAAGCCGATTGAGGTCATCGACTCGGCGGTTATGCTCCTTATCGCGGCGATAGCAATAGGCGTTGTGCTTGTTATGCTTGCGATGTGCGTTAACATTTATTCGTCGCTAAAACGGCGCGACCTTGCGTCGGCGCTTTTCGGGCCAAACGGCGTTGCGGGACTTTTATTTTACGCCTGCATGATACTTGTTGTATTGTCGTTGGTAATAAAAATGCCCGTACCGACCTTTGTTTTCGGAATTATTATGGCGGTCGCCATTGTGCTTATATTCCTTAGGGAGCCGCTCGCCGCAATAATTAAAGGCGAAAAGCATTGGCAACCCGAAAGCTGGGCCGAATATTCGCTTGATAACGGCGCCGAATTATTCGAGGTTGTTTTATCCTATTTTTCAAACACGTTAAGCTTTCTTCGTGTAGGTGCCTTTGTTCTTATCCACGCGGGCATGATGCTTATGTTCTTTAAGCTTGCCGAATATATGCCCAACGCGGCGCTTTATACCCTGCTTATCGTTTTCGGTAATATTTTTGTTATCGTGCTTGAAGGACTTCTTGTGGGAATTCAGGTATTGCGACTTGAATTTTACGAAATGTTCTCGCGTTTTTATTTCGGAGACGGCCGCGACTGGACCCCCGTTTCGGTTAAAAACAAAGATTAAAGTTATTTTTTCACATAAATTTAGGAGGAATTTTAAAATGTCAACTCTTACAACTGCTCTTATCGTCTTAACCCCCGCCGTGGCTATTATCGCCGCCCTTATCGTAGGCAACCGCGCCTTTAAGAAAACGGGAAGCGGCTCGTCGGCGCTTAAAAAGCATTTCTTAACCGTAGTTATCGCCGCTTTTCTTTGCCTTATGCTTACGGTAGGCGCCTCCGCCGCCGAAAGCGCAACCGAGGCCCCCGCCTCCGCCGCCGAGACAACCGCCGCAACCGTTCAGGTATCCGACGAGGCTCTTGCCGCTCAGGCTAACGCCGTAGGAAGCGCGTCGGGAATGGGCTTTATCGGCGCCGCTCTTGCAATCGGTCTTTCGGCCATCGGCGCAGGTATTGCGCTTGCAGGAGGCGCTCCGGCCGCCATCGGCGCTATTGCAGAAAATCCGAAATCCTTCGGTAAGGCTATGATTTTCGTAGTTTTGGGCGAGGCCGTTGCTCTTTACGGACTTGTAGTTGCTATGCTTATCGTATTCCTTAAGATACCCGATTTATCCTCCTTTGTGGGCTAAAAAATAATGAAATTCTATCTTATAAGCGACAATCACGATACCGTTACGGGCCTTAGATTGGCCGGAATAGAGGGCGAGGTTGTTCACGAGAGAAGCGAGGTAGAGGCGGCGCTTAGCAAGGCGATTGAAAACGAGGAAATTGGCGTTGTGCTTATGACCGAGCAGCTTGTTGAGGAATGCCCCGACACGGTGTACGACCTTAAAATGCACCGTACCCGCCCGCTTATAGTCGAAATCCCCGACCGACACGCCGAGGGCCGCTCAAAGGACTCCATTATGCGGTATATCCACGAGGCAATTGGTATCAAGCTTTAATGAGGAAGTAGTAAAAATGGTAAATAACGAAAGAATGGTAAGGGATTTTGTAAACGCCATTACCGACGAGGTAAACGAACGCCGCGAGGAAATTGAAAAAAGCTCGGTCAAGTACGTTGAGGGCCAGCTTAAGGCGGCGGAGGCGGAAATCCTTGAAGACGTATTTTTAGAGATTAACCGAAAAAGCGCCGAAATTAAAGCCTCGGTGGGTAAAGAGGTTTCGGAAAAGGCAAGCGAGTATCGCCAAAGCGTTTTAAGTCACCGAAGCGAGCTTGCCGACGAGGTTTATAACAAGGCGGAAAAAAAGATTACCGAATTTACAAAAAGCGAAAAATACGAGGCGTTTCTTATTAATTCGGCGAAAAACGCGGTCGAATTTTTGGGCAAAGAAAGCGTTATTTTTGTTCGCAAGGACGATTTATCCTACGCCGAAAAAATCGAAAAGGCTACCGGCTGCGCCGTTCAGGCCGACGACGGAATTATTATCGGCGGAATTATGGCAAAACGCGGCAACATTATAGCCGACGACACCCTTGACGCCCGTTTTGAAAAGGAAAAGGAAGCCTTTCGCGAGAATTACAAGATTGAAATTTAGTGAGTTGATTTTAAAGTGGCTGAAAACAACAATGTTATTTACGGCATAAACGGTCCGGTTATAACGGTTAAAAACGCAAGCGACTTTTTTATGCAGGAAATGGTGCTTGTCGGCGAGGAAAAGCTTGTAGGCGAGGTTATTGAAATAAGCGAAAGCCGCACCGTTATTCAGGTTTATGAGGTTACGACGGGGCTTAAATGCGGCCAGCCGGTTTATCCGACCGGTCACCCCATGTCGGTCACCCTCGGCCCCGGTATTATAAGCAATATTTTCGACGGAATTGAACGCCCGTTGCCCATTTTGGAGCAAAACACCGGCGCTTTTATCGGCCGAGGAAGCACGGTTAGCGCCCTCGACGAGCAAAAGACTTGGTCGGTAAGCATGAAAATTTCGGTCGGAGACGAGCTTTCGGGCGGCGATATTTACGCCGAATGTCCCGAAACCGCCTCTATTATTCATAAAATTATGCTTTCCCCGACGCTTTCGGGTAAGGTTATTTTCGTTGCGCCCGACGGCGAATATAAAATTAACGACGTTGTTGCAAAAATTGAGGACAAAAAGGGTAACGTGCATAACCTTACCCTTTGCCAGGAATGGCCCATTCGCGTGGCAAGGCCGATTAAGCGCCGCCACGCTTGCAAAATTCCGCTTATTACGGGCCAGCGAGTTATAGACACCATGTTCCCCATAGCAAAGGGAGGCACCGCCGCCATTCCCGGCGGATTTGGTACCGGAAAAACCATGACCCAGCACCAGTTGGCAAAATGGTGCGACGCAGACATAATAATTTACGTCGGCTGCGGCGAGCGAGGCAACGAGATGACCCAGGTGCTTGACGAGTTCGGCGCCCTTATCGACCCAAGAACGGGCAAAAAGCTTACCGACCGTACCGTCCTTATCGCCAACACGTCGAATATGCCCGTTGCGGCCCGCGAAGCTTCCATTTACACGGGCATTACCCTCGCGGAATATTACCGCGACATGGGCTACGACGTTGCGATGATGGCCGACTCAACCTCACGTTGGGCGGAGGCGTTACGCGAAATAAGCGGACGACTTGAAGAAATGCCCGCCGAGGAGGGATTCCCCGCATATTTGCCAAGCCGACTTTCCCAATTTTACGAAAGAGCCGGCATGGTAGACACACTTTCGGGAAAGGTTGGTTCGGTTACCGTTATCGGCGCCGTTTCGCCCCAAGGCTCCGACTTTTCCGAGCCGGTTACCCAAAACACAAAGCGTTTTACCCGCGTTTTTTGGGCTCTTGACAAGTCGCTTGCCTACGCAAGACATTATCCCGCAATTAACTGGAACATGAGCTATTCGGAATATGACACCGACCTTGCCGCCTATTACGGCGAAAAGGTTGCCCCCGATTTTATGGATTTAAGGGCGAAGGTTTCGGCCATTTTGCGCGAGGAAACCTCGCTTATGGAAATTGTAAAATTAATAGGCGCCGACGTTTTGCCCGACGACCAAAAGCTTGTTATTGAAGTGGCAAGGGTAATACGCACCGGCTTTTTACAGCAAAACGCCTACCACGCCGACGACACCTACGTTCCCCTTACGAAACAGTACGACATGATGAAAACGGCAATTCACCTTTACGACAAGGCAAAGGCGCTTTTGAATTTAAGCGTACCGATTAGCAGGCTCAGCGAAAGCGGCATTTTCGACAAGCTTACAAAAATGAAATACGATATCCCCAACGATAAGCCCGAAATGTTCGCCGAGTATATCACGGAGATTGATACCATTATCGCAAGGCTTTGCGGTAAGTCGACGGAGGTTGCCGTATGATTATAAAGCATTTAGGATTAAAGGAAATAAGCGGCTCCCTTGTTGTGCTTGACGGTTGTCCCGACGCCTCGTACGAGGAGGTTGTTGAAATCGCGCTTGACGACGGATCAAAGCGCATGGGCCGCGTAGTTGAAATTGACGGCGACCGCATTGTTGTTCAGGTTTTTGAGGGTACCCGCGGAATTTCGTTGCAAAACACGTCAACCGTACTTACCGCTCACCCGATGGAGCTTAAATTGTCGCCCGAAATTTTGGGCAGAGTTTTTGACGGCGCGGGTCGTCCCGTGGACGGTATGGGCGAAATTTATCCCGTTATGAAGCGCGACATAAACGGAAGCCCGATTAACCCCGTTTCGCGCGAGTATCCGAGAAATTATATTAACACGGGAATTTCGTCAATCGACTGTTTGGCAACCCTTATCCGCGGCCAAAAATTACCCATTTTTAGCGGTTCGGGCATGAAACACAACGAGCTTGCCGTTCAAATAGTACGTCAGGCCCAAATCGCCAACGATAAAGACGCCGAGTTTGCCGTTGTTTTCGCCGCCATGGGCGCAAAAAACGACGTTGCCGATTATTTCCGCACCTCGTTTGAGCAATCGGGCGTTATGGGTAAGGTTGTTATGTTCCTTAACCTTTCCAACGACCCCGTTATCGAGCGAATTTTAACGCCGAGGTTGGCTCTTACCGCCGCCGAATACCTTGCGTTTGAGCTTGGTATGCATATTCTTGTTATCATGACCGACATGACCTCGTACGCCGAGGCTTGCCGCGAATTTTCGTCGTCAAAGGGGGAAATCCCCGGTCGAAAGGGATATCCCGGCTATCTTTATTCCGATTTGGCCTCCCTTTACGAAAGAGCCGGCATGATAAAAGGCAAGTCGGGCTCGGTTACCCAGTTGCCCATTTTAACCATGCCCAACGACGACATCACCCACCCCGTACCCGACCTTACCGGTTACATCACCGAGGGCCAAATTGTTTTAGACAGGCGGCTTGACGGGCTTGGAATTTATCCGCCGGTGTCGGTGCTTCCGTCGCTTTCCCGACTTATGAAGGACGGCATTGGCGAGGGATATACGCGAGGCGACCATTCGGCGCTTGCAAACCAGCTTTTTGCTTCCTACGCAAAGGTTCAGGACGCAAGGGCGCTCGCCTCGGTTATAGGCGAGGACGAGCTTTCCGACATTGACAAGCGGTATATTGAGTTCGGAAAACAGTTTGAAACCCGATTTTTGGCCCAACGGTTTGACGAAAACCGTTCGATGGAGCAAACCCTTAACCTCGGTTGGGAATTGCTTGGCTGCTTGCCCGAAAGCGAGCTTGACCGAGTAGACGCCGAGCTTTTAAAGGCGCATTATAAACGCCGATAATTTATAAACGCCGATAATTTTATTAAACGTTCATTTATTAAAAAAAAGGAAGGTGCAGGTCATGGCCGACGGTCAGGTTTTTGCTACCAAAGGCAATTTAATAAGCATTAAAAAGTCGCTCAGGCTTGCACAAACCGGCTTTGAGCTTCTTGACCGCAAAAACAACATTCTTATACGAGAGACCATGTCCCTTATCGACGAGGCAAACGTTATCCAGTCGTCCATCGACGCCGCCTATTCAAAGGCGTACAAGGCGCTTATGGCCGCCAACGTAACGCTTGGCATTGTTGACGACGCGGCGGCGCTTGTGCCGATTGAAACGGGACTCCAAATTGATTTTCGCTCGGTTATGGGGGTTGAGGTGCCGACGGTAAGGCTTAACTCGACCGTAGGCGAAAATTATTACGGATACCTTAACACAAGCACGGCGCTTGACGAGGCCTACGCCGCTTTTCACGAGGTTAAGCGGCTTACCGTAAAGCTTACCGAAATTGAAAATTCGGTTTACCGCCTCGCAAACGGCATTAAAAAAACCCAAAAGCGGGCAAACGCTCTTAAAAACATTATCATTCCGCGGTTTACCGAGCAAATTAAAACCATCACCGAGGCTCTTGAGGAAAAGGAAAGAGAAGAGTTTTCGCGAATGAAGGTTATTAAAAATAACGTAAAGTAAAGCGAGATTTTTATATGAAAAACGGGAAGGTTAAGGGGATTGTGCTTACCCTTGTCGGCGGCATTTTTTGGGGCGTAGGCGGAAGCTGCGGCCAATTCCTTTTTGAAAATAAAGAGGTGACCTCGGGGTTGCTTGTGCCGATAAGGCTTTTTGCGGCGGGGTTACTTATCCTTGTTTTACAGCTTATTCGCAAAGAAAAGATTTTTGACGTTTGGAAAGAGAAAAGGGACGCCGCCGAAACCTTACTTTTTGCCCTTTTCGGCATGATGCTATGCCAATATTCCTATTTTACAACCATTCAGTATTCAAACGCGGGAACGGCAACCGTTTTGCAATATACCGGCCCCGCCATGATACTCGTTTACCTTTGCGTTAAGGCGAAGCGGTGGCCGAAAGCATACGAAATTGCGGCGCTTATTTTTTCCTGCGGCGGCGTTTTTGTTTTGGCTACCCATGGTGACATTTCGTCACTTGCCTTGCCGCCCGAGGCTCTTTTTTGGGGGATTGTTGCGGCGGTCACCTTGGTAGTTTACAACCTTCAACCGATAAGAATTATCGCCAAGTTTTCAACCCTTACGGTTATGGGTTGGGGCATGACAATTGGCGGAATTGTGCTTACCGCAATTATGCGGCCGTGGAAGGTAAGCGCCGTTTGGGACGGTGAAACGGCGGCGGCGCTTTCGTTTATCGTCCTTTTCGGTACGATTGCCGCCTTTTACTGTTACCTTACGGGGGTAAGGCTTGTTGGCGCGGCTAACGCAAGCTTACTCGCCTGTATTGAGCCGATTGCGGCGACAATTGTTGCGGCGGCGTGGCTTAAGGTTAGGTTTACGCCGATTGATTTGGTCGGGTTTGCGCTTACCATTACCGCCGTTGTTATTATCTCGGTTTACCAAATAAAAGCCGAGCGGAAAAATACATAAAAAATTTTTTATCGGCGGCGCTGAAAAAAATAAAAATAAAAAAACCTGCCCTTACGCCGAGGCAGGTCTTTTTTTATTTTACGCTTCTTTTACTAACCGCTTTATTTGGGGCAGGTTGAACAAAACGCCTACCGCAACCGCGGTTATTATTATTTCGGGGAGCATATAAAGTCCGTTATACGCCGCCGAATAAAGCCACGGGTTGCCCGCAAAGGCTTTACCGAACAACTCGAATTGGTCAAAATTAGCGAAAATTATTACGCCCGAAAGTAAGTGGGACACGAAACGGCACATAAGCGCAACGCATGAGCCGAGGACGATGCCGACGGCGCCCTTTTTGCGGAAAAGGCCGGCGACGCCGATTACGGTGAACGCGACAATGTAATCGAGCAGGATTGTGCCGATAAGCGACTGCCAATTAAGGCCCCACGCGAAAAGCCCGTCGACAAGCGCGCCGAGCATAAACTGGATAAGCGAATAAACAAACGCCGAGCCGACGCCCCATTTAAGCCCGTACATGACCGAGATAAGCACAACGGGCACCATGCTCATAAGCGTAACCGAGCCGCCAAGCGGCATGTTGTAAACCTTGATGTTGCTAAGTCCCGTTGCAAGCGCGATTAAAACGGCGCTTAGCACAAGGCGGGTTGTAAAGGATTTTCGAGAATTTTGCATAAATCAATGCCTCCAAAATTATTTTTTTATTTGAACGCATTTTTTTATAAGCAAAAAAGCACCGCACTATCGTTTTTTTGCGATAATGCGGCGCTTATAATTGGCGTAAGTTAACTGCTTACCTCCGTCGGCATTATCCGAATCAGGTTATAGGGTCAGGGCGAAACACGCCCTATCTCAGCCGACTTTAATTGTCAGCACCCCTGCGTTCAATTTTCGTTTTTTATTTTAGCACTTTGCCGTCGTTTGTCAAGAGGTTTTGTCGCAACGGACAATTTAATTGTCGAAAACACTGTTAAAGCTTGTTGAAAACTCTGTTGAAATCGTTTAAAACTAACCCAATTTTAACATTATTCGCCCGTTACGGACAGGCTTATACATTAACAAACTAACCTTAATTAAAAATTTATTTCTTGAAAAAGGCTACTACTACGGCGCCGGGACCGACGTGGGTGCCGATTACGCTGCCAACCGTTGTATAGCGGCACAATATTTACACGCTTTTTGTAATCGGGCATTAAATCGGCCGTAGAATCCACAATAATTCTTGTTTTCATAAATGGTATCTCCTATTTTTTATATTCAAGCTTGCAGGCGAACATTACGTCTCCGTTTTCGTTTTCGCCCTTTGCAACGACGATATTGTCCTCTTTTTGATAATAAATTTTAAGGGTTGTCCCAAGCAAAACCTCTTTGCGATAATCTATTTGGAAAATTTCCGTCTTGTCGGTTTCGGCGGGGTTTATTGCGTCCAAAACATAGTTTGCGTATTTTGTATTATTAACGTGGTTATTAACGTCAAGCTCGGTAAAGCCGGCGTTTACAACATGAGGCGTTTCGGTCGACTCAAAATCGCGAATTTTGGCGATTTTTTCTTCAAACATCGTTTCGGTGTGGAAGCCGTCACTAAACGGGTAGAGATCGGGAGCCGAAACAAGACGTCTTTTTTCGCTGTCGATAACAACCCACTCCGAGCTGCCGACGATAAGCCTTTCGCCGTTTTCGCTTTCGATACAATATTCGCGGCGATAATTTAATCGGCGGGGCTCAAGAGGCCAGGTTTTGATTATAACCCGTTGATAGCTTTTTGGTTGGGATATAATTTTAAACTTTATTCTTGTTAAAACCCATAAATACGAGCGTTTTATCATTTGGTCAAAGCCAACGCCTAACTCGTCGGCGTGCTGACCCGCCGCGTCCTGAAATAAATCAAGCACCGCCGACGGCTTTATGTGATTAAATTTATCAAAATCGCTTCCACGAAGGTTGTATTCCTTTTTCCATATTCGGTTCATTTTTTTATCACCTCAAAAAAATTGTAAATAAAAAGGGGTTGGAGCCTATTTGCTCCAATCCGAAACCCGATAATAAAATTTTTCAAGTTCCTTTTCAGTCATAAGCCTTGGCACGGGATAAAGCGGATTTGCCTCCTTTTCGGCGTTACTCGCCATAACGGCGATATCCTCTTTTTTTATGCCCGAAAGCTTATCGGGGATACCCATTTTTGCGTTAAACGCCTTAATTGCGGCGATAAACTTTTCGGCGCCGTCCTTATGGCCGTCCTTTTCGTCGCAAACGCCAGCCGCAACCGAAAGCTCATATAGTTTTTTATATGCGCTTTGGCCGTATGCCTCCAAAACATAGGGCATTATTACCGCGTTGGCGAGGCCATGAGGCGTTCCGTACCGACCTCCCAAGGAATGGGCAACGGCGTGGATATATCCGACGTAGGATTTTGAAAACGCAATCCCCGCTTTGTACGCGGCGACAAGCATATTTTCGCGCGATTTATGGTTTTTTCCGTCGGCATAGGCGGTCTCGACGTTTTCAAAAATAAGCTTTACCGCCTCCAAGGCGAGCCGCCTTGTCTCCTTTGTGGTTGAACGGCCAATATAGGCCTCGACGGCGTGGGTAAGCGCATCCATACCGGTAGTTGCGGTAAGGTGCGGCGGCAAGGTATAGGTTAGCGCGGCGTCCAAAACCGCATAATGCGGAATAAGCGGAAAGCTCATAAGCGCGTATTTGTGGCGCTTTTCGGGGTCGGTTATAATGGCCGCAAGGGTGACCTCGCTTCCCGTTCCGGCGGTTGTTGGAACGGCGATAAGGGTTGGTATGCGGCGAAGTATACGCAAAACGCCTTTCATTTGGCCGACCGATTTTTTCGGATATGCCACTCGGGCGCCAAGCGCCTTTGCGCAGTCCATCGCCGAACCGCCGCCGACAGCGATAAGCCCGTCGCAGCGGTTTTTATTATAAAGCGCCAACGCTTCTTCAACGTTTTGTACCGTCGGGTTAGGTTGGGTATTATCGTAAAGGGCGAAATTAACGCCGCTTTCGTTAAGCACCGTTTCAAGCGGCGATATAAGCCCGTTGTTTACAATCCCTTTATCGGTAACGACCAAAACCGAGCGAAGCTTTTCCGCCTCGAACACCTTTTTAAGCTCGGCGCAGGAAGATATAACCGTTGGCTCGCGGTAGGGTAAAACGGGCAACGCCAGTTTAAACCCCGTTTGAAAAACGCGGCAAAAGGCCGCTTTTAAAAAGAACATAAATACACCTTATTTGTAATATTTGCTTGCGACCGCCTCAAGGCTTTCGCTTATGATAAAAAGGCTTCGATAAAACTCGTTTCTTTCGCTTTCGGTAAGGCCGTCGCCGATTTCGTCAAGCACGCCGTCGATTTTATCGGCAATTTTTTTGCCCACTTCCTCCCCTTTTTGGGTAAGAATAAGGGGGCTTTTGTACCTTTTTGCGTTTTTCGGTCGGGAGGTAAGAAATCCGTTGGTTTCAAGATAGTCAAGAGCGCGGGAAATGGTAGCCTTGTCCTCGGCGCAACGCTCGCAAAGGTCGGTCGCCGTTAACCCCTCTATCGAATAAAGGTGGTAAAGACAGGAAACGTGGGCGCTTCTTAAATTGTACTCCGCCATTTCCTGATTTTTAATTTTTCGAATGTTTCGGCTTATTTTGTTAATAAGCACCGTAAAGGTTTCGAACCTTTCTTTCATAACCATCCCTCTTTTTTAACCGTTTTAAGATTAGTTTTATTATTAACCAAAGGGTACAGCTCCTAATCCGTTTTTTTATTTTCACCCTTTTTTGTGTCTTTTTGGTGATAACGTAATACAGGGTTGTTGATATTTCAACAAGTGTAAATTATATCACAAACTTGTTGAAATGTCAACAAAACTTATCCCATTATACTATTTAACCGTCCATAAATATGCGTAATAAAAAGCGGTTATGATAGCCGAGTTTTTTTAATTTTAAATAAGTAAAAAAAACGGAGACCGCTTTTTAAAAAAGCGTCTCCGTAATTTTTTGTTGTTTTATTTAATTTTTTCGCTTATTATTCTGCGCCGTTTGCGATTGCTTCGGCCGATTCAGCCTCAATCTCGCTATCGTATGACAAAACGGGGGCTACGTCCTTGCCTTTAATTTTGCGGTTGATGTAGTTCTTTGTAATTTTCATAACAAGCGGGCAAAGGGTTACAACGCCGATAAGGTTCGGGAGCATCATAAGTCCGTTAAATGTATCCGAGATGTCCCATGCGAGGGAGGAGGTAAGGATTGCGCCGAAAATTACGGTGCAAACGTGGATAATTTTAAAGATAATTGTGGTTTTTGCGCCGAAAAGGTATTCCCACGCCTTTGAGCCGTAGTGAGACCAGCCGAGAACGGTAGTAAAGGCGAAAAGGAACATTGCGATTGCAACGAACTTTTGGCCGATGCCGCCCCATGAGAATACGGTATTGAACGCGCCGCCAACTAAGGTTGCGTCGGTAAGTCCGGCGGCAAGTTCGCCGGTTTTCATGTTAAATACGCCCGAGGTAAGGATAACAAGGGCGGTCATTGTACAAACAACCATTGTGTCGGCAAATACCTCGAAGATACCCCACATACCCTGCTTTACGGGCTCCTTAACGGTGGAGTTGGAGTGTACCATTACCGAGGAACCGAGACCGGCCTCGTTCGAAAATACGCCGCGCTTAAAGCCCTGCTGGGCGGCGAGCATAATTGCGCTTCCGAGGGTTCCGCCGACAAAGGCTTCCGGCTTAAACGCGTTAACGAAAATCGCCTTAACGGCGGGGATAATGCTTGCGTAATTAATGGCGATGATAATAAGGCTGCCCGCTACGAAAAGAACAACCATGAAAGGTACGATTTTTTCGGCTACGCTTGCGATTCTTTTAAGTCCGCCAAGGGTAATAAGAGCGGTAAGAATCATTACGATTACGCCAAGAATGATATTATAAAGCGAAACGCCGCCCATAACCTCGATAGACGAGAGCGCCGATACGTCAAAAGCGGCGGCTACGTTTGCTACGATTTTATTAACCTGACCCATGGAACCGATGCCGAAGGAGGCGAGCATTGTAAAGATACAGAAAAGGACGGCCAAAACCTTGCCTATCCATTTGCAGCCCTTCTTTACGCCCAAGCCGTCGCGCAAATAGTACATTGCGCCGCCCGACCATTCGCCGTTAGCGTTTTTACGGCGGAAGAAGATACCGAGCACGTTTTCGGAATAGTTGGTCATCATGCCGAAGAATGCGGCCACCCACATCCAGAAAACGGCACCCGCGCCGCCAATGCAAATTGCGGCGGCTACGCCCGCGATGTTACCGGTTCCTACCGTTGCGGCAAGAGCGGTACAAAGCGCCTGGAAGGGAGAAATTGAACCCTTTTCCTTTGTGTGTCCGATAACTTCCTTTTTAAAAAGGCTACCGATTGTGTTTTTCCACCAGTGACCGATGTGAGACACCTGGAACACCTTGGTGACGACGGTTGTGATTACGCCGGTACCGAGAAGAAGGATAAGTCCTACCCAGCCCCATACGAATCCGTTAACCGCATTGTTAATTTCGGTTATCCATTCAAGAATACCCATTTTTTATACAACTCCTCAAAAGTTTATTAAACAAAAAAATAAAAATGTCCGAGCCGGAAAAGGTTCGGACATTTAGTTTATAAAGAAAATTTATAAAGCTTTGTCCTTTTGCCTGAGAGATTGGCTAAAAATTAGCCGTACACCTTCGGCACTCGTTTTTCACGAGCTTCTCCAAAGTCATTTATTAATAAATCGGAAGTTAGTATACCACAACGTTCGACCAATTGCAACACCTTTTTTTAAAGCGCGGCAATTTCCTCGAATTTCGGGCGGATTCCGCAGTCAACGTGGCCCGCGTTTTGGCACATATCGTAGCCGGGGAGGTTGTTACCCTCGACAAGCAACGGCCCGTCGGGAGAAATGGCAACGTCCCAACCGATATAACGCATATTCGGCTCAACCATAGCCGCTTCAAGGCACATTTCCTTCGCCTCGTTAAAATACGGGATTACAAAGCCGTCGAAAACCGTTTTTGTTTCGGGGTGAGCGGTGTAATATTCGCCCGTTTTGTCGCAAAACGCCGGTCGGCTAAGCCTTCCGCCTTCGCCAACGCAGGTATACATTCCGCCGCTTGAAATATTGTCCATACAGGTACCGCCGCGACCCATTCTTACAAGTGCATACATAAAATGGGCCTTGCCGTCGGTTACGACGGTGACAATTCGGATTGTGTTTACCGAATCGGGGCAAAGCTCGTTCATTTTTTCGTGTTGGATAATCGCCTGCTCAACCATGTTTTGGCCGTTGGATACAAGCTCGCTATACAATTTTGCGAAATCGGTTACCTCGGAAAGCTTTATTTTGCGGATACCCTCGCCGCCGCATTTATCAATAGGCTTTGCGAAAACGGTATCAAGCCCCTCGCAAAAGGCCGCAAGTGACTTTCCGTCACATTTACGCAAATCGAGCCAACGGCGTTTAATGTATTTATCGAATTTTTCGTTGAACACCGCCTTGTCGTCAAAAACGTGGTAATATTCGCGGTTGTTAAGGCGGCGCACCATTGAAACGTTGTCGCTTACCGTCATGTAGGTTGAACGAATTTTTTTGCCGCGCTTGGTGGCAAAGCCGAAAACGTGGTAATCAAGATATCCAACGTTATATCGCGCAAAGCACCAAAGCATATCGAAAAAGGTAATTATCCTCGATTTTCCCGTTTCCTTATGTATCATTTTAATTTGTAAAAACATGCGCTTAAAGCTAAGGTGCTTAAAGCGTCTTAAAATTCCTTTAATTTTATTCATCGCTTAAACCTCCGAGGAAATTTATATTATGACAAACCATTATAACACCTTCCGCGCCAAAAAGCGAGGGTTTTTGGAAAAATTAGTTATAATTTGGGTTGACGACCGTTTTTGGCGCAAAATATCGGGGGGATAAAAATAACCGCGTTGTTCCGAAAGGAAACACGCGGTTATTGATATTATTTTTTTTGGATACCTTTTTATAAAAAGCTCCTTTTTTTATTCCTTTATACCGACCGTGTTTTCAAAAACAAAGCGGTAATAATCATTATTTAGTATCGCCGTTGAAACCGTCATTTTATTGGCGACAACCTGAAGCATGGTTTCGACATAGTTTTCGGGGAGCTTATTCTTGTCAACAAGATAGGTTGTTTCGCCGGTTATTGCGTCGTACTTAACCTGGCTTGTGATAAAGCTTTTATTGGACAAAATGGCCATGTGGCTTCCGGTTGATAAAACGTCGGTGCCTCCCATTAATCGGGAATCGTATTCGAGGCCGAAAAGGTTAGACACCGTAGGC
>JAFNUO010000021.1 GCA_017383985.1 Clostridia bacterium | reverse complement strand
GGAACCGGCCGCCCAATTAACGGCCGCGCTTGCCACGCTTTCAATAGGTTTCGTTACCGCGCTTGCCACCTTCTTAACAGTAGAAAACGGATTCCATCCTAAAAGCTCGTCCATTTCATTTTTTACGGCTCCCCACGTTGCCGCGCCCAGAAGCTCAACGCCCGCGCGGTCATTGTAGCCCCATAGGGCACGGCCCAAAGTAGAGCTTTGCCCGGCCGGTTGGTTTTCGTTCGCGAAGCTTCGCACGTAAAACATTATAGGCGCGTCAACGGCCTTTTGTGCAATCTGGGCCGCCGCTTGTTTAATCTGGGGCCAATAGTTGCCGAAAAGCTTTACACCAAAATAATCATTGACTTTGAAAAGGTCGTCAATAGTTACCGGGCTTGTTTCGGCTTCAAACGTTGTCAAGTATGCCATTTTTTTCTACTCCAAGTAACAAAAATATAATCTAAAAAAAGTCAGTAAGTGCAATAATACGTGTAATTTTCGGGAAATATGGGTAAAACCCCAAAAAAACGGCGTTTTTTGGGTAAGTTGGGTCAATAAAAAGCCCGTTTCCTAGTTGACAAAACACATGGTGTAATTTTCGGTTCTCTTTTGTAGAGCTTGCCACGAAACGGACCGGGACCCCGTGAGCAAACCACCACGCCGCGCACAATACGGCTTTGTCGTCACAATCGCGCGGGCCATAATCCCCGTTCAAAGTATACGCCGGGCGGCTTACCGTTTCCACGCCGGGCGGGTCAGGTATGTAAGGCAACGCGCAAATATGGCGGTAATATTCCATAAAAGGAACGGCCAACCACGGCCCCAAGTCCTGGCAATACATGACGCACAAACGGCGCATTTCATCGCCGGTTTGGTTGACCTTCAAAAGCGGCCGCGTTTGCTCAATCATTGCCGACCATTGCCGCAAAAAGGACCACAACGCCGCATGAAATAATTACATAGAGCATAAAAAAAATTCCTTACGTTTGCCGTAAGGAATATATAATTTTTTTAGATAAACCGCCAAGCGGTTTTCTTTAGTTTCTTCATTTTCTCTTTGGTCCTTGCGTCATATTCCGGCCCGCTAACCGCCGTTTCTATTTTCTCCATTGAAGCGGCCCCACATCTGGGGCACGTTTCTAGAAAAATCCGAACTTGGCCCGCCGGTTCGGTTTCGGTATTGAAGCACACCGGGCATTGATAAACATCAAGTTTCATTTTTGCCCCCGCGTTTAGTCCCAATAATGATTTGAAAAGATATATTCTACATCGTCAAATTTTATTTTCATTGTTGGGTTTGTTCCGTCACAATTTGAGTATGCGGCCCAAATATCAAAGCACTTAACAACAATAACGGGTGCAAATTTGTAAAAATCATTTGTACATAATGGATTTTCGCAACCGCCGCCCATTAGTTCAGGACTAGAAAAAAATTCTAAAATTTTTTTTCCGTCTTTCCATACTGTTATACTATTCATTATTGCCCCCTACACCCTTTTAAAATAATTTCGTTTAGCCAATACATTAAATTTTGCGCTTCGTTTATATCAAATAAAAATTTTGTGCCGCCGTTCATATGCACTACAATAGATTGGCCATTATTTGCTTTTTCAACAAATTCTATATATTCAATATTGATAATAACATTATTTACGCTTGTAAGTTTCATTTTATACTCCTTTATAACGCGCCGCCGAAATCTGGCAAGCGGCCGAAAAGTTTACAACAAACCGTTCCCGCTTCGGCGCACCCGTAAACGTAACAGTCCATTTTACAAAGGGCGTTGCAAGCGTGAGAAGCTCCGCGCCTTACGTTAACATCAAATTCCGGGTGTTTCTTTTTCATTTAAACCACCTCCCGGAAAATCTTTCATTTATTACACCCTCGGCAAATCTTGCAATTACAAATAAAATAAACTGTTTTATTTGCTTTTTGTCTAAACTTGCCAACCATTTTTTTACATCGTCTGGAATATTCATTTTTGCCCCCATTGTCTAGTTTTGGCCATCATGATTAAAGCCGCAATAAAAGCCGTGTTGCTTGCGTGCATATATTGCCCACGGCAAAAATTACGCTTTGCTTCTTTTATATCGTTCTCGTCAAGATTAAAAAGAAATTTTCTTTTCATTATTTTAGCTCCTTTAATTCTGTTACAAAATAAACGCGTTTGCCAAATTGTTCTTTATGAAATTTTTTTAAATGGTTATTCATTTTAACAGCAAAGCGAAAACAAACCTTTTTATATTTGGAAACTTTACCCCCAAAAACGGTTGTATATTTTCCAAGACCTAACCGGCGCGTAATATCGGGGTTTTCGCTTCTATACATAACAGCGTACATTTTACACCCCATCCGTTTCTTCTATAATATCGCTATCGTCAAGATACAATCTTTCGGCGCAACCGGCGCAAAGCTCCGCAACAGTCAAAAAGCCCGTAAAGCCCGGCCGCGTTTTATACAAATTAATTTCATCTGGAACGCCGCCGCAAAGAACGCAACGTTTTTTAATTTGTCTATTATCCATAAGGACCCCTTTTGTTTTCCAGGCGCAACATCGCGCCGCGATATATACCAATATATATAAATATATACGCAAAGTCAATAGTCCCGCCAAGATTTTTTTGAAGGTCGGACCGGGGCCGCCGGTCCGGCCGCTTCTGGGCAATACATCGCCGGTTTTTCGGCCAAGCCTAACGCGGCCGCTTGCGACCGGGGCCCCGGCTCCCATGCGCTCCCCAATATCGCGCCGCCCGAAGCTTGCCGGGCCCTGAAGCTTGCGCCGTTCGGAACGTTTCCATGCATGGGCCGCCCGCCTTGGGGCCCGCCGCCTTACACCTGAAGCGTGGCCGAAAAATTCGGCGCGTTCCTTGGTGTTACACACAAATTTTTTTTGGTTGGTAATTGGCCCCGACCTTGGCCGCCGGTCCGCTTCTTGGCGCGGGGTGTGTAAATTTTGGGGCCGAACGGTGGGGGCCCTTCTCGTCCGGGTTTGGGGTCGGTGCATGGGCCCCCCAACCCCCCAGAAATCAACCACGCGGGAACGTGCCCGCGCCTTCTGGCTTGGTTGGTGGTCCCCGGCTTCGTCCGTATGTTTTACGGCCGTATGCCCTAGGCCCCCCGCATAGAATACAAGCCTACCTTTTCGGCGTTCGGCGGAGTTTGTCCGCGCGGCCCTATCTATGCCGCCTTACGTTGTCCGGGTGTCACTCTTGGGTGTGTCTGGGCATTTCTCCCGCCCTCATGGTCCCAAGGTCTAGCGCGTTTCATTCAGTCTTTAGCGCGACCCATGGCCGTAAAGCTAACACCAAAGGGACCGTTACCCCCCTTTGGATGTACAAAAAACTAGAAAAAAAAAAAAAAAAGCCATTTGTAAGGCTTTTTTAGGTTGTTTTTCGCGCGTTTTTAAATTATTTTTGGATACAAGAAAAACCGGGCTTTAAAGGCTCTCTTTTTTAGTCCGGCTTGGTTGCCAACGG
Organism: Clostridia bacterium; assembly: GCA_017383985.1. Classification (GTDB taxonomy): domain Bacteria; phylum Bacillota; class Clostridia; order Oscillospirales; family Acutalibacteraceae; genus UMGS1976. The sequence continues at coordinate 1,185 of JAFNUO010000021.1, read as the reverse complement.
AAGCAAGTCAAGCTATATTTAATTTGCCTATTGGCCGTAAACTAAAAGGCAAAACGTTACACCCCAGAAGGCCCCGCGCCTTCTGGGGATTTTCATTTACCTATATCCGAAATAAGAACTTGTATAAAAAGTACCAGATACCGCTTCAAAAAGTCCCACAACATTATCAATTTTTCTTTTTACCGGCGTAAAATCACAAATAACTTTATTTGTACTTTTCTTTGTTAGTACAAATTTTTTTACACCTATTTTATAGTTATTCCCTTTTGGCGTACTAACATCATGAGGAACCGGCCAAATATGTGTTAATGTTACTGTGCCTGGTGCTGACGTTAATAAAAAATTAGTATTGATTAATTTTAATTCCATAGGAGCATCACAAAAAACGTCAGCTTCTCCCAATAAATTTACGGTTTCGTCTTTAGATTTATAATTATTTCCGTATCTAAATGAACGTGGATTAGAAGCACCGTTTCCTAATAAATAAACTAATTGAGAATAAGAACTATTCGTATTAAAATTAAAAAAACAACCCGGAAATTCACCCAAATTTGGATTTCCAATATAATATTTAGCTTCTATTTTAAAATCGTCATTATTTATTGTTTCTGACAATTTTAAAGGGCTATAATTATTGAGCGTATTATTTTGATAGATGTTGTCCACAATATCAAAATAATCGTCAAAAGGAACGCCGCCGCCGCCGCCGCCCGCTTCTTTATACACGCCCGAAGCGTTGTAAACCGTCTGTTTGTTGTAGTCCATGCCGGGCCCCCTTAGATAAGAACCAAGCTTGTATTGTACACTCCCGGCGTGTCTAGTTCCATGAGAACGCGCGGGGCCCATTCTTGGCCCACGTAGTCGGCCGACAAGTTGTAACCATCGTATGAAAAATACCCTTGGTTGCTTATAGCGACCTTGTACGGCTCCTTGCCATCAGGAACGCCCGTATAGTCCGGGGCCGGTTGGGTTTGAAACGGTCTTACAAATGTGTTTACATCATACCACTTATTGTATTCGGTAACATCAATTTGAAAACCGCCGGTTGCTTCTTCAAGCGGTGTAACGGCCTTAAGGTTAAATTTCATAACGGCCGCAAAGCCCTTTAAAGGGGCCCTAAGGCACGCCGCGCCGTTGCTCTCAACCATTATGCGCTTGATTTTCAAAATGTTCTTACGTTCAAAG
>JAFNUO010000020.1 GCA_017383985.1 Clostridia bacterium | reverse complement strand
CGCCCGATTTATCAAGCAAATAGACAAATCGGGCAAATTATGAGTATTAATTTGTTTTTTCGGCTAATTCAGTTGTTTCGGCGGCCATTGTCGAGGCAAAAACACCGTAGCCTTTATTGCAATCGTTGACAAAAACGTGTGTCAACGCTCCAATAAGCCTTCCGTTTTGTATTATCGGCGTTCCGCTCATTCCCTGAACTATGCCACCCGTTTTTTCAAGCAATTCTTTATCAGTTATTTCGACAATAAGATTTTTATAATCGCTTTTATAGTCAACTTTTTTAATGTTACAGTCATAATACTTTTTTTCTTCGCCATTAAGAGATAAATAAAGCTTAGCTTTTCCGACATAAACTTTGCTTATATCGGCAACTTCGATTGTTTCTCCTTCAAGCGTATCACCTTTAAAATAAATACCGCAATCGTTATTTCCGATAATTTTACCGAAATTGTCGGAATATAAATTTGCTCGTATTTCGCCGATATAACCTGACGACGATTTTTCAATTCCGCAGGCGCGTACTTTGCAAACCGCGCCGTCATTAAGAGGCATTAATATATTTGTTTCGTTATCATATATTCCGTGACCGAGTCCCGCCGTAATGCCGTTTTCGGGGTTATAAAAGGTTGTTGTGCCTATTCCCGCTATGCTATCCTTAATCCAAACGCCAAGCCGCCTTTTTCCATCGGCGCTGCTTATTACCGAATATGCCGTAGCCGTGCATTTTTTGCCGTTTCGCTCATATACTATTTTTAGCTTTTCGTCCGAGCTTTCTACAATTTTTTCAACGTCGTTGTTTGAAGATATTTTTTTCCCATTAATTGAAAAAATTATATCTCCTTTTCTTATTCCTGCTTCGTAAGCGGGATTTTTACAACCCTCGCCTGTAAGCACTCCGGAAACAGTAGTTACTATACAACCGCTTGAATAAATTTTAATTCCAAACTGATCTCCGCCAAGTATTACATTTTGCTTTTTTGAATTTAAAACTTTTAAGTTTTTAACCGGAAATATATTAAGCAATTTAATTTCATATATACTTTCCGAATTATTACTACTTACGTTTGAACAGTTTATATATTCGTTAATAAAAACGGCATTGTCATTTGAGGAATAAATTATATTAGGTGTCGAAATTGATGTATAAACTATGCACGAGTAAATTATTGAACACAACACCGATAAGATTAGCGTTAAACACTTAATTCGTTTTTTCATTTTTTCACCGCCCAAAGCTATTATTTACGGTTGGCGGTAAAAGAAAATTAGATTAATAATCATTTTTAGGTAAATTAAGAAAAAAGGGTTGAAACAAACTTGTGTTGGTTTTTTAATTTCAAAAAATTATTTAATTATTGATTATATTTCTATTATGTTTTTAAAAAAAATAAACGCCGATTAAAAATCAGCGTTTATTTTTTTAAAAATTTTATCTTTCTTCGCGGAAATAAGGTAATCCAAGATGCGCCGGAGGCTGATGTTCGCGCTTTTTACGGGCGCTTACAATTACAAGAACGATTATAGTAACCAAATACGGTAACATTTTAAACAATTCTTGGGTTTCGGTGCCAAGACCGGGTATATAGTTGTTGGCGTTACAAAGGGCGCCGAAAACAAACGAGCCGATAATAGCAACCGACGGGTTCCAAAGCGCGAATATAACAAGCGCAATCGCCATCCAACCACGGTCGCCGAAAGCGTTGTTTGACCAAACGCCGTTGGCATATGCCATTACGTACTGTAATCCGCCAAGGCCGGCGATAGCGCTTCCGATACAGGTGGCAACGTAGCGGTAACGGCTAACGTTGATACCTGCTGCGTCGGCGGTTGCCGGGTTTTCGCCAACCGAGCGAAGATTTAATCCAATACGGGTACGCTTTAAAACAAAAGCCGTAACTACTGCGATTATAATTGCGAAATAGGTAAGAAAATCATGTGAGAATAAAAGTTCTCCCACCCAACCTAACTTATCGGCAAACGGCAATTTTGTGGTAAAAAACGAGCTTGTTTTTGTAAGAGCGATTGAGGGCAATTCGCTTTTAGTAATATTAATAAGCGATGCGCCCAAAAAGTTACCCAAACCTATGCCTAAAGTGGTAATCGCTAATCCTGTTACGTTTTGATTTGCGTGAAGTGTAACGGTAAGAACGCTATAAATAAGGCCCATTAAAACGGCGCCAATAATTGCGCAAATAAGCGGGATAAACACCGCAAGAAAAGGATTCATGTTAGCAATATCGTTTCCGCAAGAATTTTCATAAAGGAAAGAACCTACTACTCCGCTTATGGCGCCAACATACATTATACCGGGAATACCAAGATTTAAATGTCCCGATTTTTCGGTAACAATTTCGCCCGTTGAACCGTAAAGAAGAGGTACGCCCAGTAAAATTGCTCGGCAAATAAACTGAATAATCATACGTTTACCTCCTTTGAAGTTTTACGGAATTTAATTGAATAATTAACAAAGAATTCGCAGCCGACAAGCATAAGAATAACTATACCAACCATAATTTCCGAAAACGACGAGTTAAGTAAGGAAGAATCTGCAACCTTTGCAACACCTATTCTTAAGAAAACAACAATTGCGGTCATAATAACCATTATAAACGGGTTAAATTGGCCAAGCCATGACATAAGAATTGCAGTAAAGCCTTGGCCGCCAACGCTATTAATATTAATGCTATGGTCCTTTCCCGCAACTAAAAGCATACCGGTAACGCCGCAAAGCGCACCTGAAATAGCCATTGTTCGTATTACAACCTTTTTAACGTTTATGCCGATATATCTGGCCGTATTTTGGCTTTCACCTACAACCGAAATTTCATAACCCTGCTTACTAAATTTAAGATAAATGTACATAACAATTGTAATAACGGCTACAATTACGATATTTACAAAATAATCGTTGCTTCCTACGCTTGGGAAGTTTCCTTCTGCAACGGGGTTGATAACGTTAGAGCCGCCGCCCTTTATGTATACGTAATAAGCAATAATTTGAGTTGCTATATAATTCATCATCAAGGTAAATAAGGTTTCGTTTGTATTAAAAAGAGCCTTGAAAACGGCGGGAATTACGCCCCAAACTGCTCCGGCAACGATACTTGTTACGGCGATAACGGCTATAAGCGCGGGATAAGGCAAGCTTTTGCCGAATTCAATCATACAAATTATGGATGCCAAACCGCCCATAAGCGCCTGACCCTCTGCGCCACAGTTCCAAAACTTCATTTTAAAAGCAGGAGTAAGCGCCAAGCTTAAAGCCAAAAGAATTGCAATTTCCTGTAAATATTTCCAAAGCATTGTTGTGTATCCGTTCAACAATCTTCCAAAAACGCCTTGAAACATTATTCTATAAATTTCAAAAAAGCCTTTTTCGGTTACGCCCATTGAAATAAAGCCTACAAACAAAAACGCAACTAAAATTGTAACAACTCTTATTAACCACGCCTTCCACAAAGGCATATCGTCACGTTTTACAACGTGAAAGAAAGGTTCTTTTTTGGAATCTGCCTTTTTAGCCATTGCTGTTCTCCTTTCCGTCATTTTTCGGTTTTGTCATAAGAAGACCGATTTCTTCTTTTGTTGCCGTTCTGCCGTCTAAAATACCGGTAATTTTACCCGAGCCAATAACCATAATTCGGTCGCAGAGTTCAATTAAAACGTCCAAATCCTCGCCAACGAAAATTACGGCAACGCCCTTCTCTTTTTGTGCGTTAAGAAGATTATAAATAAGG
>JAFNUO010000019.1 GCA_017383985.1 Clostridia bacterium | reverse complement strand
GAAACATAGCCGGTCTGCTTACGGCCGATATCGACCTGTATTTCAGCACGGTTTACGGAAAGAACAACACCGTGAACTTTCTGTTCGGAATTCATACTGTTAAGTGAAGCTTCAAGAGCTTCTTCGAAGGTCATATCGTCTATTGACTTTTCTACGACCTTTTCCTCCATTTCGGTTGTTACCTCAATGGGATTTTGCATCTCTGACATAATAATCAGAACCTCCTTTATAATCGCAGATGGCGTTGAAGCCCCTGCAGTTACACCAATTTTTACGACGTCTTTAAGCTCATTAATTGGCAATTCGGTCGCCGTTTCAATATGGTATACTTTTTCACAACTCGCAGAACAAACCTCCGCCAGCTTTAGCGTATTCGAGCTATGCTTGCCTCCAATGACAATCATAGCGTCGCATTTTTTCGCTAATTCCGACGCTTCCTGCTGTCTCAGCGATGTAGCTTTACATATTGTATCAAAAATAATTGAATTTGTACATACCTTTTTGAAAGTTTTTTGACATTTTCTCCACTCTTCGGCGTTAAAAGTGGTTTGTGCAACGGCAGTAATTTTCTTTTTAGAAAAATAATCGTCTTTTTCAAGCAATTTTTTAAGTTCTTCGTCGCCCGAAACGATATAGCATTTATTATTACACCAACCCGAAATACCTATTACCTCGGGATGATTCTTATCGCCTACAATTATTATTTCCGATTGTTCCTCGTACGCCTTTTGTACAATTTTATGTATATTAGAAACATACGGACAGGTTGCGTCAACAACTTCACCCTTTTTTTCTGCTACCGCCAAGATATCGGGAGTAACGCCATGAGAACGAATAACCATGATTTCATTCTCTTTACGGTCGTTTTCGTTTTCGGCCGTTCTTACGCCTTTTTCTTCAAGCATTGCAACCATTTGATTGTTGTGAATAATCGGGCCGAGGGTACAAACCCTTTTGCCTGCATCAGCTAATTCTTCGGTAAGCTTAATAGCTCTGTTTACGCCAAAGCAAAAGCCTGCCGTTTTAGCTACAATTATTTCATGCACTCGGTTTCTTCCTTCCAAAGTTCGGTTATATCGCCCATAATTCTGGCAGTAATTTTTTTAATTTCCGATGTTTTTGTGTCGCTTATTGCAATTTCCTCGGCCTTTATGGGAGTTCCGTAGCGAACAACAACGCGGCTAAATAGCCTCGGCCTTCCGTGTTTATATGTAACGGCAACGGGTAAAATATCCGATTTTGATGACGCCGCTATAACTGCCGCTCCTGATTTTGCTCGGCCGGGACTTGCGTCGGGGTTCTTTGTTCTTGTTCCTTCAACAAAAATGCCGAATATCTTATTATCGGCAACTATATCCTTTGCCGTATCCAAAGCCGAGGTGTCGCCTTGTCCTCTGTTAACGGGAAAAGCGCCGCAAAATCTAAAGAAAGCGGCAGAAAGTTTGTTTTTAAAAAGCTCGCTTTTGGACATAAAATACACTCTTCGCCTTGATGTAATAAGAATAAACACCGGGTCAAGAAACGAAATATGATTGGAGCATAAAACTATTCCGCCTTCTTCGGGTATATTCTCTTTACCTTTTGTTTTAAACGGAAAAATTATTTTTGCGATAACGAAAATAATTCCCCGAAGTATATCAAATAAAAAATCCATTAAAATTACCTGCTTATATTTATTTTAAAGCTGCCGTGCGAGTTGGCTTCACACCTTACACCTTTAATATCTTTATAATATTTTTTTGCAATCGAAAAAACGCCGTTGGTCTTAATATCGTAACTTACGATGTTTTCGTTAATTTCTTTATAATCATAGAAAAACTCAACCGTATCAACGCCATTAATCGAAGCGGTTTTAAGCGCATTTTCAACAACTGATTTATATTCCTCATCGCTTTTTATAAGCGTATTGTTAACCACGTAGAAATTCATTTTATCGGAGTTACATTCGGGTATTTTTAAATTATACTCCGCCGAAAAAATGTCATCGTCATTTTTAATTTTATCACTATTAGAAAAAACGGTATGAGTTTTTTTAATAAAATCGGTTGTTACGTTAAAAAACGAATGGGTAATACCGTATTGAGGGTTTTCAACATCGTCCCATAAAACGTCAACGTTATACCATTCTCCGTCGATTAAAACGGTGTTCCACATATGCGCCGCGCCGTCGCTTGTTTCGCCGCAAACGACGTTACAGTTAATTCCGGCGCAGTACATTAAAAGCTGAAACGCCTTTGAATATCCTTCGCAAACCGCGCTTTTTTCAACGATAGCGCCGTAGGCTGTCCACGCCGACTTATTTTCGTTAATGCGTTCATCTTTTGTTGCCGATTCGCCCGCAATTTTATCGTACTCAACGTTATTACATAACCAATTATGAATTGCAAGTTCCTTTTCGTAATCAGACATTTCGTCGGTTATACATTCGTTAAGTATGTTTTTAACTTCATTTTGAAGTTTGTTCATCATTTCGACACGTTCATTATGGGTAAAAAGATATTTTGAGTTACCCTTTCCGTCGTCAAAGCGAATAAACATTTTTTCGTCGGCGGTTTCTCCAACGGCGTATTCGTAACCAATCCAAAACAAATGAGGGTTGTCATATTTTAACGCATACAAAGCCAATGCAATATCGCGTTTTTCGCCTTTGCAAAGTTCAATATTGCCTACCTGCATAACCGACACAGCCTCATACATTTTATCGTACATAATTTTTTGCGTATCGGTCAAATTTTGATAATTATAATACGCCGTTTTATCAACTGAATTATTTGAAACGGAATAATCAAAAAATACGGCCGGAGAATTACTTGAAGCTTCATTATATGTACCGTTTTGCGCGCCGAACAAACCGTCCCGCATAAAGAAAAACGAAACGATTAAGCACACAGCTATTACTATTGAAGCAAAAGAGGCGGCAAAAACGGTTTTTTTCATTAATTAAAGCTCCTATTTTTCAAGTTTAGGCAAAATAAAGTCCGTAAGCACCTGAACCGATTTTTCAAGGTCGTTACCGGTTGTGTCGATAATAGTTGCGTCATCGGCCGGCTTAAGCGGGGCAACCTCACGGTGAGAATCCTGATAATCGCGTTCGCAAAGTTCTTTGTACACGGTTTCGTATTCAACTTTTTTTCCCTTTTCAATTAATTCCTTATATCGACGCATAGCTCTTTCCTCGGCCGAAGCGGTAAGGAAAAGCTTAATTTGGGCGTTAGGAAGAACAACGGTACCTATATCTCGACCGTCCATAATAACGTTATTCTCGCTTGCCATTTTACGTTGTAAGCCAAGCAAAAAATCTCTTACGGCGGGAATAGCGGAAACATCGGAAGCCGCCATAGATACTTCTGGCTTTCTTATATCCTCGGACACATCGTCGCCGCAAAGAAGCACTCTTTGCTCGCCGTTTACGTATTTAAGCTCTACCTTAACTTCGTCAAGCTTTTCGGTTACAGCGGCGGCGTTCTTAAGGTCAACGCCGTTATTAATCATATAAAGACCAATAGCTCTGTACAAAGCGCCCGTATCAACGTAAATAAAACCTAATTTTTTTGCAAGCGCTTTGGCAATTGTACTTTTTCCGGCTCCGCCCGGTCCGTCAATAGAAATAGAAATCATAAAAACACTCCGTTAAACTGAATTTCCGGCAAGCCTGCCGGTCGAAAATGCGATTTGGAGATTAAAACCGCCGGTATACGCGTCAACGTCGATAACCTCTCCGCAAAAGAAAAGCCCGTCACATAGTTTAGATTCCATGGTTGATGGGTTAATTTCCTTGGTGCTAACTCCGCCCGAAGTAATTATCGCCTCATCATACGGTCTAAAGCCCGAAACGGTAAGCTTTAAATCCTTTGTAACCGAAACAAGCTTTGCTCTCATTTCCTTGGAAATTTGGCTTACTTTTGTATCCCCTTTTATACCCGAAAGCTTTATAATTACGGGAATAAGACTTTTCGGATAAAGGTCGCCGAGAGCATTTGAAAGCTCGCGAGATGAATATTTATTAAAATCTCGCAAAAATCTGTCGTCAAGCTGATCAAAAGTTAAAGCGGGTTTAAGGTCAACATGAATAAAAGCATCTTCGGTATTATCCAAATGACACGAGCCGCTTAAAATAACGGGACCGCTTACGCCAAAATGGGTAAATAGCATTTCTCCGAAATCATTATATATTATTTTACCTTTATGCTCAAAAGATACAGAAATATTTTTTAAACTTAGCCCCATTAGATATTCGCAAAACTTCTCTTTAACTTCAAGAGGAACAAGCGACGGCTTAGTATCAATTATGGTATGACCTACTTGTTTTGCAAGTCGGTATCCGTCGCCGTCGGAGCCGGTTTTAGGATAAGATAATCCGCCCGTTGCGATTATAACTCGGTCACAGTCGATTACCCTTCCGTTGGATAGCTTTACGCCGCAAACGGCGCCCTTTTCGGTAATAATTTCTTTTGCCGTTCCGTTAACAATACGTGCGTTTCTTTTCGCATAATTGCACAATGCGTCGACAACGTCCATGGCGCGGTCGCTTACGGGGAAAACGCGGCTTCCTCGCTCAACCTTAAGCTCAACGCCAAGATTTTCGAAAAAATCGTATGTATCCTGTGCAGAAAAGCGGGATAATGCGCCGTAAAGAAAACGCGGATTATGAACAACCGAATTGAAAAATTCGTCGTTTTCACACATATTGGTAAGATTACATCTGCCCTTTCCGGTTATAAGCAGCTTTCTTGCAGGGCGGTTATTTTTTTCGATAACGGTAACGGTATGTCCGTTTTCGGCGGCAGTACCGGCGGCCATAAGTCCCGAAGCGCCGCCGCCGATTACAACAATATTCATAAAATCCTCTTATCAGAGCATGTCATAAAGCTCGTCTTCTGTAATAATTCTTATGCCGAGATTTTGCGCCTTAAGAAGCTTACTTCCTGCGCTTTCGCCCGCTAATAAGAAATCGGTATTTCCCGAAACGGAGGAAGCCACTCGGCCGCCGTTTCTTTCGATGATTTCGCCCGCCTCTTCTCGCGATAACGAAGGAAGCTTACCCGTAATAGCGAAGGTGTATCCGCTTAAAGAAGTTCCTTTGTTCGCGGTGCGCTCAGAGGTTGCTACGCCGTAGCTTTTCAGCCTTTCGATATATTCCTTTGTTTGCGGAAGCGAAAAATATTCTATAACAGAGTGCGTCATAATTTCGCCAAAACCATCAATAGAATTAATTTCGTTAAAATCGGCTTTCATTATTGCGTCAATACTGCCAAATTTTTCGGCCAACAGCTTAGCCGCTCTTTTGCCGATATGGCGAATACCGAAAGCAAAAATAAGGCGATAAAGCTCGTTTTTCTTTGACGTTTCAATGGCGTTAATAATATTATTTGCCGAGCGTTCGCCAAGACGGTCAAGCGACGCAATTTGCTCGGCGGTAATGGTATAAATATCGGCAGGGGTTTTAATAAGTTCCGCCGAGGCAAGTTGGTCAATTACGGCGGCGCCAAGTCCTTCGATGTCCATAGCGTCACGGGAAACAAAATGAATCAAATGACGTCTTATCTGGGCCGGGCAATTTGTGTTGGTGCATTTAAGAGCCGATTCATCTTCATCGCGGAAAACCTTTGCTCCGCAGGAAGGACAAATAGAAGGCATTGAATAAGGTACCGAATAATCGTCGTGTTTAACCGACGCAACAACCTCGGGAATAATGTCCCCCGCTTTGCGTACAACTATAGTATCTCTTATTCTTATATCCTTATCGGCAATAAAATCGGCATTGTGAAGCACGGCACGTGAAACCTGAGTTCCCGCTAACATAATCGGGTCAAAAACGGCCGTAGGAGTTAATACACCCGTTCTTCCAACGTTAATTTCAATTTCACGAAGAATAGTTTCCTTTTCTTCGGGCGGATATTTATAAGCAATCGCCCATTTTGGGAATTTCGACGTACTCCCCATAAGCGTTCTATCGT
>JAFNUO010000018.1 GCA_017383985.1 Clostridia bacterium | reverse complement strand
CATTAATAAGTTCCTCAAGGCAAGGAACGGCAAAATCAGGCGTTCCCATAAAAACAAGCTTCATATTATTCTCCCTCGTAAGGACGGATTACCTTTTGCGTAAATAAAACACCGTCAAGATGGTCAATTTCGTGGCAAAAAGCTCTTGCCTTTAAGTCCTCGCCCTTTATACGGAACTTGTTTCCGTTGCGGTCATATGCTTCGACAATAACCGACATGGGACGGCTTGTTACTCCCCATGTATTTGGACAGGAAAGACAGCCTTCACATTCCTCCTGCTTTCCCGATTGACCGACAATTTTAGGGTTTATAAGTTCAACAAGTCCGTCACCTGCGTCAACAATGCAAACGCGGCGTAAAATTCCTACCTGGACGGCGGCAAGTCCGCAACCCTCCGCCATACGCATGGTCTCCGCCATGTCGTCAAGCAGGATATGAAGCTTTTCGTCGAACTTTTCAACGGGACGGCTTACTTTATTAAGCATCGGGTCTCCCATTTTTACTATATTTCTTACTGCCATTAGTTTTCACCTCAAGTTAGTTTACATAACACTGTCAGGATTAAGGTCGGCGAACGCAGTTACGTTCTTGTTCCTTCTGTCCCGTCCGAAATCCTTTAAAGCGGTTGATATTATTTTTCTGAAATCCGAAGTATTCTTTGTTTTTATAATAATTCGGTAACGATATTTTCCGCCGACGCGCGGAATAGACGCCTGCGACGGGCCTAAAATTATCATTTTTACCGAAGTATAGGTACGTTCATTAAGCGAGCGAATACGGTCAAAAAACGCCGTAGCCGAGGCTCTCACCTCTTCTTTATTTTCGCCCACAAAGCCGACAAGACAAAGTTCGCAATACGGCGGATATATCATTATTTTACGGGTTAAAATTTCTTGTTCGTAAAATTTATCGTAGTCCTGCTCGGCGGCAAAGCCGATAACCGTATTATCGGGGGTTACCGTTTGAATAAGCGCCGTTCCCTTGTTTTCGCCTCTGCCCGAACGGCCTACAACCTGGGTAAGCAAAGAAAACGCCCGCTCAAAGCAACGGTAGTCGTCGGAGTAAAGCAAGCCGTCGGCTCCAAGCACGCCGACAAGGGTAACGTTGCTGAAATCAAGGCCTTTTGCGACCATTTGGGTTCCAAGCATGATGTCGTATTTCTTTTTGCCAAAATCTCCGAGCATTTTTTCAAACGAAGAACGCGCCATTGTACTGTCGGCGTCAACACGCAAAATTCTCGCTTCGGGTAAATAAAGCTGTAACTCCTGTTCAACGCGTTGAGTTCCTGCGCCCGAGTAACGAATATGCTCGTTTCCGCAATTAGCGCATTTTTCGGTAAAAGGCATAGAATAGCCGCAGTAATGGCACATCAAACGTTTATTAGCCGAGTGATATGTAAGCGAAATACTGCAATTCGGGCAGCTTGCGACCTCTCCGCAACCGCCGCACGAGACAAAGGTATTATGTCCGCGTCGGTTAAGCAGTATTATCGACTGCTTTCCGTTTTCTATGTTCTCTTTTAAACGCTCAACAAGCGTACGGCTAAGCATAGATTTGTTTCCCGACTGAATTTCGGCGTTCATGTCAACCGTTTCAACCGTTGGCAGCTTTGCATTTCCGTAACGTTTTGTAAGTTTACATAATTCGTAACGTCCGTTTACCGCCGCCGTAAAGGTTTCTATCGACGGGGTTGCCGACGCAAGCAAAAGCAACGCCTTATTTTCGGCGCAACGGAAACGGGCGGCGTCGCGGGCATGATACCTCGGCGACGATTCGGATTTATAAGTATGCTCCTGCTCCTCGTCGATAATTACAAGACCTAAGTTATTAAACGGAGCAAAAATCGCCGAACGGGTGCCGATTGCGACAATGACCTCTCCCCTTTTTACGCGTTTCCATTCGTCCATACGCTGACCCATAGACATAGCGGAATGAAAAACGGCGATTTTTCCGCCGTATCGGTTGTGGAACAGGGATAAGGTTTGGGGTGTAAGGGAAATTTCGGGTACCATGACAATAGCCTGTTTACCCGACGCAGTTACTTGGTCAACAAGGCGCAAAAACACCTGGGTTTTTCCGCTTCCCGTAACGCCGTAAAGTAAAGCGGCGCCGCCCTTTCCCGAATTGTAAATATTAATCAATCGGTCAAACGCCGACTGTTGCTCGTCGGTAAGCAAAATTTCGCGCTTATCCTCGCGTCGGTCGGTGTCAAGAAAGGTTCGATAAACCTCTTCGTCAAAAAATTCAACAATTCCTTTTCGTTCAAGGTTTGTAACAACCGCCGCCGTTACTCCCGTAAAATAGCATATTTCCTTAACCGAAGCGGCGCCGGTCATTTTAAGAATTTCAACAACGTCGGCCTGCTTTTTTGTAAGCTTTTCGCTTTCGTCAAAATCCCTTGAAAGACGAGCCATTTTTACCGTAGCGTCGCCCATTCGGCGTACGGCGTCCTCGTAGCGGGTAACAAGCCCTTTTGCCGCCATTTTATCGAGCAAATCGCTATCATGGTTTAAGCCCATAATCTCAAGCAATCGGTCTTTTTCAACATGCGCGACCCGGTCATTTACCGCATCCGTCACATGCACCATCACCGTCAGGGTGATAAGTGGTGCATCTATCCTATGTACGACTTCGCACATCCCATCCAGGATGCATTGGAAGGCATTACCCAT
>JAFNUO010000017.1 GCA_017383985.1 Clostridia bacterium | reverse complement strand
TAAAATTACAGTGGATTTATTAGTTTATTTGTCTTCTTTGGGCTCTTTTCTCATTTCGCGAATAATATTTGCAAGCTTTGATTTATCTTCATCCGAAAGCATACGGTAATTTAAGACGACGTTTTGTTCGTCTTTTTCCAAAATATCTACCGTAAGCATGTCCTTTGCGTTAAACATAACCGGAGCGCTTCTTAATACATTTGAGCTTGTAAGCATGCTGTCAATTGATGTATTGTAAAGCTTAGATAAGCTTAAAAGCGTATCAAGAGAAGGCTCGCGACCGTCGTTTTCGTAATAAGTATATGATGAGCGACTTAAATTTATTAAATCGGCAACCTGCTGTTGAGTAAGATTTCTAACTTCACGAAGAATTCTTAAGTTGGTGGAAAGAGTGCTTTGATTATCAAGTATGCTATTTTCCATTTTTATCACCTCATGTTCTTTAATTATATGAAAATTTATCAACAAGAGCATAAAATGTGACCCTTAGTCACATTTTATTAATCAAATATATTTGAAATATACAATACTATGTGCTATAATGATTAAATTAAACATTTAAGGAAGAGTTTTAATGAAAAATGCATCAATAGGAGCTTTTGATTCCGGCTTGGGCGGACTCACTGTTGTAAGTCAAATTCATAATTACCTACCGAATGAAAGTATAGTGTATTTCGGTGATACGGGACGTGTGCCTTACGGTAGCCGCAGTAACGAAACCATTATACGTTACGCAAAGCAGGATATTAATTTTTTAAAATCAAATAATGTTAAGCTTATTGTCGCGGCTTGCGGAACGGTCAGTTCCGTTGCTTCTTCCGCCGCCGACGGATTAGATGTTCCGTATGTTGAGGTAGTTACACCTGCGTCTAAAATGGCCGCTGAATGCACAAAAAACGGCAAAATTGGCGTTATCGGAACCGCCGCAACTATTGCCAGTAACTCATATAAAAACAAAATTCTTAGCATAAACGACGCCTTTACGGTTTATCAATATGCATGCCCGCTGTTTGTTCCGTTTGTTGAATCGGGATTTGTTTCGCCCGACGATGAACTTGTAATTGGTATAGTTAAAAGATACGTTGAACCGCTTATAAAAGACGGAGTTGATACGCTTATTCTTGGTTGTACTCATTATCCTATTTTGGCCCCGGCTATTCAAAAGGTTTTAGGCGACGGCGTTAAATTGATTAATACTGGCGAAGCCGCCGCAATTGAAATAAAGCGAATTCTTACTGAAAATGACATGTTGGCCGATAAAGCGGGGGAGAGTCACTTTTTTGTAAGCGATACTACCCAAACGTTTATTAAAACTTCCGAAGTTTTGCTTGGAAAAACGCTTGATTTTGATGTTAAAAAAATTGATATTGAGAAATACTGATTATGAATAAATATATTCTAAATGTTTCGAGCAAAATTTCCGCTAACGGCGAAAGCGAGACTATTGAACTTACTACGGTCGGTAATTTCAGTAGAGTAAACAATAAATGGATTATTGCTTACAGCGAAGTTATTGATGATAGCGGGGTAGAGGTTAAAACCTTGGTGCGCGTTACCGATGATGAAGTAATCATTACGCGAAATAACGATTCAAATTCACGTCTTATCATGAAGCTTCATGAAAGAAATCTTTGTCATTACGGAACTGAATACGGACCGCTTATGCTTGGCGTTTTTTGTTCAGATATTAAAAATAAACTTAATGAAAACGGTGGCTCAGTTGAAATGACATACACGCTTGATGTTAATGCCGCGGTTTTAAGCACAAACGAAGTAAACATAAAAGTCAGAGAGGTTAAATCGAATGTCTAAAACAGTTATTAAGTCAAAAAACGATATTAACGAAGCCATTTTGTCCGCCGCCGGAAAAGCTGTTGCCGACGGCATATTTGACGGCACCGTTGCTTTGCCCGCGTTTAATATTGAAACTCCCGCAGATAGCAAACACGGCGATTACGCCGTCAATGCCGCGCTTGTATGGGCAAAAGCTTTGCGTATGGCTCCGGCTAAGATTGCCGCTACGCTTTTGGAGAGATTTGATTTTGCCGATACTTATATCGAGCGTTGCGAAATAGCCGGCCCCGGATTTATGAATTTTTATCTTAACGATAAATATTATGCCGATATTCTTGCTAATATTGTCGACGAGGGTGAAAATTATGGCCGCTCCGATTACGGTCAAGGCAAGCGTGTTCTTATCGAGTTTGTTTCCGCTAACCCCACCGGACCTATGCATATAGGAAACGCTCGTGGTGGCGCAATAGGCGACTGTCTTGCGTCGGTTATGGACTATGCCGGATACGAAGTTGCACGTGAGTTTTACGTAAATGACGCCGGAAACCAAATTGAAAAGTTTAAAATTTCGCTTGAAGCCCGTTATTTGCAGATATTTGATTCTACGGTTGAAATTCCGGAAGATGCATATCTCGGCGATGATATTGTTCAGCACGCTAAAAACTTCGCCGAAATCCACGGCGATAAGTATGTGAACGCCACCTCCGACGAAAGAAAACAGGCGCTTTGCGATTTTGCTTTGCCGCTTAATATACAAAAACTTCATGATGACCTCGAAAAATATCGTATTATTTTTGATAAATGGTTTTTGGAAAGCACTCTTCATAACAACGGTGCTATTGAAAAAACCGTCGGCGCTTTGACCGAAAAAGGTCATACCTATGAGCAGGAAGGAGCCATTTGGTTCCGTTCTACAACCTTTGGCGAGGACAAGGACCGTGTACTTGTTCGTGCTAACGGCGTCCCGACATATGTTGTACCCGATATCGCCTACCATTATAACAAGCTTGAGGAAAGAAAATTTGATATCGCAATTGATATCTTAGGCGCTGACCATCATGGCTATATTCCTCGTATGAGAGCTGCTTTAGAAGCATTAGAGGTTGACCCCAATCGTTTCCAGGCCATTATTATGCAGATGGTTCGTCTTGTTAAAAACGGAGAAACCTATAAGCTTTCTAAGCGTTCGGGTAAGGCCATTACTCTTGAAACATTGCTTGATGAAATTCCGATTGACGCCGCTCGTTTCTTCTTTAACTTGCGCGAACCGAACAGCCATTTGGAATTTGACCTTGATTTAGCTATCGAACAATCGTCTCAAAACCCTGTTTATTATGTTCAGTATGCTAATGCACGTATTTGCAGCATAATGAAAAACATCGGGGAAACACAAAATGTTGACGATTTGCTCGTTAATGTTGATTTAAGCTTGCTTAAAGCCGACGAGGAAAGGGAACTTATTCGTTTGCTTTCAACTCTTGACGACGAGATTATCCTTTCCGCGAAAAAATATGACCCTTCAAAGATTACTCGTTATTCATACGATGTTGCTACCTTGTTCCATAAATTTTATAACGCATGCCACGTTAAATGCGACGATGTCGAGCTTATGAAAGCCCGTTTATATCTTTGCAAATGTACTAAGCAGGTTATCGGAAACGTTCTTTCAATGCTTAAAATCAATGCACCGGAAACAATGTGAGGTAAGTTGACTTGATTATTATGGCTGTTGACCTTGGAAAAGCACGCACAGGTGTTGCCGTTTGCGACAGTATGGAAACGCTTGCTTTTCCTAAAGAGGTTATTTTTGAAAAAAACGAGCAACGTTTAGTTGATAAAATTTGCGAATTAGCAAAGGAAAATAAAGCCGAGCTTATTGTTGTCGGATTACCGAAAAACATGGACGGCAGTCAGGGCTTTCGTTGCGACGAATGTCGCCATACGGCCTCTATGATTGAAGAAAAATCAGGTATAAAGGTCGATTTATGGGACGAAAGATGTACTACTATGATTGCCGCTAACAACCTTAATGATATTAACATAAGGGGTAAAAAGCGAAAAGCAGTTATCGACAGTGCGGCCGCAACAATTATTTTACAAGATTACTTAAATTTCAGAAAAAATAAAAAATTGTGATACGTTAAGTCGTATCACAATTTTTTAATGTATTATATAATTTCATCAAGTAACGATTCAACGCGCATTTTAACGGTTGAAGAAATATAAGCTAAAAGCATTATGATTAAGCCTTTTTTTAGTCTTTCCCTTGAACTTGGGGTAGGGATTTTATATTCACCCGTAAGCTTTAAAACATAGGCGGGGACATTATCGGGGGTAAAATTAACTCGTCTGTCCATATCAATTATGGCGGTGCATAAAATATGATATAAATCTTGCTCTTTTATAATATCATCGGGATTTTCAGATTTTGAATTAACAATATAATCAAGCAAATCGGATATTTT
>JAFNUO010000016.1 GCA_017383985.1 Clostridia bacterium | reverse complement strand
GCAAACCTTGGTTCAATCATAATTAATTCAGCAAATTTTACGAAAACGGAGGTGACACAGGTTGGAATATAAACGAAAAAAGGTAGAAAAAATAAAAATAGAAAACCCAAATAAACGTTCAAATCTTAAAAACGTTCAGGTTCGCCGTTCTAAACCCGAACGACTCGTAAAAAAAGCCCGCACCGAGCCGGTCGGTGACGTTGGATTTGACGTTGACGATATTCCCATGGCTCCGCAAAACAGCGGCGAAATTAAGCAAACCAACCTAAACACCCCTCCGAAACATCGAGATATCCGTTTTGGCTTAAATAAAAAGCCGACGTCGGCAAAAACTAACCAAAGCGGCGTTAACGAAGTAAAACGAGGCGTTGAATTTAAGGTTGTTTTGGGCGGAAAATGGGAACAACTTAAGGAAAGAAAAAAGACGCTTGCTTTTTCGGCAATAGCTATTGTGTCGGCGTTCGTTTTGTTTATTGTTGCTCTTGCCACGCCGGCAAGCTTATTGGAACTTACCCAAAACAATTTTACCTCATGGAGTAGGGGAGACGGAATGCCTGTAAAGGTAAGCGGAGGCAGAGCATTGGGCATGAAATCACGAAACGGAACGATTTTTGTCCTTACCGATACAAGGGTTTCGGCGTTTAACAGCAGCGGAAAGCAAATCCAAATCATAAACCACGGATATTCCAATCCTGAGCTTTATATTTCCGATTCGCGTACCCTTGTATACGACCGCGGCGGCGCAAAACTGCGCGTAGATACGCTTAATACCAACATCGCGAATAAAACCTTGTCCCAAAAAATTATTACCGCTTCGCTTTCCGACAACGGAAAGGTAGGCGTTATAACCGAGGGCGACAAATCCCCGACCCAGCTTGTCGTAGCGGACAAAACCTTTACGGAGTTTTCCGCGTGGGTATGCTCCGACCGCCTTACCGCTGTTGCCATGAGCCGTAACGGCAAAAAAGCGGCTGTGTCGGCCGTTGTTTCCGAAGCGGGAATATTTAAATCGGCCGTTTACTTGCTTGACATTTCGGGCAAAACAATTTCTCAAATCGGCATGCTTGAATTTTCGGGTATCCCGATCGTTACCCTTGAAACGGTCGGTAACCGCTGCGTTGCTATCGGAACCGATACCGTTATAAGCTTTGATTTTAACGGCGGAAACCGTATTGAAAAAAAGGTGGATTACCTTAAAACGGTTAATTTCGAGTCGAAAAACAGGGTAATTATAACAAACAACCCGTCCAACAACGTTCAGCAGACCCAAATCGTTTTAACCGACAAAAAGCTTACCGAAAAACTTAACATTACGATCGGCGGAAATATTGATTATGCTTGCGCTTCCGACGACGGTATCGCCGTAATAAGTAACCATACTCTTATAACCTATAATAAAGCGGGCGAAGAAATATCACGCCAAACAATAGGCTACGAGGGAACCTATCTTACCTCGTACCTAGACGGAGCCGCCGTGCTTGCCGATATGCAGCTTGATTATTACAAATACAGGGAGGACACCTGATAAATGAATATAGCGGCAATAGTGCTTGATATAATTATTTTGGCTGTCGTTGCTTTTTTTATAGTCCTTTCGGCAAAGCGAGGCTTTGCAAAAACCTTAATCGGCTTTCTCGGTACCTTTGCGGCGCTTGTGTTGTCGGTTGTCGGCTCGTGGGCAGTAACTGACCTCGTTTACGGCAATTTTATAAAACCAAGCATTGAATCAAAGCTTGAGTCGGCGTTTACCGAATCGGCTGAAAAATTAGGTACAACCGCCCTGATAATTGACAGCGCGGTTAACGTATTGCCTGATTATATAGTTAACATGGCGGAATCGGAAAACCGCTTTTCCGACCTTGAAAAAGAGGATAATTCCGATAAGCTTATGTCGTCCGCCTCTTCTGCGGCGGAAATAATAACCGAAACGGTTGTAAAACCGTGCGTTACGGGAATTATCCAATCGGTTTCCATGATAGTATTATTTATAATCGGGATAATAGCGGTAAAACTTATTTCAAATGCTATGTCATCTCTTTTTTCGGGAAAACTACTTGGAGGATTAAACAGTTTTTTAGGCGGAGTAATTGGGTTACCCGAAGGGGTTTTATTCGCCGTAATTTTAACTTGGGTAATCGGATATGCGGTCGGCGTTACCGAAAACGGAATTTTCGGCTTAACCGAAAGCGTAACCGACGAAACCTATATTTTTAAAATAATTAATTCGTTTAGTCCTATAAAATAAAGGAGCATTAAAGCATGAAATCTACGATTACTATTCCTAACTTGCTGTCCCTGTTTCGAATTTGCCTTATACCCTTTATCGTTTGGGTTTATTTCGACCCGTCTATTGAAAACAACTTAGTTATAGTAGCGGGTTTGGTAATTCTTTCGGGACTTACCGACGTGCTTGACGGCTTTATTGCGCGAAAATTTAATATGATTTCCGAAGTTGGGAAGGTGCTTGACCCTATCGCCGATAAATTGACCCAGGCAACGGTTGTTTTTTGCCTTGCAACGGCGCATACTGCGCTTATCCCGCTTATAATTTTAATAGTGGTAAAGGAAATATTAATGCTTATCGGGGCTCTTTTGGTAATGCGCGACAAAAACGTAGAAACGCCATATGCCCGTTGGTGGGGAAAGCTCGCAACGGTAATGCTTTATGCCCTTATGATAATTGTTATAATCGGCGACTATATCGGCCATATGCCGAGCATAGTAATAACCTTTATTTCGTCGGTAGCGATAGCTTTTGTCTTTTTCTCATTTTTAAGCTATCTTACTATATACTTTAAAAAGGAAAAATAAATTTTTAGCTTTCCGCATGAAGCCTACTAAATAATTCCCATGCGGAGAAACGGTGATTTTTTAATGTATCAAATTTGTTCTAAATGCAAAAAACGCCCTGCTATGATTCAGGTCATGAGAAAAGAGGGCGACAAGCAGGAAAGCCAGTGGCTTTGTATTCAATGCGCCCGTGAAATAGGGATTAACCCCTTTGAAGGTATGATGAAAAACATGAATTTGTCCGAAGAGGACCTTGACAACATGACCAATGAGCTTATGGAAAACTTCGGCGGCATGATGAACCCGGAGGACATGGAAAACGGCGACGCCGATGAAAACTTTGAACCCGGCGGCGCTATGCAGTTTCCGTTTTTAAACAACCTTTTTGGCTCTAACCCGAACAACGAAAAAACCGAAGATAAAAAGGACGCAAAAAAGGATAAAAAAGAAAAGAAAAAGCGCAAAATGATAGGCGCTTACTGTACCAACCTTAATTCACGTGCGGCGGCGGGCGAAATCGACCGCATAATTGGCCGTGACCGCGAGCTTGAACGCGTGATTCAAATTTTATCCCGCCGTACAAAGAATAATCCCTGCCTTATCGGCGAGCCGGGCGTAGGTAAAACGGCGATTGCCGAAGGCCTTGCGCTTCGAATTGTTGCCGGTAACGTTCCTGCCCGCCTTTGCGATAAGGAAATCCATTTGCTTGACCTTACCGCCCTTGTCGCCGGAACTCAATTTAGGGGCCAGTTTGAAGCCCGCGTAAAAGGACTTATCGACGAGGTTAAGGCCGACGGAAACATAATTTTATTTATCGACGAAGTTCATAATATGGTAAGTACGGGCGACAGCGAAGGCACAATGAACGCCGCAAATATGCTTAAACCCGCCTTATCCCGTGGCGAAATTCAGGTTATCGGCGCAACAACCTTTAAGGAATACCGAAAATATATCGAAAAGGACGCCGCCCTTGAACGCAGATTCCAACCCGTAACGGTTGAGGAGCCGTCGGTTGCTGATACCATTACTGTGCTTAAAGGAATTAAGGATTACTACGAGCTTTACCATAACGTAACCCTCTCCGACGGCATTATTACCAACGCCGTAATCTTGTCCGAGCGTTATATTAACGAGCGCTTTTTACCCGATAAGGCGATAGACCTGCTTGACGAAGCCTGTGCCGCCGCATCGCTTAGAAATAAAGCGGCCGATAATTTGCTTAAAACCGAGAAAAAGCTTGCCACCCTTAAAAATGAAGAGCTTGAGCTTGAATCGGATATTGAAAACGTAAACTACGAAGCGCTTGCTAATGTTCGCTCCGAAATTGCAAAGCTTAACGACGAAAAAGTAACTTTGGAGCCGCTTGCGGGGGATAACGCCGTAACCGACGACGATATTGCCGCCGTAATTGAGCTTTGGACGGGTATTCCCGCCGCAAAGGTTAAGGAATCGGGACTCAGAAAACTTTCCTCGCTTGAAGGCGCGCTTCGCGAAAAGATAATCGGTCAGGATACGGCTATAACCGAAATTGCCGCCGCTGTCCGCCGCTCACGGGTGCAAATAAGCCCCCGTCGCCGACCTGCGTCGTTTATATTTGTCGGCCCGACGGGCGTCGGCAAAACCGAGCTTGTCCGCGTTTTGGCAAAGGAACTTTTCGATACGCCTGAGTCGCTTATTCGACTTGACATGTCGGAATATATGGAGAAACATTCTGTTTCCCGCCTTATCGGAGCGCCTCCTGGATACGTTGGCTATGATGAAGCGGGTCAGCTTACCGAAAAAATTCGCCGTAAGCCTTATTCGGTTATCCTTTTTGATGAAATCGAAAAGGCTCACCCCGATGTGCTTAACGTGCTTTTACAGGTGCTTGATGAGGGACGAATTACCGACGCTCAGGGTCGCACCGTAAACTTTGAAAATACAATAATTGTTATGACATCCAACGCGGGCAGCGAACGTAAGGGTGGCTCAATGGGATTCGCAAAATCAAGCATGGACCTTAACAAAGAAAAGGTCATGAAAGCGCTTGAAAGCTTCCTCCGACCCGAGTTTATCGGACGAATTGACGAAATTATTATCTTTAACCAGCTTTCGGTTGAGGATTACGAAAAAATTGCCGCGCTTATGCTTGACGAGCTTAAACCGGTCCTTGCCGAAAAGGGAATTGACTTTACCTACGACGACGCTGTTTGCGCCGACCTTGCAAAGCGAGCCCACGAAATAATGCTTCGTGGCGCCCGTGATTTGCGCCGCCTTGTGCGAAAAGACGTCGAGGATAAGCTTGCCGCCTTGCTTGTCGATAACTGCGACGAAACCATAACCAAGGCGAAGGCAATTATCGAGGACGGAAAGGTTAGCATTATATCCCTTTAACGTAAAAACCTCAACTATAGTTGTATTGCCCCTACTACACATAATATGGTAACATTAATATGTTGGTTATTTGTTCGGCAGGAGGTCGTTTTGGTGTACAAGGTTATCAGCGGCGAAATTACAATTGAGGGCGAAAATTACATTACCTACGGAATTTACGGGGAAACCGTTTCCGTTGACGATATTTCAACCGACCGAGAACGAGTGGAAAAGTTAGCGGAGCTTTGTAACCGCCTTGATTTAGCTGAGATACATTTAATTAACGTTGCTGAAGATTTTGTAGGCGGCGATATAGAAGATTATTAAAAAAAGCAGGAGTTTTACTCCTGCTTTTTTATTATTTCAAAAACTATTTTTCCGTCTTTTTCTGAACATACTACGGTGTCGCCCGATTTTATTTTTCCGTGCAAAACCTCGTCGCTTAAGCTGTCCTCGATGTGGCTTTGTATTGCTCTGCGAAGCGGCCTTGCGCCGTAAACGGGGTCAAGCCCCGCTAAAGCAACGGCCTTCGCCGCGCTTTTATCGAACTTAACGGTAATCCCCATATCGGCAACGCGAACAGAAAGCTGACCGAGCATATTAACGGCGATTTTTTCTATATCGGCTTTACTTAACTTTCGGAATGTTATAATATCGTCAACTCGATTTATAAATTCCGGACTAAACGTGTTTTTAAGCGCCTTCATAACCTCGTTTTTTGCGCTTTTTTCGGAATCGTTTTGGCCGTCGTTAAAGCCGAACGACCTGCTTTCGGTTATACTTTTTGCTCCGATGTTTGAGGTCATGATTATAACCGCGTTTTTAAAGGAAACCTTTCTTCCGTGCGAATCGGTTAAAACGCCGTCCTCTAAAATTTGCAAAAGCATGTTAAAAATATCGGGATGCGCCTTTTCGATTTCATCAAAAAGGATAACTGAATATGGCTTGCGTCGAATTTTTTCGGTAAGCTGACCTGCTTCGTCATAGCCGACGTACCCCGGAGGCGATCCGATAAGCTTTGATACCGTGTGCTTTTCCATATACTCCGACATATCAAGCTTTATAATGGCGTTTTCGGTGCCAAACATCGCCTCGGCTAATGCGCGACATAGCTCGGTTTTTCCTACCCCCGTCGGGCCAAGAAAAATAAACGAGCCAATTGGCCTTTTCGGGTCTTTTATGCCGACTCTCCCTCGGCGTATCGCCTTTGCAACGGATGATACCGCTTCGTCCTGACCAATAACGCGGCTTTGCAATAAGCTTTCAAGCTTTATTAATTTTTCGCTTTCCTCTTCGGTAAGGCTTGTAATCGGTATCCCTGTCCACGACGAAACAATGGCGGCAATTTCTTCTTCGGTTACCTCGCCCGAACGGTGCTCGCTGTCCTCATGCCATGTGCTTTTGAGTTTGTCTAACTCGGCGGATTTTTCAAGCTCTTTATCTCTAAGTCTTGCCGCTTCCTCAAAATTTTGCGCCTTTACGGCGGCGGATTTTTCGTCCGAAATGTGCTTTAATTCGTCTTCAATTTCCTTTAAGTCTAGCGGCGCCGTCATAAGCCTAAGCCGTACTCTTGACGCCGCTTCGTCAATAAGGTCAATTGCCTTGTCGGGCAAATATCGGTCGTTAATATACTTGCTTGAAAGGTTGACCGCCGCATTAATTGCGCCGTCGGAAATCCTTACTTTATGATGAGCCTCGTATCGGTCGCGCAATCCTTTCAAAATGCCTATCGTAGACTCAAAATCTGGCTCGCCAACATTAAGCGGCTGAAACCGCCTTTCAAGCGCGGCGTCTTTTTCGATAAACTTGCGATATTCGTCTAAGGTTGTTGCGCCGATAACCTGAATTTCGCCGCGGGATAAGGCGGGCTTTAGCATGTTTGCGGCGTCGGTTGAGCCCTCTGCCGAGCCTGCTCCTACAATAGTGTGAAGCTCGTCTATAAAAAGTATAACGTTACCCGCTTTTTTAACTTCGATAACGGTGTTTTTTATCCTGTCCTCAAAATCGCCGCGATATTTTGTCCCCGCAACCATTCCCGTTAAATCAAGCGAGATTATCCGTTTATCCTTTAAAATTTCGGGTACCTCGCCGTCGGCTATTTTGATAGCCAATCCTTCTGCAACCGCCGTTTTGCCAACGCCCGATTCGCCGATTAAACAAGGGTTGTTTTTTGTCCGCCTCATAAGCGTTTGTATAAGTCGGTCTATTTCCTTTGACCGGCCTATAACGGGGTCCAATTTGCCCGATTTCGCCTCGGCGGTAAGGTCGCGGCCGAATTGGTCGGTTGTCGGAGTGTTGCTTTTTGATTTAACCTTGTCTGATTTTTCGTTAACCGAAACGGCGTTTCCCGACGCCCGTTCCAAATCAATTAACAACCTCGCCGTATCAATACCTATTTCGTTTAAAAATTTTACGGCGTAGTTTTCGTTTTCTTCAAGTATGCTTATAAGCAAATGCTCCGTGCCTACAAAGGTGTTGCCCATAGCCCTTGCAACCGTAAGC
Organism: Clostridia bacterium; assembly: GCA_017383985.1. Taxonomy (GTDB): domain Bacteria; phylum Bacillota; class Clostridia; order Oscillospirales; family Acutalibacteraceae; genus UMGS1976. The sequence goes on along the minus strand of JAFNUO010000016.1, from coordinate 8,999 downwards.
GACATTTCTATAATTTTTTTTGCCCGTGGCGTAAATCGGTCGGGGGACAAAACGGTGCGACTGCTTTTGCCTACCGTAACTTGAAGCACTTCTTCAATTTCGCTCGCCGTAACCCCTTTTTCTTTTAAAAGGCTTGCCCCTGTGCCGCTTCCTTCGCGAAGTAAGCCTATAAGCAAATGCTCGCTTCCTATATACGTATGGCCGAGCGACTCGGCCGACTCAACCGCCAAATTAAGCGCAACGTTTGCCTTAGAGGTAAATCCGTTAAATTTATACATGCGTAATTCCTTTCGTTCGCTGTTTTACTATATTTTAGTCGTCTTTATTATTTTTTATGCAGTAACCAAAATCTCGTTTTTACATAGAATGATGATGAAGGTTGACGCGGATAAAAAAGCCGTGTCGGACGAAAGGAGGACAGAACGATTATGTGTAATAACGGTTTATTTGGTGGCGGCTGCTGCACTTGGATAATCATCCTTATCCTTATCTTTGCTTGCTGCGGTAATAATGGCCTTACTACAACCACCAACAATGGTTGCGGTTGCGGCTGCGGATGCAATAACGACTGCTGCTAATCCTTTTGTCAAGCAGTAAAAAACCCCGACGCATTTAATTGCGTCGGGGTTTAAATTTTATTCCTTTTCTTTTAATTCCTTTAATGCTTTTGCAAGCTGATCGGGGCAGGAGGTGCTTTTAAAACCACAGGTGATGTTTTCCAAACGGGAAATAACCTCGTCAATTTTCATTCCCTCAACAAGCTTTGAAATTCCCGATGTGTTGCCGTTACAACCGCCCGTAAATTTAACCGATGTTACGATATCTCCGTCGGTTTCTATGGTAATGCTTCGTGCACAAACTCCTTTTGGAGTGTAATTATAGGTCATAACAATCTCCTTTGTTTTTTAATAACATTATTATTATACTACAATCGCTTTTGATTAACAAGTTTTTTAACTAAAATAAGTGCGCCGTTGGGGTACAATAGACATAAATAGGTAAATATTGTTGCCAAATTTAAAAAAATGTGCTAATATAATCGACAAATAAGGAATTTTCGGGAGGTGCATTGCGTTGAAAAAAATAGTTGCTCTTTTTCTTGCTGTTACGCTTGTATTAAGCTTTGCTTCGTGCAAGGATAACGATGTTTCTTCGGATAGCTCGTCTGTTTCCGATTCCGCGGTAGAGACATCGTCGGAAAGCTCCGATATTCCGCTTGACGGCACCTCATCGCTTGACGAGCGATATACCGATATGGTAGCAAGAGACGAAGTGGCTTTAACTAAAATGTATTTCGGTAAGGTTTTTTACCGCCCAAAACAGGTTGCGAAAATTTATCTTATTGATATTTCCGAAGAGGATAGCGATACCGTCGCAATGCTTTATTCGCTCCAAGGAGTTGTCGCAAGAAACTATGGCGGCGCGATATATCTTGACGACGGAAGCGACGCCTCCCGTTTTTGGGTTGATTATTGCTCGACCGAATACGGACTTAATTTTGACAAGGCTACAGCGGGGGAGGTTATTAAAAACTTTGCCCGTTATATAAAGGGCGCCGTTTTATATTCCGAGGACGTTTCTTACGAATATACGGTTGCGGTAAATTTGTCTATTCAGTCGGATTATCTTGTTGCAACGGGCGAAACAATTTCGCTTATAAACCCCGTTTTGTCCAATAAACCTCTTTTAGATATAAGAAATCAATTTTCGGGTAAAAAATCTGCCTATGATTATATAATCGAAAACTGTATTGAGACCTCGTCTACGCGATTCCTCGGTTTAATGAGTAAAAAATCGGCGTTTTTGGATTACGCCTATGCCGTAAAGGCGCTTGTCATTGACTTTGACTTTACCGAGGAATGGGAAGCCGAAATGTTTAGCTTTATTATCGGGCGACCCGACTGGAACCAAGCGGCTTACGTTTTTTCCGACCGAACGGTAACCACCGCCTTGCAAAACGCGTTTAGTACCGACGGCTTTTCGATTATAAGCGCGGGCAATTTTGCCAACTGTACAATGTTTTCTTCGGTATCGGCCAATTATAATACCCGAACAAGAAAATATGATATGGAAAAACTTAATTCCAATAAAATTTATGTGTCCATGTACCTTAATGTCGAGTCTATGGCCGACGTTCAAAAAACGGCCTATACCGTTTGGAACAATAAAACCTCCGTTTCCCGAATTTCGGTGGAGTATTTCCCGGTGCTTTATGAAATCGCGCCGCCGATAGCAAAATGGTATAGACAAAATCACACCTCGAGCGATATGCTAATTTCGGCTGATTTGGGTTGCGGCTCGGCTAATTTAAGTCTTATGGACCAAAAAACGGCCGAACTTTTTAAGGAAAATAACCGCTATTTTCTCAACGCCTGCGGCATAACGGTAATGACCGACGGTACCGATATAAAAAAAGCGGACGACTATGACGAGGAGTTAAACGACCTTCTCGGCGCTGAATCCGAAACTACCATTACGGCTAAAATGCGTTTTTCCGACCAAGATAGTTTGGAAAGCTGGCTTAATACCGCTGTGCCCGTGTCAAACGAGCCGATGTATTTTCTTATTGAGTTACAGTCGGTTGATTTTGACGGAGAGGCTTTTGAGGATCTCGGTAGTATAATTTCAAAGGTGCAACGCAAGCGTGTCGGAGTGTTCCAATTTGTTTTAACCGAAAACCTGCTTGAATATATGTAAAAAAAGTAATCCGTTGCTTGGATATTAAGCAACGGATTTTTTGGTGTTTTAATTTTTACTTTGCGGCGCGTCTTTGTTCGGCGCGAAAGGGAGCAAAGGCAACTATGTTGCTTTCTTTTCTTTGCGGCGCTTTGCCTTTACCAAATTTGCGTTTGATTTTTTTAAATATGCGTTCCTCAAACTCAACCAACTTGTCCTCAAAAATAAAACCGAAAATAACGGCGAGCACCATAGCTCCTTCGATTATTGTTTCAAAAATTTGATTACCTGTCATTGTCTTTTCCTCCTAAGTGTTTTTCATTTGTCTTTATTGTACATAAAGCGTTGTACCATTAAAGGGACTAAAACCTAAGCTTTTAAGCTTCTTACAAAAGAATATGCGGCTAAGCAATAAAATATTTGACAAAGTTTGCGATAAAAGTTAAAATGTATTCTGTATCAATATGCGAGGTGCTTTTTTTAAGGAAGCGCCGAGGAGGATTTTTATAAAATGAGCAGAGAGTTAGCAAAAACATATGACCCTCAGTCGGTTGAAGACCGACTTTATAAATTTTGGGTAGACGGCGGCTTTTTCCATGCCGAAGCCGACCCCGAAAAGGAACCCTATACTATCGTAATTCCGCCTCCCAACATCACGGGCCAGCTTCATATGGGTCACGCCCTTGACGAAACGCTTCAGGATATCCTTATCCGTTTCCGTCGCATGCAGGGAAGAGCAACCCTTTGGCTTCCCGGTACGGACCATGCGTCTATCGCAACCGAGGCTAAAATCGTTGCGGCTATGGCCGAGGAAGGCTTAACAAAGGAAGACCTCGGCCGTGAAAAATTCCTTGAACGTGCATGGGATTGGAAACGCACCTATGGCGGCCGAATTGTAGAACAGCTTAAAAAGCTCGGCTCATCATGCGACTGGGATAGAGAGCGTTTCACCCTTGACGAAGGCTGTAACAAAGCGGTTAACGAGGTGTTTGTCCGCCTTTATGAAAAGGGACTTATCTATCGCGGCGAAAAAATAATTAACTGGTGTCCCCATTGTCTTACCTCTATTTCCGAGGCTGAGGTTGATTACGAAGACCAACCGGGTCATTTTTGGCATATCCGTTATCCCTTTGCCGACGGAAGCGGATACATGAATATTGCTACAACCCGTCCCGAAACCCTGCTTGGCGATACCGCCCTTGCCGTTAACCCCAACGACGAAAGATATAAGGACGTAATTGGCAAGAAGGTTGTTTTGCCGATAGTTCATAGAGAAATACCCGTTGTTGCCGACGACTATGTTGAAATGGATTTCGGTACCGGCGTTGTTAAAATTACCCCTGCCCACGACCCCAACGACTTTGAGGTCGGTCTCCGTCATAACTTAGAGGTTATCAACGTTATGACCGACGACGCAAAAATTACCGAGGATTACCCGAAATATGCCGGTATGGACAGATACGATGCCCGCAAGGCAATCGTTGAGGACTTAAAGGCGGAAGGCGCATTAATTAAGGTAGAGGATTATTCTCATAACGTAGGCGCCTGCTACCGTTGCCATACAACCGTTGAGCCGCGCGTATCTAAGCAGTGGTTTGTAAAAATGGAACCGCTTGCCAAGCCGGCTATTAAGGCTGTACGTGACGGCGAGGTTAAGTTTATCCCCGAACGTTTCGACAAAATTTACTACAACTGGATGGAGAACATTAAGGACTGGTGTATTTCGCGTCAGCTTTGGTGGGGCCATCGTATTCCCGCATGGTACTGCGCCGATTGCGGCGAAACTATCGTTTCAAAGGACGAGCCGCATACCTGTCCCAAGTGCGGAAGTGCTGCGCTTACCCGTGACGAGGATACTCTCGATACATGGTTCTCGTCGGCGTTGTGGCCCTTCTCAACCCTCGGCTGGCCCGACGAAACAAACGACCTTAAATATTTCTACCCGACCAATACCTTGGTTACGGGCTATGATATTATTTTCTTCTGGGTTGCCCGTATGATTTTCTCCGGTATTGAATACACCGGTCAGGTGCCCTTCGATACTGTCCTTATCCACGGTATTGTTCGCGACTCCCAGGGTCGAAAGATGTCCAAATCTCTTGGTAACGGCGTTGACCCGCTTGTTGAGATTGAAAAATACGGCGCTGACGCCCTTCGTTTCTCTCTTGCAACCGGCAACAGCCCCGGTAACGATATGCGTTATATCCCCGAGCGAGTTGAATCGTCAAGAAACTTTGCAAATAAGCTTTGGAACGCCTCCCGTTTCATTCTTATGAATTTACCCGACGACCAAAAGGCGCCCTATTTACCTAAAAACCTTTCTTTAGAGGATAAATGGATTCTTTCAAAGTATAACAGCCTTGTTAAGGACGTCACCGACAACCTTGATAAGTTTGAAATCGGCGTTGCCGTTCAAAAGCTGTATGATTTTATTTGGGATATCTTCTGCGACTGGTATATCGAGCTTTGTAAGGTTCGCCTTAACGGAGACGATGCTAACGCCGCCGATACCGCCCGTGCCGTACTTGTTTACGTTATGTCGGGTATGCTCCAACTGCTTCACCCGTTCATGCCGTTTATAACCGAGGAAATTTGGCAGTCGTTGCCCCATGACGGCGAAAGCATTATGGTTTCGAAATGGCCTGAATATTCCGCTGACCTTGACTTTGCCGCTGATGAGGCCGAGTTTGAGCGTGTTGTAAAGGCTATCCGCGCCATCCGCGTCCGCCGTAGCGAAATGAACGTACCGCCTTCACGTAAGGCAAAGGTTGTTATCGAAAGCGCATACGCCGATACCTTTAACGCAGGCGCCGTTTTCTTTAAGCGCCTCGCTTACGCCGGAGAGGTAGAGATTAATAAGCCTATTGATGACCCGTCGGCCGTAACCATTATTACCGACGACGCGAAGGTATATATGCCCCTTGGCGACCTTATCGACTTTGAGGCCGAACGTGCCCGACTTAATAAGGAACGTGACGCCGTGCTTAAGGATATCACCTTTGTAGAAAATAAACTTAACAACCCCGGCTTTGTCAGCAAGGCTCCCGAAAAGGTTGTTGCCGAACAGCGCAAGAACCTTGAGGTATATAAAGAAAAGCTGGCAATGCTTGACGAAAGATTGAAGGCATTACAATGAATTACAGGGACGCGTTGAATTTTGTCCATTCACGGCTCAAATTCGGCAGTCGTCCCGGTTTGGATAACATAAGGCGCATAACCGAGCTTTGCGGCAACCCGCAACGCGGTATGCGCTTTATCCATATAGCCGGGACAAACGGAAAAGGCTCTATTTCGACCATGCTAAGCAACATAATGATTGCCGACGGCAAAAAAACGGGACTTTTCATATCTCCCTTTGTGGTCGATTTTCGCGAAAGAATACAAGTAAACGGAGAGATGATACCCAAAGCCGATTTTGCCCGAATAATAACCGAATTAAAACCCCTTGTTGACCAAACCGACAGGGAAGGCTACTGCGTTACCGAGTTTGAACTTGTAACCTGCGCCGCGCTTATGTATTATAAGGAGCAAAACTGTGACTGCGTTGTGCTTGAGGTCGGTATGGGCGGCCGTCTTGACGCAACCAACGTTATTGATAAGCCGCTCGTCTCGGTTATTGCAAGGATTGACCTTGACCATACCGCCGTTTTGGGGGATTCCGCCGAAAAAATTGCCTTTGAAAAATGCGGAATTATCAAAAACGGTTGTCCTGCCGTAATGTACCCCGACCAGTATGATGAGGTTTCCGCTACTGTATGCAAAATTTGCAAGGAAAGGAACAGCAACCTTATTGTCCCGCCGACCGATTTTGCTACCGAGTATAACGGCGTTAACGGAACAAAAATAACCGTCAACGGCGTGAAAATAGCCTTGCCGTTAATCGGTGTCCACCAACGCCTTAACGCCGCTACCGCCGTTTCGGCGGCGCTTAATATCGGCGTACCGAGCGACGCTGTCGCAAAAGGCATAGCCGCAACCCGTTTTGCCGCCCGCATGGAGATTATATCGAAAAAACCGACCGTTATCCTTGACGGCGCACATAACCCCAACGGCGCAAAAGCGCTTTCCGATTCGCTTAATGTCGTTTTAAACGGCAAAAAGGCGGTTGCAATAATGGGTATGCTTGCCGATAAAGATACCGACGACGTTTTGCGCATTTTGTCGCCCAATTTTTCGCATATTATAACCTTAACGGTGCCAAATCCGCGTACAATGACCGCCGCCGAGCTTAAAAATAAAGCAAAGGCTTTTTGTCCGTCGGTTTATTCCGCCCGTTCATATGTCGAGGCGATAACCCTCGCTGCCGAAAAAGCCAATGGCGCGCCGATAGTTGTTTGCGGCTCGCTATACCTTGCTTCTGCGATTCGACCTAAACTTCTAAATTTCTTTAAATAAATCTAATATTGGCCGACATACTTTTCGGTACAAAACACTCTTATTCTTTTATTATTAAGGATAAGGGTGTTTTTTGCACCCTGAAAGGAAGTGTATAAAATGCCCGTAAATATTGATGTAACCGGAGAGGTGCTTACCGCTCGGCTTGAAGGCGAGCTTGACCACCATGCCGCCGTCGCCATCCGTCAGGAAATCGACAATACCATCGATTCCGCCCGACCAACCCTCGTTATAATCGACTTTCGAAATCTGACATTTATGGATTCGTCGGGGATAGGCCTTGTCATGGGCCGGTATAAGAAAACCCAAGAAATCGGCGCCGAGCTTCATATTGCCAATACGTCGCCCCAAATATATAAGGTGATGCGCCTTTCGGGGATTGAGCGCCTTGCCGTAATTGATAAAGGAGGTTATAAAAATGAAACCAATAAATGAAGTAAAAATAAATCTCTTGTCGTGCTCGTCTAATGAATCGTTTGCAAGAGTGGCCGTTGCGTCGTTTATAGCCCAGCTTGACCCAACTATCGAGGAAATTAACGATATTAAAACCGCCGTCTCCGAGGCTGTCACAAACTGCATAGTTCACGCTTATAAGGAACGCATTGATACCGTGTACATAACCGTTTCAATTTTCGATAACCGTGTCGTAAAAATTACAGTCCGCGACAAGGGCTGCGGTATTGACGATGTCAAAAAAGCCATGGAACCGCTTTTTACAACCGCGGGAGGCGAACGAGCCGGTTTGGGCTTTGCCGTAATGGAATCATTTATGGACAAGCTGTCTGTCCGTTCAAAATCGGGCAAAGGCACAACCGTAACTATGACAAAACAGCTTTCTTTTAGGGCGCGTTCAAATGGCTGACCGTGATAACCTTATAACTGATAATTTGGGGCTTGTTCATTCCTGCTGCCACCGTTTTACGGGTAAGGGTGTTGAATATGACGACCTATATCAAGCGGGGTGTATCGGGCTTATAAAAGCTGCCGACCGCTTTGATGAGTCAAGAGGGCTTTGCTTTTCAACCTATGCCGTGCCCGCAATTCTTGGTGAAATAAAACGCATTTTTCGCGACGGCGGCGCAATTAAGGTAAGCCGCACGTTAAAGGAGCTGTCGCTAAAAGCTACCCGCGAACGGGCTCGCCTTGCGTTAAAGCTCGGCTATGACCCGTCGGTAAGCGAGCTTGCCGAGGAAATGAATGTGTCGGCGGAAGAGGTGGCCGAAGCGTTGTGTGCGGCCGTTGCGCCAATGTCGCTTACCGTGGACGATGACGGCGAACAAACTGAGCTTGACGTTGCTTGCGATAACCGAGACGAAATTTGCAACCGCGTGATGATTGACGCCGCCGTTTCGATTTTAGATGAACGTGACCGACGGATAATCGAGCTTCGTTATTTCGGAGAAAAAACTCAATCTCAAACGGCTACAACCCTCGGCATGACCCAGGTACAAATATCGCGCCGCGAAAAGGTGATTTTAACCCAAATGCGTGATTATCTAAACGGAAAAAATAAATCTGTTGTATAAAAATAATATATAATGGTAAAAATAACCCGTGAACAACCCAAAACCGGGTTAAAAAACCGTGTCTGTTGATAATTTTGCACTAATTCGTCGAAAACTTTCTAAACTAAGTCGAAAATAAGGGCAATTTTAATAAATCAAAAAAAATGTGAAATTTGTTGTTGACACGGGGAGGTGGTTGTGGTATTATAATCAGGCGCCCGACAAAAGGGGGCACAAAAAAGGACCTTGAAAATTAAACAACGAGAAAGACGGACCCAAATAATTTTTATTTGAGATAAGTTTCGTACTTTTACAGTATGTAACGGATAACTAACAATGTTAGTGTTTTTAATGAGCATTCGAAGCTCTGAATTAGATTAGGAACGGCATAGCCGTTTTTGATACAATAATTTAGAGAGTTTG
>JAFNUO010000005.1 GCA_017383985.1 Clostridia bacterium | reverse complement strand
AGTTTAATTATGGATTTTATTCTTGCTACAAAAAATCCCGATAAATTAAAGGAAATGCAACGCATTTTAATGCCTTTGGGCATAACGGTTAAATGCGAAAAAGATTTTGATTTTCCTTTTGATGACGTTGAGGAAAACGGAAAAACTTTTGAGGAAAACGCGCTTTTAAAAGCACGTTCTGTGTCAAATCAATCGGGTTTGCCGTCTATTGCCGACGACTCGGGGCTTTGCGTTGACGCGCTTAACGGAGCGCCGGGGATATATTCGGCCCGTTATGCAGGCGACGGCAACAGCGACAGCAACAACAATAAATTGCTTGAAAATTTAAAACGTGTTCCCGATGAAAAAAGAACGGCTCGGTTCGTTTGTGCGTTGTGCTGCTATTTTTCGGAGGATAACTATTTCTTTGTTCGCGGCGAATGTGAAGGAGTAATAGCTCACGAAAGATTTGGCAACGGCGGCTTTGGATATGACCCGTTATTTATTCATGACGGAAAAAGCTTTGCCGAAATGACGGCGGAGGAAAAAGATGAATGTAGTCACAGAGGTATTGCGATGCGACTGCTTAAAGAAAAATTAAACGATTTTTTAAGGTGATTATAAATGCTTACAAGTAAACAAAGAGCCCAGTTAAGAGGCCTTGCGAACACAATTCAACCGATAGTTCATATCGGCAAAGGCGGAATAGGCGACGCTCTTATAAAACAGGTTGACGACGCTCTTGAGGCAAGAGAGCTTATTAAGCTTACTGTGCTTGAAAACGCAAATATGACCGCAAGAGAGGTTGCCGACGAAATTGCCGTTAAGGTTAAAGCCGACGTTGTTCAGGTAATCGGTTGGAAATTTATTCTTTATCGCGAAAGTAAAGAACATAAGGAAATAAAGTTAGTAAAATGAAAATATTAATTTTCGGCGGTACCTTTAATCCCGTGCATAACGGTCATATTGCCATGTGTAAAGCGGCTCAAAAGACAGTTAATCCTGATTTAACGCTTATTATTCCTACTTATATGCCGCCGCATAAGGCGGTAAACGGGAATTTACTTTCGGGAGAGGAAAGGATAAGGCTTTGCCGCTTGGCGTTTGATGGTTTTTATAATACCGAGGTAAGCGATATTGAAATTAAAGCTGAGCAAAAAAGCTACAGCGTAATTACGCTTACGAAATTACACGAAATATATCCCGACGCAGAGATTTATATGCTTTGCGGCGCCGATATGTTTTTAACGCTTAAAACTTGGTTTAAATACGAGGAAATAATTAAGCTTACGGCGATTTGCGCTGTGCCTCGCGACGGCGGCTTGGCTGAATTAGAGAAATATAAAAATTCGGTTGAAGCCGACGGCGGAAAATGCATTATAATTGATACACCTACCGTCGAAATTTCTTCTACCGAAATACGAGAGGCTATTAATTCGGGCGGAAATGCCGACGGTATGTTGCCGAAAAATGTTTTAGATTATATAACCAAGCATAATTTATTCAGGTGAATTAAATGACAGAATATAAGGACATAATAAAACCGAAATTAACCGAAAGACGGTATATTCACTCTCTTTGCGTTGCCGATGAAGCGGTAAAGCTTGCGGAAAAATACGGTTGTGATAAAGAAAAAGCGTATACGGCGGGCATACTTCATGATATAATCAAAGATACGCCAAAAGAAGAAATGTTGAAAATGTTTGACGACTTTGGTATAATACTGACCGGTGTCGAAAAACAGGCGCCGAAATTATGGCACGCCATTTTGGGAAGCGAATATATAAAACGAGTGCTTAAAATCAACGACGACGAAATTATTTCGGCGGTTAGATATCATACAACGGCAAAGGCCGGTATGACCTTATTGGAAAAGGTTATATATCTTGCCGATTTTACGTCGGCCGACCGCGATTATAACGGCGTAGACGACATGAGACAATTTGTTATGCAGGATTTAAATCTTGCAATGCAAGAGGCGCTTAAATTTTCGGTTATTGACCTTGCCGAGCAGGGCAAAGCAATTCACCCAGACACATTAAACGCATATAACGAAGTATTTATGAATAAGTGAGGTTTCATATGAACACAAAAGATATTTTAAAGGTAGCCGTAAAGGCTCTTGATTCAAAAAAGGCGGTCGATATTCAGGCGGTTGAGGTCGGAGACCTTACAATTCTTACTGAATATTTTGTTATAGCTAATGGTACTTCAAGTACCCATGTTCGTTCGCTTGCCGATGAGGTTGAGTATCAGCTTTCTCAGGTAGGCGTTGAGCCTCACCATATCGAAGGTAAGGCTACGGGTTGGATTTTGCTTGACTACGATACCGTTATTGTTCATGTCTTTACACATGAGGCGAGAGAATTCTATTCGCTCGATAAACAATGGCAAGACGGAAAGATTATTGACGTAACAGAATTTCTTGACAATCAGGGGGAGTAATAAATGAAATACGATTTTAGTGCTATTGAAAAGAAATGGCAAGATAAATGGGACGAAAGCGGCGTTTTCCACGCCAAGAATGATAGCGATAAGCCGAAGTTTTTCGGCCTTGTCGAGTTTCCGTACCCGTCGGGTCAGGGCCTTCACGTAGGTCACCCCCGTTCATATACGGCCATTGATATTATTTGCCGTAAGAAAAGACTTGACGGTTATAACGTTCTTTATCCTATCGGATGGGACGCATTCGGCCTTCCTACCGAAAACTTTGCTATAAAAAATCATGTTCACCCCGAAATTGTTACTAAACAAAACGTTGCTAACTTTAAAAGACAGCTTAAATCATTAGGTTTTTCTTTCGACTGGGAGCGTGAGATAAACACAACCGACCCCGAATACTATAAGTGGACACAGTGGATTTTCCTCCAGATGTTTAAAAAAGGCCTTGCTTATAAAAAGGAAATGGCCGTTAACTGGTGTACTTCCTGTAAATGTGTTCTTGCTAACGAAGAGGTTGTAAACGGCGTTTGTGAACGTTGCGGAAGCGAAGTTGTACGTAAAACAAAGAGCCAGTGGATGCTCAAAATTACCGAATATGCCGAAAGACTTCTTAACGACCTTGATACCGTTGACTACATAGAACGTGTTAAGACTCAGCAACGTAACTGGATTGGACGTTCAACAGGCGCAGAGGTTAAGTTCGAGACAACTCTTGGCGACGATTTAATGATTTACACTACCCGTCCCGATACGCTTTTCGGCGCAACCTATATGGTTATTTCTCCCGAACATCCGCTTATTGAAAAATGGGCCGATAAGCTCGGTAACATTGACGATGTACGCGCATACCAGGTTGAAGCTTCCAAAAAATCTGACTTTGAGCGTACCGAGCTTGCAAAGGATAAGACGGGCGTAAAGCTCGACGGAGTTAAGGCGATTAACCCCGTGAACAATACCGAAATCCCGATTTTTATTTCCGATTACGTCCTTATTTCTTACGGCACAGGCGCTATTATGGCTGTTCCGGCTCACGATACCCGCGACTGGGAGTTTGCTAAGAAATTCAACCTCCCGATTATCGAGGTTGTAAAGGGCGGCGACGTTGAAAACGAGGCCTTTACCGATTGCGCAACCGGTGTTATGGTTAATTCGGGATTTATGGACGGAATGAGCGTTGAAGAAGCAAAGGTTGCCATAGTTAACTGGCTTTCCGACAAGGGCGTTGGTACCAAAAAGGTCAATTATAAACTTCGTGACTGGGTATTTTCACGTCAGAGATACTGGGGCGAGCCTATCCCGATTGTTCATTGTGATGATTGCGGATACGTTCCCGTTGACGAGGCGGATTTACCCGTAAAATTGCCGAACGTAGAGTCATATGAACCTACCGATAACGGCGATTCTCCGCTTGCTAATATTCCCGAATGGTTTAACACAACCTGTCCCAAGTGCGGCAAGCCCGCTAAGCGCGAGCTTGATACAATGCCGCAGTGGGCCGGTTCCTCTTGGTACTTCTTGCGTTATTGTGACCCGCATAATGATAAAGAGCTTGCTTCTAAAGAGGCTCTTGAATATTGGACTCCCGTTTCATGGTACAATGGCGGCATGGAACATACTACACTTCACTTGCTTTACAGCCGTTTTTGGCATAAGTTCCTTTACGATATCGGCGTTGTTCCTACGGCCGAACCGTACGCAAAACGCACAAGCCACGGTATGATTTTGGGAGAAAACGGCGAAAAGATGTCAAAATCGCGCGGAAACGTAGTTAACCCCGACGATATCATTAACGAATACGGCGCCGACACAATGCGCCTTTACGAAATGTTTATCGGCGACTTTGAAAAAGCCGCTCCGTGGAGTTCTAACTCAATTAAGGGCTGTAAGCGTTTCCTTGAGCGCATTTGGGGACTTCAGGAAAACGTAATCGACAACGACGATTATCGCGACGCTCTTGTCGGCGAAATGCACCGTACAATTAAAAAGGTTTCGGCCGATATTGAAGAGATGAAGTTTAATACAGCTATTGCTGCGCTTATGTCGCTTCTTAACAGTATCTCTGAAATCGACGGCAAGGTTACCCGTGGCGAGCTAAAGACCATTCTCTTGCTCTTAAGCCCGTTTGCTCCGCACCTTTGCGAAGAAATGTGGGAAATGATGAATTACGGCGGCACAATTAATGACCAGAATTGGCCGCAGTATGACGAAGCCAAGTGCGTTGATAACGAAATTGAAATCGTTGTTCAGGTTAACGGAAAAATCCGTGCTCGTATGAAAATCGCCAATGACGAGGCTCAGGACAGCGTTATTTCAAAGGCTAAAGCCGACGAAAAGGTTGCCGCCGAAATTAGCGGCAAGACGATTGTTAAAGAGCTTTACGTTAAAGGTAAGCTTGTTAACATCGTAGTAAGATAATATTTAACACCGCCGAATTTTCGGCGGTGTTTTTATGTAAAAAATAGCCTCATTCAAACGAACGAGGCTAAAAAAATTGTGTTTAGTTTTTAAGGCTTTGAAGCGGAGCAGGAAGACGACCGCCGCGGTTAATAAATATTTCGGGTGAACCCGTGTTTACTCTCATAACCGGTCCGCCGCCGAGCAATCCGCCAAAGGAAAGCTCGTCGCCGACTTTTTTGCCTATTGCGGGAATAAGTCTTACGGCGGTAGTTTTTGTGTTAACCATACCGATTGCGGCCTCGTCGGCAATAATTGCCGAGATAACCTCGGCGGATGTGTCGCCGGGAATGTTAATCATATCAAGGCCAACCGAGCAAACGGCGGTCATAGCTTCAAGCTTTTCAAGTATGAGCGAACCGCTGCGTGCGGCGGCGATCATACCGGCGTCCTCGGTAACGGGAATAAACGCGCCTGAAAGTCCGCCGACATGAGAGGAGGCCATTACGCCGCCTTTTTTAACGGCGTCGTTAAGAAGAGCAAGGGCGGCGGTGGTGCCGCAACAACCGCATTGCTCAAGTCCCATTTCCTCAAGAATATGAGCAACCGAGTCACCAATAGCGGGAGTCGGAGCAAGCGAAAGGTCAACAATACCGAACGGTACGCAAAGACGGGAAGACGCCTCTTTCGCAACAAGTTGACCCATTCGCGTAATTTTAAAAGCTGTGCGCTTAATTAAATCGGCAACTTCGGTAATGTTGGCCGATTTATCAAGCTTTGAAAGAGCGGCTCTAACAACGCCGGGACCCGAAACGCCGACGTTGATAACGCAATCGGCTTCGCCAACACCGTGGAAAGCGCCGGCCATAAAGGGGTTATCCTCCGGTGCGTTACAGAAAACAACTAATTTAGCCGCGCCGATACAATCTCTGTCCGCGGTAAGCTCCGCAGCCTTGCGAATTGCGTGTCCCATCATTCTTACCGCGTCCATGTTGATACCTGCTTTTGTTGAGCCGATATTAACCGAGGAACAAACGTGTTCCGTGGTAGCAAGAGCTTCCGGAATGCTTTCGATAAGAGCGTAATCGCCGTTAGCAAATCCCTTTTGTACAAGGGCGCTGTATCCGCCGATAAAGTTAACGCCTACGGTTTGCGCGGCTCTTTCAAGAGTGTGCGCAAACTTAACAATGTTACTTGTTTGGCAAGCGGAAGCAAGCATTGCAATCGGGGTGACCGAAATTCGCTTGTTAATAATCGGAATACCGTATTCCTTTTCAATTTGGTTACAAACAGGGACAAGCTCTTTTGCGTAGCGGGTTATTTTGTCGTAAACCTTGTCGCAAGCCTTGTCAATGTCGCTGTCGATACAGTCGAGAAGCGAAATACCCATAGTAACCGTACGGATATCAAGATTCTCGTCCTGAATCATAGATATTGTTTCAAGAATGTCTTTTGTATTAAGCATTTTTTTCACCTTTATATTTTGTGCATTGAATTAAAAATATCCTCATGCATAACATGGATAGATAAATTGTATTTTTCACCAAGCTCGGCCGCAGCGTCAGAAAAACTGTTAAAGCTTTCCTCAACCTTATCAATTTCGCAAAGCATAATCATGCAAAAAAGGTCCTGCATTACGGTTTGGTTTACGTCAACAATGTTTACGTTGTATTTAGCGCAAAGGGAAGAGACCTTTGACATTATGCCGACGGTATCTTTGCCGACAACGGTAAGAATAGCTCTCATTTAAATTACCTCTTTTCAAAAAATCATTTTTCACATTATAACACACTTTATTACTAAATAAAACAACAATTTTCGCTTTATTTAAAAAAATATTTTACATATTAGAAAAGTTGTGCTATAATGTATGAAATTAATGCTCAATGTAACTATGTTTTAGGGGGATTTTATTATGGCAATAAGAAGTATGTCGCCTGATGTTATAATTTGTGACGAGATTGGTTCGGGCGAGGACGGGGCGGCAATATTTTCGCTTATTAATGCGGGGGTTAAGATAATCTGCTCCTGCCACGGTTTCGGAAAAGAAGATGTCCTTCGCCGACCTTCGGTTAGAAGGCTGATGGAAGGCGGTATTTTTGAAAGAATTATAGTTTTGGGGAAGGACAGGCAGATAAAGTGTTTTTAAAATTCTGGGGTTTATTATTTTTGTGTCTTGGCGGGTTTTTCGGCGGCTTTACAAAGGCGAAAGAGCTTTCGGAGAGAGTTGCCTCAATAGAAGGGCTTATAGAAGCTCTGGTTATTTTTCAAAATGAAATAAGCTACAAAAGCGAGCCTGTTATTTTAGCGGCAAGGAAAGGGGCAGAGGTTGACATAAGCGGAATTTTCAAAGAAGGGTGTTCGAATTTAATGGAACTTGGAGCGGCAGAAGCTT
>JAFNUO010000152.1 GCA_017383985.1 Clostridia bacterium | reverse complement strand
ATAAAAACATATTAAATGCAACTCAAAACCGTACGTGACCCCGTGCAAGTAGTGCCATTTTATTTATGTTTTAAAAAGGAATCGGACCAAAATCGATAAATAACAACCTGCATAAAACGGCTCGGAAGCAACCACTTCCAAGCCGTTTAATTTTATCACTTTTTCATTGTTACGGTTACGCTTTTTGTTCCTGCGGGGACCAAAACTGTACCTGCGGCATTGTCAATCTCGCCGACGCTCACCGATTCAATGTTATCCTTGAATGAAAAAAGTTCGATGCTAAACGGAATATCGGTCGTGTCCCCCGTAAAGGTAATGGTGACCTCCTTACCCTTTACAGAAAGGTTGTATCCGACCTTTTTGGTCTTGCAAACCGAATAGTCCTTAATCTCGATTTCTTTTCCGTCGGCAATCCATTCGGTAGGAATACCGCGACCGATGATGATTTTTTCACCAATCTTTTCGGCGATAAGCGAGTCGAAAAGTACCTTTGTGCTTGTGGATTGACCCCACATGTGCCGACATGAGCCACCGCCACCTGCACTGTGGTCAATCGACCATTGCGATTCTTCATTCGGGTACTCAACTCCCTCCCACCAGCCAAAGGGTCAGCTCATCGAATTTTCTATCATAAACTGGTATGCCTTGATGCCTGCGTCTCGATACTGCTCGGCTCTCAAAGCGGTGCTGCCGTAACCTGCGTTGTAGGACGAACTGTAATATCCGTGCGGATAACCGTCGAAATTATAAATGGTATCGCTGATGTCCTTTCGTCTGTCAAAGCCGTGGGTGTATGTATCGTCAATGAGCGCAATCATTTCGCTGTTTTCCTGGTCGGTGTCAAAAATATTTCCGTCCTGAGTAAGCGCTTCGTAATAATGCTCGTCGGCGATAATAATTACGGCCTCGCCAAGCTGAAGCTCGCTTAAAAGGGTGGTCATGTTAGCGTAATTTTGGTCTCTGTCGGTGCCGTTGGTACAATCTAAAATATGCACCAAAACCTCGCCGTCGCCGTTCAAATCCTCGCCGTATTGGGCGGTATATATCTCCATAGCGGCGCGTACCTCGGAGGGAAGATAATTGTCCAAGCAAAGCAAAATTTTATAGTCGGGTTCTTTCTTCGCCAAGCATTGAGAAAATCCAAATATAATAACAAACGAGAAAAAAGCAACGCAAAGAATAGCGGCTTTGTTGTGAAACCATTGGTTTTCAAGCCATCTTAACGTCGTGTAAAGCTTTGGGTGCTTATCGGGGTTTATTTTAACGATACTATCGTGTTTATCTCTTTTTTTCATGTCGGCACCACCGTAAAAGAATGTTTAATAATTTATTATACCATTATTCGACCGTTTTGTACAGTTATCTAATCATAAAAAACGGAGCTTCGTTCAGAAACTCCGTTTTTTGTTATTCATGTATCGTGTTATGCGTTCCATGCCGGTTATGGCGATAATAATAATTATGAAAAGGAAGGGGATAGAATAGCTTTCCTTGGCCTCCCATATAAGATAAAACAACATTCCGCCAAAAAGCGTCACAAGCGGGAAGAAGGTGCGGGTTAGATGACGTTTTTTTATAATCCAAACCATAGCGGCCGCCGCAAGAAGAAGGGTAGCGGCGCGGAACATTTGGCCATAAAGCATAATATAGCCTCTGCCGCCTCCTACCGTTATCCTGGTGACGAGGTTTGTTTCCTCGGTGAGCTTATCTCGCAGGTAATAGTTGGCGCTTCCGTCCGACCATGTTATACAAATCTTACCCGCGCCGAGGGTGGCAAGTCCTATCGGTCCGCGCTCGTTAATTTCCTTTTTAATTTCCGCAATATGAGCATCTGTTTTTTGCTTTTTGGTAATTAAATCGCGAGTAAACTTCGAATCCTTGCCCGAAAACGTACCGTCGCGGTGAAGCCCCATCATAATCCAGTGGGTAACGGGATAATTTCTTGAATTATCCCCGCCGTGTTCCGTGATAAACGAATTAACGCCGAAAAATACCGTACCGCCGAAAATAGCCGCCGCCAAAATGCACGCCGCAATTTGAGAAAAAGAGTAACGGTTAACTATAAAATAGAAAACGGCAAAAATCGCAAAAGCAATAGCCTCGAACATTACAACGGGACGGATAAAGTAACCGATAACGGCTACTAACCCGTAAAGTGCCGCAAATATGCCCTTTACGACCATGGATTCTGCCGTATAAATAACCGCGCAAATAAGGAATAATCCGCACATAAAGGGCAAGCACATTGTGTTAGAATAGGCCCACGGAACGGTTAAGTAAATGGCGGGCTGCATAACCGAAATAAGCAAGTAGCGGCAAGCATTTTTTGGCCCCCACATAATTCTTACTCCGAAATATGTCAAAATCTCGCCCAAAACAACGCATACGCCGTTTAACCAAATGCAAGCCTGAGATAAATCCTTAACGCCTAACGCGAGCATGGCCTTAAAAAATACCCCGATAAGTATAGTTAAAAGGTCGTTGTTG
>JAFNUO010000151.1 GCA_017383985.1 Clostridia bacterium | reverse complement strand
GTTTTTTATTTTTTCTTTTAATTCATCGGTGTTATAAATTTCGCCGTTATAAATTATTACATACTTTTTGCCGCAAAACTCCGACGACATTGGTTGTCTGCCGTTTTCTATGTCCATTACCGCCAGTCGGTTATGATGAAGCGCCGCAAACTTGTCGCAATAAACCTCGGTTGCGTCAGGGCCGCGGTGCTTCATTTTACTTCCCATAGTCAATATAAGGTTTTCGTCGCACTTGTTTATATTATTAAAATCAGCAAATCCGCAAATTGAACACATAAAAAATCCTCCCGACATAATGCTTTAAAATATTATATGTCGAGAGGATATTTATTGTGTAATTACATTAAATTTTTAAGGGTTTTGTTAACTTCGATTAAGAATTGTTCGGTGTTTACCTTTTTCTTGTTTTCAAGGTTTGATAACAAATAAAGGTCGCCGGTCATAATTCCGCTTTCGATTGTGTCAATGGTTGCTTTTTCAAGCATATCGGCGTAGTGGATAAGCTCATCGTTGCCGTCAAGCTCGCCGCGCTTTCTAAGCGCACCTGACCAAGCAAAAATGGTTGCAACCGAGTTGGTGGAGGTTTCTTCACCTTTTAAGTGCTTGTAATAATGGCGCTGAACGGTGCCGTGGGCGGCTTCATATTCGTAAATGCCGTCGGGAGAAACAAGTACGCTTGTCATCATGGCAAGCGAGCCGTAAGCGGTAGCCACCATGTCGGACATAACGTCGCCGTCATAGTTTTTACAAGCCCAAATGTATCCGCCGTTTGAACGGATTACACGGGCAACGGCGTCGTCAATAAGGGTGTAGAAATATTCGATATTTGCGTTATCAAACTTTTCTTTATATTCTGTTTCAAATATTTCAGCAAAAATATCTTTAAAACGGTGGTCGTATTTTTTGGAAATTGTGTCCTTGGTTGCAAACCATAAATCCTGTTTAGTGTCAAGAGCGTAGTTAAAACAGCATCTTGCAAAGCTTGCGATTGATTTGTCAACGTTGTGAAGACCCTGAATAATACCGCTTGAATTTTCAAAATCGTGTATGAGCTGTCTTGTTTCGTTTCCGTCCTTATCGGTGCAAACAAGCTCGCATTTTGAGCCTTCCGCAACTTGCATTTCGGTGTTTTTATAAACGTCGCCGTAAGCGTGTCTTGCGATAGTAATCGGCTTAGTCCATGTAGGGATATAAGGAGTAATACCCTTAACAATAATCGGCGCGCGGAAAACTGTACCGTCAAGAATAGCGCGGATTGTTCCGTTCGGGGATTTCCACATTTCCTTTAAGTTGTACTCGGGCATTCTTGCGGCGTTGGGGGTAATGGTTGCACATTTAACGGCAACGCCGTATTTTTTAGTAGCCTCAGCCGAATCAAAGGTTACTTTGTCGTCGGTTTCGTTTCGGTGAACAAGACCGAGGTCATAGTATTCGGTGTTGAGGTCAACATAGGGAAGAATAAGGATATCCTTAATCATTTTCCATATGATACGTGTCATTTCGTCTCCGTCCATCTCGACGAGAGGCGTATTCATTTTAATTTTATCAGCCATTTTTATCACCCAAATTATTTAAGATTTTCTTTGGTATAATTAAGAAGTCCGCCCGCAATAATGATATCCTTGGCGCGACCGCTAAGCTCGCAGTTAACTTCGATTTCCTTGCCGTTGGTGTTGTTTTTGATGATAAGGTTGTTACCGTTTTTAATATCGTCGATAACGCCGCTAATTACAAGGTCGTCGCCCTCGTTAATCATGTCGTAATCGTTTTCGTTTACGAATGTAAGGGGAAGAATACCGGCGTTAATAAGATTTGAACGGTGGATACGGGCAAAGGATTTTACAAGAACAGCCTTAACTCCCAAATGTAACGGAGCAAGTGCTGCGTGTTCACGTGATGAACCCTGACCGTAGTTTACGCCGCCGACAATAATGCTCTTGCCGAGCGATTTTGCACGTTCGGGGAAAGCTTCGTCGCATACGGTAAAGCAATATTTCGAAATTTCGGGAATGTTGGAGCGCAAGGGCAAAATTTTTGCGCCTGCGGGCATAATGTGGTCGGTTGTGATGTTGTCTCCGACTTTAAGCGAGCATTTGCAGTCAATTGCATCAACAAGCGGAGTTGTAGCGGGGAAGGGTTTGATGTTGGGACCGCGCAAAATATCAACTTCGTTCATGTTGTCAACATCTACGGGTAAGGTTACCATGTTGTCGTTAATATCGAACTGCTCAGGAAGCTTAAATTCCGGCATTTCGCCGATTGTACGCGGGTCGGTTAAGCAACCGGTAATCGCAGAAATGGCGGCAACTTCTGGGGAAACAAGGTAAATTTGTCCGTCTTTTGTTCCCGAACGACCTTCAAAGTTGCGGTTAAAGGTGCGCAAAGAAACGCCCTTTGAATTGGGTGACTGACCCATGCCAATACAGGGACCGCAAGCGCTTTCGAGAATACGTGCGCCGGCAGAAATAATATCGGACAAACAACCGTTCATGGAAATCATATTAAGCACCTGCTTTGAGCCGGGCGCAATAGAAAGAGAAACGTCGGGGTTGACGGTTTTTCCTTTAAGAATATGAGCGACCTTCATCATATCGAGAAGGGAAGAGTTGGTACATGAACCGATACAAACCTGGTCAATTTTCATGCCGGCAATCTCAGCAACGTTTTTAACGTTGTCGGGGGAATGAGGACAAGCAACCATCGGTTCAAGCTCAGATAAGTTGATTTCGATAATTTCGTCGTATTCGGCGTCGTCATCGGCTTTTTGTTCGCTCCATACGTCCTCACGTCCTTGAGCCTTAAGGAAAGAACGAGTAATTTCGTCGGACGGGAATATGGAGGTTGTAGCGCCAAGCTCGGCGCCCATATTTGTAATTGTAGCACGCTCGGGTACGGAAAGCGTTTTTACACCTTCGCCGGTGTATTCAATAATCTTGCCTACGCCGCCCTTAACGGTCATAATTTGTAATACTTTAAGGATTACGTCCTTTGCGGCAACCCAAGGCTGGAGCTTGCCGGTAAGATTAACCTTAACAATTTTCGGATATGTAATATAATACGCACCGCCGCCCATAGCAACGGCAACGTCAAGTCCGCCGGCACCGATGGCAATCATGCCGAGGCCGCCTCCGGTAGGAGTATGGCTATCGGAGCCGATAAGGGTTTTACCGGGGATACCGAAACGTTCAAGATGAACCTGATGACAAATTCCGTTACCGGGACGGCTATAATAAATGCCGTGTTTTTTAGCGACTGAGCCAATAAAACGGTGGTCGTCGGCGTTTTCAAAGCCCGACTGTAACGTGTTATGGTCAATATATGCAACCGAACGTTCGGTTTTAACACGGGGAATTTCCATAGCTTCAAATTCAAGGTAAGCCATGGTACCGGTTGCGTCCTGAGTTAAGGTTTGGTCAATTCTAAGCCCGATTTCGGAGCCCTTTATAAATTCACCGTCAATAACGTGTGCTTTAAGTATTTTTTCTGTTAATGTTAATCCCATAAAATCACCCTTACATACAAGAAAAAAGAGGTTTAAAAAAACCTCTTTATTTTTTGTTTATTATTTTAACAAACATATATATGTTTGTCAATTATGATTATTAATATTTTGTTCTATGCCGAGTAATTTTGTAACTGAAATACCGAAAATTTCGGCGAGTGCAACAAGCTCATAGTCGTTAACCTGACGTATTTGGCCTTCAAGCTTAGATAAACCCGAGGCATTCATTTCTATGCCCTTAGAATTGAGTTGTAAAAGAAGGTCTTTTTGTTTCATGTTGTTTATATTTCTGAGTTGTTCAACTCTCATTCCAATCATGTTTGCGGTGCCAAGTGGTTTTTTTCTAGTCCTCATTTCTACACTCCTCGTGAATTTTATGGATATTATAACATGAATTTACAGATTTTTCAATATAAAAATAATTTTTTCAAAAATTTGATTTATGATATATTTATGTTATAATAAATAATATAACTTATTTTGGGAGATAGCTATGACCGATAAATTTTCACGTAATCTATCAATGCTTACCGATTTTTATGAGATAACCATGTCT
The DNA here is from genome assembly GCA_017383985.1 of Clostridia bacterium. Lineage (GTDB taxonomy): Bacteria > Bacillota > Clostridia > Oscillospirales > Acutalibacteraceae > UMGS1976. The sequence goes on along the minus strand of JAFNUO010000151.1, from coordinate 25,255 downwards.
AACGGTTATTTTAACAAAAATATGAAAGATGTAATCGGTGTATTTGATGTTTTCTTTCGCAAAGTGCCCGATGACGGCGGCTTTGCCGTTATGTGCGGATTGCAACAAATAATTGACTATATTTCCGAGCTCAATTTTTCAAAAGAAGACATAGATTATTTGAAAAAAAGAGGTTTTAGTGACGATTTTCTTAATTATTTGTCTAACTTTAAGTTTTCGTGTGATGTATGGGCAATTCCCGAGGGAACGCCGGTTTTTCCAAATGAGCCGATTATTACCGTAAAGGGACCGATTATTCAGTCTCAATTAATTGAAACGTTGATTTTGCTTGCCTTTAATCATCAAACGCTTATTGCAACCAAAGCAAACCGCATTGTTCGCGCGGCTCAAGGTCGTCCGGTTATGGAATTCGGTGCCCGACGAGCGCAAGGATTTGACGCGGCAGTTTACGGCGCAAGAGCCGCTGTTATTGGAGGTTGCGCTTCAACCTCTTGCCTTTTGGCGGCTCAAAAATTTGGTTTAAATCCTTCCGGTACAATGGCTCATAGCTGGATTCAAACCTTTGACGACGAATACGAAGCTTTTTCGATATATGCAAAACAATATCCCGATTCATGCGTTTTGCTTGTTGATACCTATAATGTCCTTAAATCTGGTATCCCAAACGCCATTAAGGTTTTTGACAATGTCCTTAAACCTCTTGGCAAGCGTCCCGTTGGAATAAGAATTGATAGCGGCGACATAACCTATCTTTCCAAGAAAGCGAGAAAAATGCTTGACGCCGCGGGATACGCTGACTGTCATATTATCGCTTCTAACTCGCTTGATGAGCATATAATCTCCGACATGCTTTTACAAGGTGCGCGGGTTGACTCTTTCGGCGTAGGTGAGAGACTAATAACCTCGTCGTCGGCGCCTGTTTTGGGTGGCGTATATAAGCTTAGCGCGATAATTGACGATGACGGAGCCGTTTCGCCGAGAATTAAGCTAAGTGAAAACGTCGCAAAAATTACAACTCCGGGATTTAAATCTGTTTGGCGTCTTTTTGACCGCATGAGCGGAAAGGCAATTGCCGACGTTATAACCCTTTTTGACGAAGAAATTGATGACTCAAAACCTTACGAAATTTTTGATCCGGAATATACCTGGAAACGCAAAACAGTTACTGATTTTATAGCCCGCCGTCTTACCAAACCTGTTTTTGAAAAGGGAAATCTTGTTTATCACGAATATTCGGTTGCCGAAATTAAAAGATATTGCGAAAAACAAATTGACCTTTTATGGGACGAGGTTTTGCGCTTTGAAAATCCCCATAATTACTATGTTGACTTGTCGCAGCCTTTATGGGATTTAAAGCATGATTTGATTCAGGAATGTAGTAAAAGAAAAGGAGAATAATTTATGAAAAAAGCTTTTTGTTTATTATCGGCTGTGGTTATGCTTATGGGATTTACCGCTTGCGACGGTAATGATACGGCGGATATCTCATCTGTCGAAACTTCAAGCATTGTTTATAATTCTCAAGTGCCCGAGCTTGCCGTTGAAGGAAAAATCGACGGAGTAAAATTTGCTGTTGGCACCGACGTTGACGAAGTAGTTAATTTTTATAACGGCAACGGCCCAAGTATTGATGACCACCACGGCACCATTAATATGTCATCTAACTATGACGTTAGCGGTTCGTCATCACTTGAGCCCGAAACTGTTTCCGAAAGCGAAAATGTTTTCTCTGATATTGATTCGTCGTTGCCTGAGCTTGATGACGAAATTGTATATGATTTAACAATTCGCGGACTTGATACAGGGGACAGAATAATAAAAATGTATTCTTATGATACACGTTATTTTTATTATAACGCCTCTCCCGAAAGCGGAATTGCATATATTGCTTATTTTGCTGACAACTTCGGCTATATGATTGGTCATACAACATACGACGATATAAAAACTACCGTTGAAGCCGATCCGCTTGAGGATAGGGTAGCAGAAGAAGATGAAATGTTCTTTATGGTTCAACCGTTAATCGGAACAAAAATGTTATCTTATCAGTACGGAGATTATTTGCTTAACTTCTTCTTTGACGAAAACGATAAGCTTTTCTCAACAACAATTTTCGATTACCACGTTTGGACCGAATAATTAAATTATAAAAAATGAAAACAGACACCTTTTGGGTGTCTGTTTTCATATATAAGTGACCGAGTCGATAAGCCGAGTTCTGTCGTGGACAACTATCTATCTCGACTTACGATTGCTCGTAAGCTCATGCCACCTGTCAAAAGCACATCGGGCAAATGTATAGCTTTTTATCGGTGTTGCTCCGGATAGGGTTTACATGGCCGCACAGTCTCCTGTGCGCCGGTGAGCTCTTACCTCGCCTTTCCATCCTTACCTGAAAATCAGGCGGTTTATTTCTGTTGCACTTTCCCTAAGGTCGCCCTCGGCGGCTGTTAGCCGTTATCCTGCCCTGTGGAGCTCGGACTTTCCTCATACCGCTATAATACGGCACGCAGTTGCCTAACTCGCTCACAAAATTAATTTTATCAAACGGTTTTAGTTAAGTCAAGAATTATTCTTTACCATTTGCACTTGGCGAATGTCCTTGCCCGTAAACTGTTTAATTACATAATTTCCGATAATTCGAGAAAAAATTCTTTCGCCGTAAACGCTGTTTATTTCGCCTAACGAAAGGTTAGTGCTGATAACGGTAGGCATTGATTTAAGCGCTCTTGTATTAAGAATATTGTAAATTGCCGACGAAATAAATGATGATAAAAATTCCGTACCAAAATCGTCCAAAATAAGAAGGTCGCAGTCGAGCAAAGCGTTTAAAGTGTCGCCGCTTTTTCTTCCAAAAGCCTCGTCCTCTATTTGCTTTAAAAAGTTTTGTGACGAGCCGTAAATAACGCTATACCCTTTGTCAATTACGCCGTTCGCAATCGCAAGCGAGAGGTGGGTTTTGCCGAGTCCCGTTCTGCCAAAGAAAAGCAAGCTTTTTGAGGTGGGGTTAAATCCATCGGCATAGTCTTTACAAAATTTAAAAATTTCGTTCATGTTGCTTACGCAATCGTCGGGATAAAGCGAAAGGTCAAAGTTTTCGAATGTCGAACGTTCAAGGGGCATTTGCTGACATAAATCCTTGTAATATTTCTCTTTGGCGATAGCTTTAACGCATTCGCAAAGCTTTCCGTTTTCGTATCCCGTGTCGTTGCATTTTTTACAACGATACTGCGGACTTAAAAGCTTAACGTCGACTTTATATTTGGCGATGAGCTCGTCTCGTTGCTTCGCAAGCGACTCGTATTGTTCTTTTAATTTAATTAAATCGGCGGTACCGCTTAATTTTACGGCGGATTTTACCGCTTCTAATCCAATTTCGTTGATTTTGTTTTCAATTTCTTGTATTTCCGGATACGAAATCTGGACCGTTTTTGTTTCCATGTCAGCAATCGCTTCGGCTTCCTTTTTTCTTTCGGCAACCGCAGCTAATGCGTCTATGTAATATTCCTTATTGTAACCCATACGTTACTCCTTTTTGCCGCCAAATAGCATATTTTCAATTTCATCAATACTATAGGAGGTTTGATTGCTTTCTTTTTGCGCCTTTTCGGGCTTTTCGTTAATATCGGTAACTTTTTTATATCCGTTTTTGTGCCACGAGGCAAGAATAGTGTTAATATATTGCCAACTGTATTTTTGCGCATGGTCAATACATTCATCGTATGCCGCTTTAAGCATATCGCGACCGAATTTCCATTCGTTAGTCCAACGCATAACCGCGTCAAGCTCCTTGCCGCTTGGTTTGCGTTTTTCAATTCCCATAACGGCGCAAACGGTTTTCCATGCTTGACTTTCGGCGCGCATTTTTACTATTTCGTTGTCGGCCGATTTAACGTCGGTTACGCCGTCATTAATCCATTTAACAGCCGTTTGTTCAATAAATCCGGCGGTTAATCTGTCCTCGCTTATTGCGTATTCGATAATCATTAAAATTACCGAAACCGACAATCCCTCGTTATCGTAAAGCCAAACAAGTGTAGAAGATTCGTTTTGTTTAAGCAGGCGGCCAAACTTGATTTGCGCTTGTTGAAGCATAAACGCAATGTTTTCGTCCTCCATGCCGCGTTTTGCAACCTCGGTGCGGTTGGGTTTTATGGGCTTTGCGACCGTTTTAATCTCGCTTTTTTTGGCTGTTTTTGTATTCTCGTTTTTATTTCCCGTAGAAATCAAAACGCCGTTATTTATCCAATAAATAATAGAATCTTCAATATCTCGCTGGGACAATCCCGTAGCCCTTTTAGCGCTTTCAATCTCAAAGTTTTCGGCGCCGTTTCGCAAAATCCATAAAAGCGTTTTAAGCTGCGGCTCGCCGGCAAGCTTTAAATGCTTATCGGCAACCGCCGCGGGTACAGCGAACATATTTAAAAAATTAGCAGGATTCAAAGAAAAATCCATATCATACCTCTTTAGTTTTATGTTTAAAATAAGGAATACTCAAAATTCCAATTATTGTTCCAACGCCGTAAACTATATGCATTAAAAAGAAAATCGGCGAAATCGGAATAGGGAAGTGCTTGTTGCTTTTGTAGGTAAGAGATTTAATTCCATAAAGAATTGCCGCCGTAAAATAAAGCGCAAGTAAGGCGATTAGCGGTATTACGGAAATAATCGAAAAAATTCCTGTTGCAATAAGAGCAAGCACAAAGCAAAGCGGAACAAAATTATAAAGCGAAAAGCATTTCGGTTGAACCGATAAGGTAAGACCAATCCAGTAACCGTTACCGTATTTTTGTTTTAACATGGTTTTAAGACTGCTTCTTACGTGGTGATATGACACAATATCGTCGCAAAGACAGAATTTATATCCTGCCTTTCTCATGCGGTAATGCATATCGTTATCTTCGGTACGGCGCAAATTTTCGTTATAAAACCCGACCTTATCAAAAACAGCCTTTTTATACGCCGCGTGAGCAAGGGTGACGGTGTATTGACGTTCGAATTTACGTCTGTAAACGGCAATTCCGCTACCAAAAGCCGAGCTTTCTGCGGCGGATAAAGCGCCTTTCCAAAGCGAAGTGTTATCAAAAATAGTAATTCTTTGACCTCCGACGATATCCTCGCCTTTTTCTATATTTCTAACGTTCGCTTCAATAAAATCGTCGGGAATTCTTGCGTGAGCGTCAACACGAAGTATAATTTCGCCTTTAGCGTTTCTAAGCGCAACGTTCCAACCGGCCGGAAGCGTTTTTTTAGGGTTTTGAAGCAATTTACATTCTGAAAAATCGTTATTATTTTTAAATTCTTCAAAAATATCTTCGGTTTTATCGGTCGAGTTACTGTTTACAAGTAAAACCTCAATCTTTTTGTGGTCAAAGGTTTGCTTTTTTAAATCGCTTAAAAGGTCAACAAGGTGTGCGGCGGCATTATACGCCACAATTATAAACGAAACTTTTATCATATGCACACCTCCATTAAATTTATTATATTATACTTACTTTATAAAAACAACTGGTCAAATATACAAAAATAAAGGGTCGGATTTAACTCCGGCCCTTTATAATTAGTTTTTTTGATGATTATTTAATGGTATTTGTCTGTGCCTTGTAAGAGGTGTGGAGAATTTCGTGAGCCTTATGGCTACCGGGCTTCTCAAAATACTCGTCGTAAATGGTCTTAATCATCGGATTCTGGTGAGACTTTCTGATAGGCATAGAAGCATCCTGATCATAAAGCGCCTTTGCACGAAGACCCTTAATGTCGATGGTTGCCCATTCAGCCTGAGAATGGATAGGTTGACCGCCGCCGTTGATACAGCCGCCGGGACAACCCATGATCTCGATGAAGTGATAGTTCTTTTCACCGCTCTTAACGGCGTCAAGAACCTTTTTAGCGTTGTCGGTGCCGCTGGCAACAGCAACGTTAATCTTAAGTCCGGCTACATCGTATGTAGCTTCCTTAACACCTTCCATGCCGCGAACTTCAGTAAACTCGTAGGATTCGTTATCCTTACCGGTGAGAGTATCAACAGCTGTACGGAGAGCAGCCTCCATAACGCCGCCGGTTGCGCCGAAGATAACAGCTGCTCCGGTATCTTCGCCGAGCGGATTGTCAAATTGTTCATCGGGGAGCTTTGTAAACTGAATGCGAGCCTTCTTAATCATGCGAGCAAGCTCACGTGTTGTGATTGTAGCGTCAAGGTCGGGAACGCCGGCGGCCGACTGGTCGTCTCTTGCAATTTCGTACTTCTTAGCGGTACAGGGCATAACCGATACGGAGAAAATATCCTTCGGGTCAATGCCGTTCTTTTCAGCGTAGTATGTCTTAACTACTGCGCCGAACATCTGCTGAGGAGATTTGCAGGAAGAAAGATTGTCAAGCATATCGGGATAGAACTGTTCACAGTATCTAATCCAACCCGGTGAGCAAGAGGTGATAAGCGGAAGAACACCACCGTTCTGTACTCTGTCAAGGAATTCAGTTGCTTCTTCCATAATGGTAAGGTCAGCACTGAAGTCGGTGTCAAATACCTTATCAAAGCCAAGACGGCGAAGAGCTGCAACCATTTTACCTTCAACGTTGGTACCGATTTCCATACCAAATTCTTCGCCAAGAGCGGCACGAACGGCAGGAGCGGTTTGGATAACAACGTGTTTTGTCGGGTCGTTGATAGCGTCAAATACCTTCTGGGTGTCGTCTCTTTCACGGAGAGCACCGGTCGGGCAGGCGGTGATACACTGACCGCAGGAGATACAAGCAACGTCGTTAAGGTCCTTATTGAATGCGGAACCGATAACGGTGTCGAAACCGCGGTTGTTGGCGCCGATAACTGCTGTCTGAGTGTGGCAAGCGGCTACACAGCGACGGCAGAGTATACATTTAGAATTGTCACGAATAAGGTGAGCAGCTGAAGTGTCTTCGGTAGATTCTGTCTTAGCTCCGTCAAAACGACCTGCGTCTTCTACACCGAATTCAAAGGCAAGGGTCTGGAGTTCGCAGTTACCGCTGCGTACGCATTGGAGACAGCTTCTGTTATGGTTGGAAAGAAGGAGCTCAATGGTCATTTTGCGGGATTCCATAACCTTTTTGGAGTTGGTTTTGATAACCATACCCTCAGAAACCGGCATTACGCAGGCAGCAACGAGGGAACGAGCCTTTTCAACCTCAACAACACAGATACGGCAAGCGCCGATTTCGTTTCTGCCCTTCATGTGGCAGAGAGTGGGAATTTCGATACCTGCCAATCTGGCGGCTTCGAGAATTGTGTAATTTGCGGGCACGCTAAGGGGCATGCCGTTTATTGTAATATTAACATTTTCCATTATGGCACACTCCTTTCTTACTTCTTAATAATTGCGTTGAACTTACAAGTACCTATACAAGCGCCGCACTTGATACATTTAGCGGTATCAATTTCGTATGCGGGCTTCTTCTTGCCGGGGGCAACGTAATCGGTAACAAAAATAGCGTCGGCCGGACAACTTCTTGCACACATGCCGCAACCGAAGCAGGAATCCTTAACAACACTGAAGTTGAGGAGGTTCTTACAAGCGCCGGCAGGACATTTCTTATCCTGAATGTGAGCAATATATTCGTCGCGGAAGTATCTAAGTGTAGAAATTACGGGGTTCGGAGCAGTTTGACCGAGGCCGCAGAGAGAGTTCTCTTTGATGTAATCGCAAAGAGCTTCAAGCTTTTCAAGGTCTTCCATGTCAGCCTTACCGTCGGTAATTTTAGTAAGAAGCTCAAGCATTCTTCTTGTACCTACGCGGCAGGGAGTACATTTACCGCAGGATTCGTCAACGGTAAACTCAAGGAAGAACTTAGCGATGTCAACCATACATGTGTCTTCGTCCATAACGATAAGACCGCCGGAGCCCATCATCGAGCCAATAGCAAGGAGGTTATCGTAGTCGATTTCAACGTCCATAAGGCTTGCAGGGATACAACCGCCGGAAGGACCACCGGTTTGTGCAGCCTTGAATTTCTTGCCGCTCGGGATACCGCCGCCGATTTCTTCGACGATTTGGCGAAGAGTAGTTCCCATAGGAACTTCAACAAGTCCGGTATGCTTAATGTTACCGCCAAGAGCGAATACTTTAGTACCCTTGGATTTTTCGGTACCCATAGAAGCGAACCATTCAGCGCCGTTCAAGATAATCTGTGCAATGTTTGCATAGGTTTCTACGTTGTTAAGAATTGTCGGCTTGCCGAAAAGACCCTTAACAGCCGGGAACGGAGGACGGGGACGCGGCTCGCCGCGCTTACCTTCGATAGAGGTCATAAGAGCGGTTTCTTCGCCGCAAACAAATGCGCCTGCGCCAAGACGAACATCGAGGTCGAAGTCAAATCCGGTATCGAAAATATTTTTGCCGAGAAGGCCATATTCACGAGCCTGTTTAAGAGCAATTTTAAGTCTGTTTACTGCGATAGGGTATTCGGCACGAACGTAGATGTAACCCTGGTTAGCGCCGATAGCGTAACCTGCGATAGCCATAGCTTCGATTAATGCATGGGGGTCGCCCTCAAGAATGGAGCGATCCATGAATGCGCCGGGGTCGCCTTCGTCGGCGTTACAGCAAACGTATTTCTGATCAGCGTCATTACCGGCAGCAAATTTCCATTTAAGACCGGTCGGGAAACCGGCACCGCCGCGTCCGCGAAGACCGGAATCAAGTACGGTTTGGATAACTTCGGCAGGAGTCATTTCGGTAAGAGCCTTGCCGAGTGCTGCGTAACCATCGTTAGCGATATACTCGTCGATGTTTTCGGGGTTGATTACACCGCAGTTACGAAGAGCGATACGTTTCTGTGATTTGTAGAATGGAGTTTCATTAAGTGATTTAATTGTGTCGTTTGCGTTGTCAATTGTTTCATCGTAAATAAGGCGTTTAACGATACGGCCTTTAAGCAAGTGCTCATTAACGATTTCCTCCGCATCTTCGGGAGTTACGCGGCTGTAAAAGCAGCCTTCAGGGTAAACAATTACAATCGGGCCGAGTGCACAAAGGCCGAAACAGCCGGTTTTTACAACCTTGACTTCTTCGTTAAGTCCGGCATTATCAATAGCAACTTGCATTGCGTTGATGATTTTTTCGCTGCTGGACGAAGTACATCCGGTACCGCCGCAAATAAGAACCTGTGAACGATACATTTTTTCCGCCATTTCTCCGCACGTTATTCATTTTATTTTTTGTAATCCTTACCGTTTCGTGCGGTAAACGGTAAGGAGATTATTTATTAGTCCTTGTAGCTGCCGATTGTGAATTCGGTTACCGGTTTACCGTTAACGATATGCTCGGTAATAATTCTGTCAATCTTATCCTCGGTCATTTTTACGTATGTAACCTTTTCCTGACCGGGAACAACAACCTCAACTACCGGCTCATACTGGCAAATGCCGATACAACCGGTCTGTGTAACCTTAACGTTGTGGATATTGCGCTTAGCAATTTCGTCAACAAACTTGTTAAGAATGGGACGAGCGCCGGCGGCGATACCGCATGTAGCCATACCGACCAAAACACGGATACCGTCGTCGTTGTTTTCACGGGCGGTCATCTGAGCTTGAGCCTTTTCTTTGATAGCCTTGAGTTCAGCAAGTGATTTCATTAGAAAGTCCTCCGTTTCCGAAAAAATAGTGAAATTAGGTTGTAAGCTCTGCGTCGTTTTCCTTTAGGTATTCTTCAATCCATTCAATTACGTCAGGAGTGTCAAGCGGGACGTCATCAAGCTGCTCACGTAACTCTCTTGTGTCCAAAACATAGCTTTTTTCGTTAATACTGTGCGTATAAACAAAATCAATGTCCGGATTCATTCGAATTAGCATTGAAACAGTACCGTTCATGTCGCCAACCGGCATACGGTCAACGTTTGAGTAGCCGTAGCTTGTATAAACTCTTGTTCCTTTTCCAACCTCGGACTTAATATCAAGCCATCCGCCGGACATTTCGGCCGCCATTTTAAAAAGCGGGATACCAAGACCAACCTTACGGGTTGTACGTGTAGTAAAAAAAGGGTCAATAACGCTTTTAACCTGTTCCTCGGTCATTCCTTTACCGTTATCGAAAATGTTGATTTCAAGTAAATCTTTTTCGATATGCTCTAAAAGCTCGATTTCGATAACCGTGGCTTTAGCCGAGATTGAGTTTTGAACGATATCAAGAACGTTAAGGGATAATTCACGCATAAATTTTTATCAACCTTTTGAGTTTTCGTTGATTATTCGTACTTTTTAAGAATGTCGTCGATGTCTTTGTCGGTAAGTCTTCCGTATACGTCGTCGTTGATTGTAAGAACGGGAGCAAGACCGCAAGCACCGATACAACGGCAAGCTTCAAGAGAGAATTTGCCGTCAGCCGTACATTCATCGGGTGCGATTCCGAGCACCTGTGTAATTCTGTCTACAAGAGCTTGAGCGCCCTTAACGTAGCAAGCGGTGCCAAGGCAAACAGAAATGTTGTATTTGCCCTTCGGTGTGAGTGCGAACTGAGCGTAGAAGGTGGCGATACCATAAACTTCCTCAACGGAAATTTCAAGCTCTCTTGCAATGATTTGCTGTGCCTCAAGAGGAAGGTAGCCGTAAATAGCCTGTGCTTCCTGCATAATCGGCATAAGACAACCTTGCTGATCGCGGATTCCGTTGATGTATTCAACGAGCTTCGCTTCTTGCTCAGGTGTGCCGTCAAACGGCAATGTGCTGATTTTCTTTAACATATAGTCCCTTGCCTTTCCAGCCGAGAAAAAATCACGGCTTAAATTATACTAATTTTTCGGCGTAAAGCGTGTTAAGCTCGCCGCCAAAAAGATATTTGAACAGGGCATACCTATTCAAAATATACACACAAAGATATTATAACAGACATTATTCTAAAAATCTACATTTTATTATCAAAAATAAATAGAATTTCAAAGAATTTTTAAGAAAAAAGATGTTTATGCTGTTATTTGTGATATTCTGTGCCGGCGGTTATCATAAATGAGCGGTAAATTTGCTCAAGAAGCATAACTCTTGCAAGCATGTGAGGGAATGTCATAGGTGACATAGAAAGCTTAAATTTGGCCATGTTTTTTACTTTTTCGGATAGTCCCCATGAGCCGCCGATTATAAAAACAAAATGACTTTCACCCGTAACGGTAGCGTTGCTTATCGTTGTCGCTAACTTTTCGGAGCTGATTTCCTTTCCTTCTATACAAAGCGGTATGACGTAGCTACCTTTCGGTATTTTTGAAATTATTTTTTCGCCCTCGTCAAAGATAACGTTTGCTATTTCCGTATCCGACGGGGAAGATGGACACTTTGTTTCTTCAATTTCGGTAATATTGAGCTTACAAAAAGCCGACAAACGTTTTTCATATTCGGCGCAAGCGTCACGAAAATATTTTTCTTTAAGCTTTCCTACCGCTAAGACTGTAATTTTAACCATTAAAGTATCACCACTTTGTTTTCGCTTGGTTTTGTAACAACCAATATGTAGTCCAAATCGCGCTCAAACCCGTGCATTTTAAGGGTTGAAACGGCGGTTGTTTCGGCCAGAAGGGGGGTGTTGTTATCCTTGCTTATATGGCCTAAAACAATTCTTGTTGTACCGTTTTTAACAAGCTCGGGTAATATTTCGGCGCAACATCTGTTGGATAAATGCCCGCTATCGGACGCAATACGCATTTTTAAGTTATATGGATACGGACCCGACATAAGCATATTGATTTCGTGGTTTGATTCAATTAAAACAAGGTCTGCGCCCAGTAAAGCCGAATGAATAGTATCGGTTATGCAACCAATATCCGTACAGGTTGCGATTTTACGGCCGTCATCGGTCTCGATTATATATCCGCAGCTTCCCATACTGTCATGAGGCGTTTCAAACGACGTAACCGTACAACCTTTTATTTTTACTGCGTCTCTAATCACGCGGTATTCAACGTATTCGGCGAATTTTTCGTCCTTTAAAAGTTCGTTCATGGTAGCTTCATTAGCATAAACGGGAATATCATATTTAGACGCAAAAACTCTTACGCCTTTTATATGGTCACAATGCTCATGTGTTATAAAAATCGCGTCAATTTCGTCGGGCGAAACGTTAATATCGGCAAGAGCGTTTGAGATAGCTTTTGCGCTTACTCCTGCGTCAATTAATATCGAAAAATCGCCCGATGAAATGTACGTACAATTTCCACTGCTTCCGCTAAACATTGGGCAAAATCTAACCAAATTTTCTCACCGTCCGTTTACAAACGCAAATAAGCGGCTCTTCTAATTAAAGAACAGCCGTTTATTTTTTAATCACTAATAATTTGAATATCGGCGCCAACCGATGAAAGCTTTTCTACGATTTTTTCGTAGCCGCGTTGAATATGATGGATATCCTCAATAACTGTTTGACCCTCGGCGATAAGGCCGGCAATTACCATTGCCGCGCCGGCACGGAGGTCGGTTGCTTTAACGGTGTTTCCGCGTAAGCCTTCAACGCCGTAAATGGTCGCAACTTTGCCCTCGGCTTCGATGTATGCGCCAAGCTTTTCAAGTTGTTCGGCGTACCTAAAGCGATTATCCCAAATGCTTTCGGTAATAACGCTTTTACCGTCGGCAACCGAAAGCACGGTAGCAATTTGCGGTTGCATATCAGTAGGGAAGCCCGGATGAGGCATTGTTTTTATGTTACATCTACGTATTTTTCCGTTGCTTCTAACTCTAAGAGCGTCGTCAAGGTCGTCAATAGTAGCACCCATTTCAATCAACTTAGCGGTAATTGATTCAAGATGCTTCGGAATAACGTTTTTAATTATAACGTCGCCCGACGCCGCAACAACGGCCGCCATATAAGTACCGGCTTCAATTTGGTCGGGAATAATGCTATAAGTTGTGCCGTGAAGGTGACTAACGCCACGGATTTTAATTGTATCTGTACCTGCTCCTCTGATATCTGCGCCCATGGACAAAAGGAAATTCGCAAGGTCTACAATATGAGGTTCCTTTGCGGCGTTTTCGATTACGGTGAGACCTTTTGCCTTTACCGCGGCAAGCATAATGTTAACCGTTGCGCCGACGGATACGACGTCAAGGTATACCTGGTTTCCCATAAGCTTGTCCGCAATAATATTAACCATACCGTTTTCAATATCAACGGTTGAGCCAAGAAGCTCAAAGCCTTTGATATGCTGGTCAATGGGTCGAGTACCGAAATCGCATCCTCCGGGAGGAGCAACGCTTGCTTTTGAAAAACGACCAAGCATAGCGCCCATAAGATAGCTGCTTGCACGAAGTCTTTTTGATTTTTCGGCCGGTACAACATATGAAGATATGGTGGACGAATCAATTTCTATGGTGGCGTCGTCGATACGACGAACGCCGGCGCCGAGCTCGCCTAAAATTGTGATGAGCTCGTTAACGTCACTTATATCGGGTAGGTTTTCAATACGGCAAATGCCGTCTGAAAGAATAGCTGCCGGAATTATTGCAACAGCTGCGTTTTTAGCGCCGCTGATAGTAATTTCGCCGTTAAGACGCTTTTTGCCGTTAATGACCAGCTTATCCAAATTTCGCACCCCTAAATCAGAATTTTATACACTGTGAATTTAAACATACCTATCTATTTTATCACATATTGTGGTAAAATCAACATTTTTTATTTTTTCTTTGCAAAAGAATCTTTAAGCGCAACCGTTCTGTTGAAAATGGGGTTGTCGGCGGTAGAATCTTTATCGGCGCAGAAATAACCCTGACGCATGAACTGATATTTCTTTTCGGGTAAAGAGGCGGCAATATCTTTTTCAATTTTACAACCCTTTAAAACGGTAAGAGATTCGGGGTTAAGATTGGTTGAAAATTCGCCGTTTTCTTCTTCGTCAGAGGGGTTTTCAACAAGGAAAAGTCGGTCGTAAAGGTTAACCGTTGCGTCGCAGCAGTTTTCCTTGCTTACCCAATGAATTGTACCCTTAACCTTTCTTCCGTCGGGAGCGTTACCGCCCTTTGTTTCGGGATCATAGATACAATGAATTTTAGTTACAACGCCGTTTTCGTCCTTTTCACATGAAGCGTATTTTACGAAATATGCTCCCTTAAGGCGAACTTCTCGTTCGGGACAAAGTCTAAAATAACCCTTAGGCGGTTCTTCGCAGAAATCGTCAGCTTCAATATAAATACGCTTAGAAAAATATGTTTTTCTTGTTCCGTCTTCGGGCTTATTGGGGTTAATTTCAACCTCAATTTCCTCAACTAAATTGTCGGGATAGTTGTCGATAACAACCTCAACGGGACGAAGCACGGCCATAGCTCTGTCAGCGTTTGCGTTAAGGTTATCGCGAACGCACGATTCAAGAAGGGCCATGTCAATTACGCTGAAGGCCTTTGATACGCCGATTTTTTCGCAAAAATCACGAATTGCCTCGGCCGGATAGCCTCTGCGTCTCATTCCGCAGATAGTAGCCATTCTTGGGTCATCCCAACCGCTTACAAGTCCGTCGTTAACTAATTTTAAACATCTGCGCTTGCTTGTAAGAGTATAGTTAACGTTCATACGAGCAAACTCAATCTGTCTCGGCGGAGTGGGAATTTCGCATTCCTCCAAAAACCAGTTGTAAAGAGGTCTGTGATTTTCAAATTCAAGCGAGCAAAGCGAATGGGTTACGCCTTCCTTTGCGTCGGAAAGCGGGTGAGCCATGTCGTACATGGGATAAACCACCCATTTGTCGCCAGCACGGTGGTGAGGTACTTTCATAATTCGGTAAATAACGGGGTCGCGCATATTAAGGTTCGGCGACGACATATCAATTTTTGCTCGCAAAACCTTGCTTCCGTTTTCAAACTCGCCCTTTGTCATACGTTCGAATAAATCAAGGTTTTCTTCAACTGAACGGTCGCGGTAGGGGCTGTTTTTACCCGGCTCGGTAAGAGTTCCGCGATATTCACGCATTTGGTCGGCGGTTAAATCACAAACGAAAGCCTTACCTTTTTTAATAAGCTTTATTGCGCATTCGTAAATAAAATCAAAGTAATCGGAGGCATAGTAAACATTATCCCAATCAAAACCGAGCCATTTAATGTCTTCCATAATTGAGTCAACATATTCAACGTCTTCTTTTGTCGGGTTTGTGTCATCAAGGCGGAGATTGCATTTACCGCTAAATTTATCGGCAATACCAAAGTCAATGCAAATTGCCTTTGCGTGACCGATATGCAAATATCCGTTAGGTTCGGGCGGAAAACGGGTTTGA
Organism: Clostridia bacterium; assembly: GCA_017383985.1. Classification (GTDB taxonomy): domain Bacteria; phylum Bacillota; class Clostridia; order Oscillospirales; family Acutalibacteraceae; genus UMGS1976. The sequence goes on along the minus strand of JAFNUO010000151.1, from coordinate 10,045 downwards.
ACCTTGTTATAAACGCCTTCCTTTAAATCTTCTTTTATAAATTCTTCAATAAAATTGCCTTGTTCTTTAATTACTTCTTCCATTTTTACACCTCTTCAAAATGAGCAATAGCGTTTTCGATACGCTCACACACCTTATTTTTGCCGAGCAAAGCCATAATTGAGCAAAGGTCGGGACTGTTGGTTCTTCCTGTAATGGCTACTCTTATAATTGTAGCGGCGTCGCCAACGTGGCCTTTATATGCTTCGGGATTTTTCTTATATTCCTTAACCTCGGGACAAAAACCGCATTCGGGACAAATTTCTTTTATTCGTGCGAACCATTCGTCCTTGTTGTCGTTGGGGTTATAAATATCTTTGTATTTTTTAAGAACTTCTACGGCATCCTTTGAATTAATTTTTTCGGGAAGCTCATAGTTATTATTGTACAATTCGTCGTAGAAATAAGCGGCGTATTCCTTAGCTTCGTTCCATTTTGCGATATCTTTACGGGGCTTTGGAACGTCACGGTCGATGTTGAATAACTTTTCGGCGTATTCGGTGTCACGGGACAAAAGCGAATAAAATTCGGTGTCGTATTCCTTTGCCCAGTCGCAAAGCTCGTCTACTACACGCTTAGCGGTAAATTTGGAAATAACGTTTTTGCTTACGTCGTTAAGTTTTGCAATATCAAAAAGTGCTCCTGATACGCTCATTTTCTTTAAATTAAGCTTGAATTCCTTGTTGCTGAGCGTAGGATTAGCGCGGCGCCAGTCTTCAAAATCGGAATTTGCAATCGTAAGAAGATATTCGGTTACCGAATCGGCGGGATAACCCTGCTCGGCATAAAAGTGAACGGCGGCTTCGGGGTCTTTACGCTTTGAAAGCTTGCGCTTAGAGCCGTTTTCTTCCTTCATAATCGGGGAAACGTGACAATATTTCGGCGCCTTAAAGCCAAGCAGCTTAAATAACTGAATATGCTTAGGTACGGAGGAAATCCATTCGTCGCCGCGTATAACGTGGGTTGTTCTCATAAGATGGTCGTCAACGGCGTGAGCGAAATGATAGGTCGGAATACCGTCGGACTTAAGAAGTACAAAATCCTCATCGTTTTCGGGCATTTCGATTTTACCCTTAATTCCGTCGTCGAATGTAATACGGCGGTTTTCATCGCCGGGTGAGCAAAGACGAACAACGTAAGGCATACCGGCGTCAAGTCTTTGTTTTATATCGTCGTAGGAAAGACGGCGGCATTGAGCATATTTGCCGTAATAGCCGGTACGCTCTTTGCTTGCTTCCTGAACGGCTCTTGTTTCGGCTAACTGTTCCTCGGTGCAAAAACAGGGGTATGCATATCCTTCTTCCATAAGCTTTTTAACGTAAACGTGATAAATTCCGTCACGCTCGCTTTGCTTATATGGGCCGTAGTTTCCTTTTGTGGCGGTAGGGGAAACGTAACCTTCGTCAATGTTAACGCCGAAACGGACAAGTCCGTTGATAATATCGGCCATTCCGCCTTCAACCTCGCGTTTAGCGTCGGTGTCTTCAACTCTAAGATAAAACATGCCGTTGGTTGCGTCGGCGGTGCGGCGGTTAATAAGCGCAGTAAATAAAACGCCTAAATGTAAATAACCCGTAGGGCTTGGAGCAATTCGTGTGACACGCTGACCCTCGCCAAGCTGAAGCGGGGGATATTCTTTTTCATAATCGTCTGCTGTATTTTCAAGTTGCCCGAAAATAAGTTCGGCAATTCTTTGATTTTCTGTCATCTAAAAAACAACTCCTTTTCATCAACTTAATATTATAGCGCAAATTAATATTTTTAGCAACAAAAATTCTTACAATTAATGATTGTGCATTTTGATAAAAAATAACGCCTTGAATATGTAGGCTTTTAGTGATATAATAATATAAAATGCAATCGGAGGTATTAAAATGACTGTTTCTGATGTTAAACAAATATTAAATGCAGAATATATCTGGGGAGAAGAACTCGAGAGTACCGAAATTTATTCAGCTTGCGGTTCCGATATGATGAGCGACGTGCTTGCTTATGTTAAGGACCAATCGGTTCTTCTTACCGGCCTTGTTAACCCGCAGGTTGTACGTACCGCGGAAATGATGGACATGCGGTGTATCGTTTTTGTTCGCGGAAAAGAGCCCGACGCGGCCATCATCTCTCTTGCCGAGGATAGAGGCATTGTACTTATGAAAACTCAACTTCGTATGTTTACTGCATGCGGACTTTTATATGAAAACGGATTAAAGGGAGGAGAAACTGCTGATGTCTGAATCGGTTAAGTTGTCCTTTCCCGTTTTAGCGGACGATTTTTCTCACGCAGGTGAGGCGTCGGGCTCCCTTAAACGTACTTTAAAAAAGCTTGGAATTGATATGGAAGTGATACGCCGTGTTTCTATTGCCGTTTACGAGGGCGAGATTAACATGGTTATCCACGCGGACGGCGGAGTTATAGACGCCGAAATTTCCGCCGAATCAATTGAGGTTTGGCTTCGCGACAAGGGCCCCGGTATTAAAGATGTTGAGCTTGCTATGCAAGAGGGCTATTCTACCGCAAGGGACCATATCAGAGCTTTAGGTTTCGGCGCCGGAATGGGCTTACCGAATATCAAAAAATATACCGACGAAATGTCCATTGAAACGGAAATTGGCGTTGGTACTACCGTTTATTTAAAGGTTAACATTACATAAAAAGGAGTCTATTGCTATGGAAACAAGATTCCATTCGATACGACATATCTCCGAACGTTGTACAGGCTGTATAAATTGTATAAAGCATTGTCCTACCCAAGCTATCCGCGTTAGAAACGGGCAGGCGAAGATAATAAAAGAGCTTTGTATTGATTGCGGAGAATGTATAAGAGTGTGTCCAACTCATGCTATGCGCGGAATGTATGAACGCATGGATGCTACCGAAAAGTTTAAATATATAGTTGCGTTACCGTCACCCGCAATTTTTGGTCAAATACGTAATTTAGAAGACCTTGATTATGTCACTACCGCCTTAAAAAGAATAGGCTTTGATGACGTGTTCGAGGTTTCACGAGCGGCGGAAATTGTCTCGGAAGCAACCCGAAAGTATATGCATTCCAATTCATGCAAATACCCGGTTATTTCGTCCGCTTGTCCTGCGATTGTCCGCCTTATTCAACTTAAATTTCCCGATTTGTGCGACCTTGTTTTGCCTATAAAACAGCCTATGGCTCTTGCGGCAAAAATGGCAAGAAAGGAAATGGTTGAAAAAACCGGACTTAATCCCGAAGAAATCGGTATTTTTTATATTTCGCCCTGCACTGCAAGAGTAACCGAAATTAAAAACCCGATTTTTGGCGAAGAATCTGGTATTGACGGAGCGATAGGTATTTCGGAAATATATCATCAGCTTGTAGCCGAAATGGAAAAGCTTGATAAAGTAGAGCCTATTGCAAATTCGGGACTTATCGGTGTTAGCTGGGCAATTGACGGCGGAGAATCGGCGGCGCTTATGTCGTCGCATTACCTTGCCGCCGACGGTATTGAAAACGCGATAAACGTTCTTGAGGAAATTGAGGATAAACGTTTTAAACGTCTTCATTTTGTTGAGCTTAATGCTTGCCATGCGGGCTGTGTAGGAGGCATTTTAAACGTCGAAAATCCTTATATGGCAAAGGCACGCACTCAAATACTAAGAAAATATTTACCCGTATCGCTTAATCATCTTGAAAACGATATAATTCCCGAAGACATGTTTAATACTAACGAACTTAAACCCGTTTCGGGAATAAAACTTGCCGATAGTCTTGCCGAGTCTTTGGCTATAATGCAAAAGATTAAGGATATTGAGCGTACTTTGCCTGGCATTGATTGCGGAGCTTGCGGCGCCCCTTCGTGCAAAGCGTTTGCCGAAGACGTAGCAACCAACCACGCAAAAGAAAGCGACTGCGTTTTTAAAATGCGCGACAAGGTTTTTGAATATGCTCAAAAAATGGGCATTGACGAAAAGGATTAAACCACCTTTGATAAAGAGAGTGATATAATGACCGTAAAGGAATTAGCCAATAACATAAATGCAAAAATTTTGGCGGGGAATAACGGAGTAGAAAATGAGGTTACCTGTGGCTATTGCGGCGACCTTTTGAGCTGGGTTATGGGCCGAGCAAAAGAAAGCTCCGCTTGGGTAACCGTAATGGGAAACGTTAACGCCGTTGCCGTAGCCGTTCTTGCCGATATATCGTGTATTGTTCTTGCTGAAAATTCGGCGCTTGATGAAGACGCAAAGATTAAAGCCGATGAGCACGATATTCCCATACTGAGAACCGATATTCCTCAGTATGAGCTTTGTGTCGCCATTGAAAAGCTGCTAAAATGAAAATTTATTACGATTTGCACATTCATTCGGCGCTTAGCCCTTGTGGCGATAACGACATGACGCCGAATAATATTGTTAACATGGCTATGCTTAACGAGCTTGACATGATTGCCGTTACCGACCACAACAGCTGTAAAAACTGCGTTGCCGCGGTTGAAATCGGTCAAGCCGTCGGCCTTACCGTTGTGCCCGGAATGGAGCTTACAACCTCGGAGGATATTCACGTTGTTTGTTATTTTCCCGACGTTGACGCGGCAAAAGCCTTTGACGAAAAGGTTGCCGAAACCTTGTTACCCGTTGCAAATGAACCCGAAATATTCGGTCACCAATATATAATGGATAAAGACGACGAAATTACGGGCGAACTTGAAACCTTGCTTATTGGCTCGTGTGATATAAGCATTATGGAGGTAACCGAGTTTGTAAAATCGTTCGGCGGCGCTTGTATACCGGCTCATGTTAACCGAGAATCGTACAGTATTATTTCGGTGCTCGGCGAAATTGTACCGGAATGCAACTTTAAATTTATTGAGGTTAGCAAATCCGGCAATCCTTTGGATTATGCTTATCCAAGCTTCTCAAGCTCCGACGCTCATTATCTTGAGAATATATCCGAAAGGATAAATAGTATAGAATTACCTGAAAAATCTGCTAAGGCTCTTATTGATTACATTAACGGGAGATGTTAACTTGGCAAGGTCAGAGAAGTTTAAAAGCATACTCGGCGAAACTATAAGATTTGTTGTTGTAGGGCTTGTTTCCTTTTTTGTCGATTATGCGTTCTTTTTGGTTTTAAACCGATTGATTTTTAATCAGTCGGGCGATTCCCATACCGTTTTGACAAGCTTTGCTAATGCTATTGCATATTGCGTTGGCGTAATAGTGAACTATTTTCTTATAAGATGGTTTGTTTTTACCGCCGATTATCAAAAAGAAAACGGAAAAGGCGCTAAGGCTTTTTGTATTTTTATGCTTGCAAGTCTTATTGGAATGATTTTGACCGTTTTGTTTACGGGCGTTTTCATGACCTTGTTTGATATGCTCGATTTGGCAAGCCTTAACGTTTTAGTTTTGGCGCCCGACTCTCTTGGCAAAATTGCGGCAATGCTTGTTGTTACCGTATGGAATTTTGTAAGTAAAAAGCTTTTTATTTTTAAATAAAACAAAATACGGCTGCCATTGTGGCAGCCGATTGTTATTTTTCATATGCTCGTATTATATATTCGGAAATTACGGAAAAAACGACGGCGCTTATTAACATGTCCCGTACGCTTATTAATAAATCGCTTGCGACCGACGTGTAATAAGCCGTGTTTTCGAGTCCATCGGCCGTAACATAATAAATAGCAAGAGTTATAACTAAAATTGCTGTTTCAACCGAAATTGTAAATAGCATATATGTAAAATCATGTATATCGTTTATTTTGTTTATAAATGACTTCATTTTAATCACCGAATAATATAATCAATCAAATTGGTGATTATTTCAATATAAAGATTGTGGAAAAGGAGTTTTATAATGGAAATTGGAATATCAACCGCCTGTTTTTACCCAAATCTTACCGAAAATTCAGTAGATTTTTTAGGTAAAAATGGCATTAAAAATATCGAAATTTTTTTAAACAGCCAATCTGAAACCAACGTTCGATTTTTGAGCAAGGTTAAACGTCTCGCCGATTCTTACGGCATAAATATAATCGCGGTTCACTCTTATTTTTGTTCGTATGAACCTTATTTGATTTTTTCGAATTATGAGCGACGCTTTGATGATTGCTTACCGTTTGTTGATAGCCTTTTTGACGCAGGAGCCGTGCTTGGAGCAAAATACGCAATAATTCACGGCGGAAAGATTTCCGGCGGAATAAGCAACGACGCTTATTTTGAACGCTTTGACATACTTAGACGCCGAGGTGAAGAACTTGGGGTTTCGCTTGCTCAGGAAAACGTAAATTTATACTTAAGCAGCAACCCTCAGTTTATTGCCGATATGAAAAAAGCGCTTGGAAACAACGTTGATTTCATTCTTGATATAAAACAATGCGTGCGTTCGGGTATCGAGGTTGACGATATGGTAAACGCTATGGGTGAAAACTTGAAGCATATTCATTTAAGCGACCATAATGGCAAAAGTGATTGCATGTTGCCGTTTGAGGGTAAGTTTGATTTTAAAGCTTTTTTAAATAAAAATGAAACAATTAAAAAAGCAACAAAAATGGTTGAGGTATATAATTGGGCATACAAAAATTTTGACCAAGTAGTTGCCGCCGCCGAAAAGCTTAATTTGCTTTAAGTTAAAAGCTCTTGTTTAAAACCTATCGTGATAAAATAATTCTTTAATTTATAAAATCTATGGTTGAAATATGTCGAACAATAGTATAGAATAGGTTTATAGTTTCTTTAAATTTTTAATATGGTGGGTTGTTCAATGAAACTTCTTGAAGACAGAATCATAAAAGACGGAAAAGTCGGCGAGGGAAATGTGCTTAAAGTCGACAGTTTTGTTAACCATCAAATAGATGTTGATTTTATGAATGAGGTCGGAAAGGAGTTTTTTCGCCTTTTTGGAGACGAAAAAATAGATAAAATCCTTACCATCGAGGCTTCGGGAATCGGTATTGCCTGTATCGTAGCTCAATATTTTCATGTTCCCGTTGTTTTTGCAAAGAAAACAAAAACAAACAACATTTATGCCGACGTTTATACAAGCAAGGTTGAATCATATACCCATGGCACAACATATGACATAGTTGTATCAAAGGATTTCCTTAAAGAAGGCGAAAACGTTCTTATTATCGACGATTTTCTAGCAAAGGGAAGCGCTTTACTTAGTCTTATGAGCCTTATTAAAAGCGCCGGTGCAAACATTGTCGGTGCCGGAATTGTAATTGAAAAAGCATATCAAAAGGGCGGCGAGATTGTCCGCGATATGGGAGTAAGAGTTGAATCTCTTGCTAAAATTAAATCTATGTCGGTTGAAAACGGCGTAGAGTTTTGTTAGTTTAAATAGGGATTAACCCTTTTTAAAAAAATGCATAAAATTTTAGGAGGAAAAAACAATGAAAAAGTTACTCGCACTTATCCTTAGCGTAGTTCTTGTTCTCGGAATGTTCGTTGCTTGCGGCGGAGACAACGCAGACAACGGCGACAGCGCTGCTGCCGATTTGAAGGTAGGCTTTATCTTCTTGCATGACGAAAACTCGACCTACGACAAAAACTTCATGGACGCCGCTAAAGCCGCTTGTGAGGAAATGAACGTTCAGTACGCTCAAAAGACCCAGATTCCTGAGTCTAAGGACTGCTACGATGCAGCAGTTGAGCTTATCGAGGTTGACGGCTGCGACATTATCTTCGCAGATAGCTTCGGTCACGAATCATTCCTTATCGACGCCGCTAAAAAGTATCCTGACGTACAGTTCTGCCACGCTACAGGTAATCAGGCACATACAGCAGGTGTTGCAAACTTCCACAACGCATTTGCTTCTATTTACGAAGGCCGTTACCTCGCAGGTGTTGCCGCCGGTATGAAGCTTAACGAAATGATTGAAGCCGGTAAAATTACCGCTGACAAAGCTAAAATGGGCTATGTTGGTGCTTTCACTTTCGCTGAAGTTATGTCTGGTTACACCTCTTTCTATTTAGGCGCTAAATCTATCTGCCCGACCGTAACCATGGACGTTAAGTTCACCGGTTCTTGGTACGATGAACAGAAAGAAAAAGAAGCCGCTCAGGCTCTTATCAGCGGCGGCTGCGTACTTATCAGCCAGCACGCTGACTCAATGGGCGCTCCTACCGCTTGCGAAACCGCCGGCGTTCCTAACGTTTCTTACAACGGTTCTACCGTTGCTGCTTGCCCCAACACCTTTATCGTTTCTTCAAGAATTGACTGGACTCCTTACTTTAAGTACATGATTAAGTGCGTTCAGGATGGCGAAGCTATCGACGTTGACTGGACAGGTACTATTGATACTAAGTCTGTAGTATTGACCGACGTTAACGAAACCGCTGCCGCTGAAGGTACTGCCGCTAAGATTGAAGAAGTTAAGGCTAAGTTACTTGACGGTTCTATTAAGGTATTCGATACCGCTAACTGGACCGTAGAGGGTAAACAGCTTACTTCTTACATGGCTGACGTTAATACTGACGCTGCTTTCGAAAAGGATACAGAAGCTATCGAAGATGGTGTTTTCTATGAATCTAAGCACCGTTCTGCTCCTTATTTCGACGTAGAAATTGACGGCATTACTCTTCTTGACAGAAATTACGGCGAATAATTAAACTTCAGGTCTAAGACGGGAAGTTTCCCGTCTTAGACCTAATTTTGAAGAAAGTGCTATATAAGGTATATAACAGTTTCTTGAGAATTAAAAGAACGGGGGATTGACGTGTCTAAGCAACCTGCTATAGAGCTTAAAAAAATTACAAAGGTTTTCGGAAAGGTTGTCGCCAATAAAGATGTTAATCTTACCGCTTACCGCGGTGAGATTCTTTCAATATTAGGCGAAAACGGAAGCGGTAAAACCACGCTTATGAATATGATTTCGGGAATTTATTATCCCGACGAAGGTCAAATTTTTATAAACGGCGAAGAGGCTTCCATTACCTCTCCAAAAGATGCATTTGCTTATAAAATCGGTATGATACATCAACATTTTAAATTGGTTGATGTTTTTTCTGCTACGGAAAATATAGTTTTAGGTATTAATGACTCAAAATACAACCTTAAAAACTCTACTGAGGAAATTAAGAAAATAAGCGAGCAGTACGGCTTTGACCTTGACCCCGCAAAGAAAATTTATACAATGTCCGTATCGGAAAAGCAAACCGTAGAAATTATTAAAGTTTTATACAGAGGCGCCGATATTCTTATTTTGGACGAGCCTACCGCAGTGCTTACCCCCCAGGAAACAGAAAAACTTTTCAGTATACTTCGCCGTATGAGAGACGACGGTAAGTGTATTATAATTATCACCCATAAGTTGCACGAAGTTCTTTCGCTTTCCGATAGAGTTTCCGTTCTTCGAAAGGGAGAATATGTCGGTACGGTTAATACCAACGAAACAACCGAGGCTCAGCTTACCGAAATGATGGTCGGTAAAAAGATTGACCTTAACATCCAGCGTGACGAGCCGCACGATACCGTTGACCGCCTGGTTGTCAACAACTTAACTTGCATAAATCGCTTGGGAACAACGGTTCTTGACAATGTTTCGTTTACCGCTAAAAGTGGCGAAATTTTGGGAATTGCGGGAATTGCGGGCTCCGGTCAGCGTGAACTTTTGGAGTCTATTGCAGGATTGCAGCATTTACAAGGCGGCGAAATTTTTTACAACAACCCTAAAACGGGCGAAACCGATAACTTAAGAGATAAAACTCCATCTCAAATAAGAGACCTTGGCGTTCGCTTATCCTTTGTACCCGAGGACCGTTTGGGAATGGGCCTTGTCGGTAATATGGACATCGTAGATAACATGATGTTAAGAAGCTACCGCAAAGGGAAATCGTTATTTTTGCAAAGAAAAGCTCCGAAGGATTTGGCAAAGCAAATTATTGCCGATCTTGAGGTTGCTACTCCCGGCGCATCAACTCCCGTTAGAAGACTTTCCGGCGGTAATGTCCAAAAGGTATTAGTCGGCCGTGAAATTGCCGCATCTCCTACGGTCTTAATGGCGGCTTACCCCGTAAGAGGTTTGGACATTAACT
>JAFNUO010000150.1 GCA_017383985.1 Clostridia bacterium | reverse complement strand
TTTAACTCGTTGCCGTCGGGCGTAGACAACACCTGCTATATGCAGAATACCGCCCTTATGCCCAAAATCACAATCAAAAACAGCGAAGTTGACGGTACCCGTGCTCGTGCTTTCTTGATCCGCAGCGAGGACGTTACAATAACCGACAACACCATCAAGAATACCCGCCTTGCAGGTATCATCATGGCCGCCGACATCACCAAGTGGTATGAAATGGGCCCGTCGGCCAACGTAACCATAAGCGGAAACATCTTTGAAAACTGCGCCATTTCTACCTATAACTCAAACTACGGCGTAATTGCAATCAAGGGTTGCGACGACGGCGGCGGTGAAGGCTTTGCGGCCGGCGTACATAAAAATATTACAATCGAAAACAACACCTTTAACGGCTCAAGCGCCTCCGCAATTTATGCAAGCGCAACCGACGGCCTTACAATTAAAGGTAACAAGTACTATAACTTAAGCCAGGCTCCTCATAACGACGTTGCAACAACGGGTAACTCGAACGTTGCTATTGTTAACTGTACAAACGTAACTACCGATTATCAGGATAGCCTTTACCAAAGAAATTCAAGCATTACCTTTGTTGCTCCCGAGGATACAGACTCCGATTTGCCTACGCCGAGCGGCGATTACGACAACGAGCTTGCCTCCATGGTCGCCAACAACTACGATAGCCAGGTTGCGTTTGATAAAGAAGGCACCGACGCTACCGCTAAAAACTGGACGGCGCTTAGCTCCACCGCCATTAAGTTTAATAACTGGGGTGGTGAAAACAACCGCGCTAATACAGGTATGGCGACCGAGTTTAATATCAAGTCAAAGACAACTTATGACATCGCGGGCGGATTTACATTCCAGATGGCGACTGTATTTAACCCGAACGCAACTATCTTTAACGGCGCGGACGGTACAGGTCATTACTTTAAGTTTGGCGACTTAAAGCTTCTTATCGACCCCGGCCGTAACGCCGCCGGGGCGGCCCGCAACGCAGGCGTTTATCTCTATGACGGCGATACGCTTCTTGCCTCCGCCGACAATACCTATGCCGCAAACGACGGAACCTTTAAGGGCTTATATATGGCGAACAAGAGATATTACCATATTACATATGCGGGCGGTAAATTCTCGCTTAAAACCGACAACTCAAGCGGAACAAGCACCCATAACGTTGTTTGGATGCTTGCCGACGGTACAACCGCCGACTCCGTTCCCGCAACAATAAACGGCGAAACCTATATTGAAATTATGAAATTGGCCGGTTATGGCCAGTATGACAGCGGCGACAGCACCGTTGTATGTAACCCGAAGCTTACTACTTCCTTCCCGTACAATACCGTATCCGATTTTGTAAATTATCTAGCCTCCTTGGGTAAGGATACAACCGAAGCCGAATACACCCGCGCTCGCACGCTTTATAATTTGGCAAAAACCGGTTCAACCGGCCTTATCGCCGAAATCGAGCCGTATGAAAAATTCATCATCGCTTGTGAAAACGGCGACTTTGGCGGCGAAGGCGGCGAAGAAGGCGGCGAAGAAGGCGGCGAAGAAGGCGGCGACGATACCAACCAAACCGTTGATAGCGGAAACATGCCGACAAAATTCTTCTTGGCAGACACATGGTCAACCTCCGACAAGCGTATTGTATACGAAATGTCCGACGGCTCCATCAAGTTTGACCAAAATTACTCCGCTTCAATCGGCAGCTTTGCAAACAGCGGCTTTACAACCCAGTTTAAGGCCATCGGTGGTTTTGAAATTGAGTTCCGTAACTCCACCGCTTCGGCCGACAACGGCTACGTTTTAGGCTATACCCAGATTAAGTATGCCGCCGAGGACGCCTCACGCCATTTCTATATTCGCCGTAACGGTAGCAACGTTGAGCTTGCCCGCTTTACAGCGAATGCGCTTAGCTTTAAGGAAAATGAATGGCATACCTTGGGCGTATACTTCGACGACGATAACGGTAAAACCACTATCCGAGTATACCTTGACGGCGTTCACGTGAAGTTTGGCCCCGGCTATGCTCACGAAAATCCCGATTCCTTCGTTGACAATACCGTTATCGACGGTAACTTTGTTGACTTTAACCCGATCCAAAGCGGAAAATACATTGAAATTAACCCCTATTACACCGATTTGGTTGCAGGCTATGGCTCGCTTCAGTTCCGTTCGATTGACGCGACCGAGTCCGACCATTTAATCACAATCGCAAGCGTCGGCGACTCCATTACTCAGGGCGCTTGTGCAACGGGACGCGAATACAGCTATCCGTCCGAGCTTCAGCGCTTACTCGGAACCGAAAAGTTTAACGTAGTTAACTTTGGACGAAGCGGCGCAACCCTTATGAACAATACCGGCGACCCGTACAGCATCCAGAACGCATATTACCGTTCTATTTCGTTCGCCGCCGATTATACAGTCATAATGCTCGGTACAAACGACTCCACCGCCAACTATTGGGACGCTCAGTGGTCGTCCTATAACTCCTCGGCAGAGAAGTTTGAGGCTGACCTCCGCACGCTCATCGGCGATTACACCGAACTCGGCTCAAAGGTTATCATAATGACCTCTCCCGCTTCCCATAACGTTTGGTACAACAACGTTGACGAAGTTGTTGCTATCCAAAAGGCGGTTGCGGCCGACCTCGGTCTTGACGTAATTGACATGAACGCCTATACCGCCGCCTATGGTGATAATTGGGCAACCTATTACGACGATGACGGGCTCCACTTTAACGACGCAGGCTATGCAAAGGCGGCTGAGTACGTTGCTGAGTACTTTAGCGGCATGGCACAAAAGGCCGATACCGCCGTTACAATGCCCGACAAGAGCGAACAAGTTGCTCTTAACAGAGAGACCGAAACTCCGTACGATGTAACCCCCGTCGACGGTACTTTTGGCGGCTTTACCTTCTGGATTGCCAACGGCGCTCATTCAACCTATATCGGCGCTTCCGGCGCTCAGGCCTGGTCTTATACCAACGCATACTTCAACCTCGGCAAAAACTTTGAGGCCGAGGTAACGGTTGAAAATAACATTAACCCGAACACAACCTATACCGAGGGTGTCGATTTTACGTCCAATAAGTACACCTCGCTTAGCGTAGGCGCCCTTGAAGTTAGAATTCGTACCCTTAAAAACGCAAACGGAATAAAATCCTTCTATTACGAGATGTACATGAACGGCGTAAAGGTAGGCTCTACCTTTGTCGACGGCGGCTCAACCGCTCCCGCGGCAAGAATGACCTATAAAATCCGCTTTATCAACGGATATATCGCCCTTTACCGTGACGGTACACAGATAATGACCGTATCTCCCGCGGCTTACGCCGAGGTACGCGACACCGCCGATTACAATTTCGCCGGCGTACGCGTAGGATTCGGTACCTTCGAGCTTGGCGCATACCACCGCGTATCGGCCGTCTCGCTTGAAACCTATCCCGACGTTCCCTCCGATTACTCAATTACCGCTACTGTCGGCGGCAAGATCATGGAAGGTGACGCCGAGTTTGCGGGAACAGAAAGCTACTTGCCGGGCGAATCGGTTACCCTTACCGCTGTTGCCGAGGATAACTACCTCTTTAACGGTTGGTACAATTCCAACGGCACGCTTTTAAGCTCCGACGCAACCTACACCGTTATTTTCGAGCCGACAACAATTATTAAGGCTCGCTTCATTGAAAAGACGGTTACCGGTATGAGCATCACCGCTACTGTTGGCGGTAAGATTACCGAAAACGGCGCCGATTTCACAACCGACGGCCATTATGTAACAACTTCGGCTACCCTTACCGCGGTAGCAACCGATTCGGCCTATAAGTTCGCATATTGGACGCTTGACGGCAAAATCGTTTCCTACCAAGCCAACTATACCGTAACATTTACCGAAAGCGGCGCGCTTGTTGCCGTATTTGCTGACGAACTTGACCAAGAACTTGCGTCAACCCTCGTTAACATTAAGACGGGCTATGAAGCCGGCGACTGGACAGTAACCGGCGACGGCGCAACCCTTAAAAACGGCGGAATTTACGCCGGTAACGGAAGCAAAGCTAATAACATTACCGCCATTTATAATAGCAAGCTTAACCTTTCCAACGGTTTCAACTTTGCTACCAAGTTTACTTGGGGATACGGCGTTGACGGCGGTGTTAACTACTGGGCCAACTCTTCTAAGTTTAACTTTGGCGCCCTTACCTTTAAGATTATCAACTCCCAGGGTACCGGCACAAAGAAACCCGTTATCTATGAGCTTTACAACGGCGATGTGCTTCTTGGCTCATTCGATACCGGCTACTATGCTACAAACGGCTCATACAATACCGCTATTGAGGAATTCCTCAACTCAACCTTTACAATTACCTATGACGGAGCCAACATTAAGGTTCACAGCTCCGCCCTTGACGCAAACAACGACGGCACCGCCGGCGAATATGTCGTATGGACTCTTGCTGACGGCTCAACCGCCGAAAGCGTAGCGGTAGGCGAGGTTGACCTCCACGAAGCTACCATTAAGCTTGAAAAAGAATGGGGCGGCTCTAACTTTACCAACGTTCTTTACTACTCCGAGCTTGTTATTGATACCGCGTTCCCGTTCTTAACGGTTGATTCTTTCGACGCTTACCTTAATAAGCTTAACGACTCTTATAACGCAACCTCCGTTGCCGAAGCAAGAGCGTATTACGACGCCGTAAGCGACGAAATAAAGGCCGAGCTTAATTGCGCTCATGCGCTTTTCGCCGCCGAGGCTGCCCTCGCGGGTGAAACCTATAACGCGGTTTACGAAATTACCGCCGAAAACGGAGGCAAGGTTTACGCAGGCGACGTTCTTATCGAGAACGCAACTATTTTGTACGGCGAAACCGTTACAATTACCGCCGTCGGCCAAGGAATTCAGTTCGTTGGTTGGTACGACGAAAACGACAACCTTGTAAGCACCGTTGCAAGCATGGACGTAAGATTTATTAACACCGTTAAGCTTACCGCTAAGTTCGAGGGTGAGGCCGCAATGTCCGATATGACCGTAACCTCAACCGCGGGCGGTAAAGTAACCGTAAACGGGGAGGATTACGTTTCCGACGGCCATTATGTAGGCGACGCCGTAACCCTTAACGCAACCGTAACCGATTCCGCTTACCAGTTTGCATATTGGACAATTGACGGCGTAATCGTTTCCTACGAAAAATCCTATGTTCTTACCTATACCGCGGAGGGTACCGTTACCGCCGTATTTAACACCGTACCCGACGGCGAGGTAATCGGCGGCTTCGTTGCCGAGGATTGGACCGTAACCGGTAATAACGCTTCCATTAAGGACGGCGGAATTTACGCAGGCGACGGCGCCAAGAATAACGACATTAACGCCGTTTATAAAACCGCGCTTGACCTTTCCGGCGGATTTAAGTTTACAACCAAGTTTACTTGGGCATATAGCATCGACGGCGGCGTTAACTATTGGGGCAATGCCTCGTACTTCCAGTTCGGCGCCCTTAAGTTCCGTATCACCAATTCCTACGGTACCGGTACAAAGAGACCCGTTATTTACGAACTTCTTAACGGCGACGCCGTAATCGCTAAATACGATACCGGCTATTATGCTTCAAACGGCTCATACAGCACAGCTATTGAGGAATACTTAAATTCTACCTTTACCGTTGAATTTGACGGCGAAAAGGTTAAGGTATTCAGCTCTGCGCTTGACGCAAACAACGACGGCGTTGCCGGCGAATATGTTGTTTGGACGGTTTCCGAAACTACAACAAGCGAAGCGGTTGCGGTTGGCGATATCGACCTTTCTAACGCAGTAATGAGCCTTGAAAAGAAATGGGGCGGCTCTAACTTTACCAACGTTCTTTACTTCGACAACTTCTCAATCGAGCTTCCCGCTAAGCATCCCGTTTCCGTAACCGGTCGAAGCGGCCGAACAACAACCGTTGAGGTTATGAACGGCACCAAGATAACCCTTGCCGATATCGTACCGTTTACCTACGGCTATAACGTAGTTGGTTGGAAAACCGCCGACGGAATTGAAATTACCGCCGACACCGTTACCGTAACCGAGGCGTTGTCGCTTGTTCCGATTTTCGAGGTAATAGACAACGACGGCGGTTACACAGTAGTTGTAGAAGGCGCCTCCAACACAACCGGAGGAAAATACTTCTATAACTCAAAGATAACACTTGAGTTTGACACCGCATTGCTCGGCGAAAACGAGTATTTTGGCGGCTGGATTAACGCCGCAACCGGCGCCGTAATAAGTTACGCCAAAACCTACATCTTCTACGTAGGCGCCGACACAACCATCGAGGCGTTAATTGTTTCCGAGGAGGCGACTCCCGCTCCCGTTGTTGCAATCACCGACGTGTGCGACATTAACGGCGACGGCTCAAATTGGTCCTTCCTTATGGAACGCTCGGTTCCCAACAACTTCACCTACGTTGGCTGTGGCTTTGTTTACGGAGCAACTGAATTTAGCGATCCTGCTGACGCTCCGCGTAAGAAGGAGTCTCAGTCGGTCAACAGAAATGGCCAGTTCCGCATTACGCTTAATCTCCAAAACTCGGCTCAGGTTTACGTACTTGCATACCTTACCTATGCCGACGAGAACGGCGTTGAGTATACAATTTACTCCAATAACGGAACTCCCGTTCGCTGTACAAAAGGCTAATTTAAGCCCGTAATCGCATAAACCCAAATAATAAACCGCCCTGTACTGTTAAACGCAGTATAGGGCGGTTTTCTTGTGGCTAAATAATAAATTCGGCGGTTTTTATTCCAATTAAATTTCGTAACGGTTATAAACCTCGCCGTTAAGGTTTTTCCATTCAAAAACGTTTTCGTCAAGGGTCATGTACCCGTGGGCGGAGTTTTCTTTCGGTATCGAAACCGAGCCGGGATTAAGATAAACGCAAGCGTCGGTTTTTTCGCATTTCGGTACATGAGTGTGGCCGTGAAGAAGTATGTCTCCCTTTTTTATCGGCGGCAACTTGTCTAAATTGAAATTATGGCCGTGGGTGGCGAAAATCATGCAAGAGCCGACATAAAGTATGCAATACTCGGCCAAAACGGGGAAATTAAGCACCATTTGGTCAACCTCGGTGTCGCAGTTTCCGCGTACGCATAAAATGTTTTCCTTAACGGCGTTAAGCATTTCGATAACCTTTTTCGGCGCATAGTCGCGGGGCAAATCGTTCCTTGGCCCGTGATAAAGAATGTCGCCAAGCAAAAGCAACTTGTCCGCCTTTTCGCGTGAAAATGCCTCAAGCATTTTTTCGCAATAATATGCCGAGCCGTGGATATCCGACGCAATCATAATTTTCATGGTTTTTTTCGCTCCCTCGTAAAATTCTAAGTTTAAGTATACCAAATTTCCGTTTTAATACAAGTGGATAGCATAAAAAAATACGCACCGCGATTTTTACCGCGATGCGTAATAATTTTATAAACGTCGATTAAATAGAGTCGTTTCCTTCTTCGATACCGTCGCCGGCAGTAACGGAGGTGGTTTGTGTGTTAGTTCCATCTTCGCTTAAGGTCATGATTTCCTCAACTTCAAACTTAACCATTTCAAGGGTAGGATTTTCAAAAAATTTCATTGGCTTGTCCTCCAATCCAAAAATACTTTCAATACTGGATCAATTATATAACTTTTTATTCCAAAAATCAATAGTATTCTTTATTTTTGGTGAAAATAATCAAAAACGGCTTTTGCCGTTGTTATATTCATACCCTTAACACGTAAAATATCGTCGATTTCAACACGCCTTATGTTGTCGATTGTGCCAAAATGACGAAGAAGCGCCTTTGCGCGAGTTTCGCCTATGCCGTCAATTTTGGTAAGTGACGAGCCGATTTTGCTTCTTTGTTTTTTTCGGTGATACCCGATGGCAAAACGGTGTACCTCCTCTTGAATAGTTGCGGCAAGGGTGTAAGCCGCCCTTGTTGATTTAAGCGCAATTTCGCCTTTTTTGGAAACGATGGCTCTTGTTCTATGCTTGTCGTCTTTTACAAGGCCAAAAAGCGGCACGTTAACCTTTTTCTTTTCAAAAACCTCGCTTACCGCGTCAACCTGACCCTTTCCGCCGTCAAGCAGTATAAGGTCGGGTAGGGTAGCAAAGCCGACGTCCTCGCCTTTTTCATATTCGTCAAAGCGGCGGCTAAGCACCTCCGCCATGGCGGCGCAGTCGTCGCCCGCGGTGGCCGACTTTATGGCGAATTTTTTATATCCGCCTTTAAACGGCACGCCGTCGCGAAAAACGACCATTCCCGCAACAACGTCCTCCCCCGCGGTATGGGAAATGTCGTAACATTCGATAATTCTTGGCGGCGCGCTAAGCCCGAGTAACTTTGCAAGCTCGTCAAGCGCGGCTCCCTCGTGGCCGCGTCGACCCAATTTGTCGGTAAGATGCTCGGCGGCGTTGTCGCAGCACATGGCAACAAGCTTTGCCTGCTCGCCGCGCTGGGGAATAACGATGGAAACTTTTTTGCCCAACCTTTCGCTCAAAAACTGCTCAACAAGCTCACGGTCGGCAACCTCGCCGTCAATGGTTATTTGACGGGGTATCTCGTTCGACGAATAAAACTGGGTAATAAACTCATACCGCATTTGTTCGGCATCGTCGTATCGGTCCAAGAAAAAGCTTTCTCGGTCGGTAAGCAATCCGCCGCGAAAACGGAACATTTCAACGCAGCTTTTTTCGTCCGAATTGGCAAGAGCGATTATGTCCTGTTCGTTAACCGACGATTCAACAACCTTTTGCTTTTCGCTCATGGATTTAAGTGCGTTTATGCGGTCGCGGAGCTTTGCGGCCCGTTCAAATTCGAGGTTTTCGGCGGCGTCGTTCATTTGCGCCGTTAAAAGCTTAACTGTGTCGGCGCTGCCTTTTTTAAGAAACTCTACCGCGGCGCTTGCCGCCTCGTCATAGGCGGCCTGCTTAATTTTTCCGCAACAAGGCGCCGAGCATTGTCCTAAATGAAAATTAAGACAGGGTCGGGCGTAATTTCTGCGGGCGAAATCGGCGGCGGTTTTGTTGCATTGGGGGAGCTTAAACGCCTTTAACGCAACGTCAACCGATTGTTTTACAACATAGGACGAATAATAGGGGCCAATGTATTCCGCGCCGTCGTTTTTTATCATTTTTACCGCCTTAATTGTCGAAAAAGGGGGCGGCGTAACGCGGATATAATGAAAACCTTTTGCGTCCTTAAGCAAAATGTTATACTTCGGCTGGTTTTGTTTAATAAGCGAGCATTCAAGCATTAACGCCTCAAACTCGCTGTCGCAAAGGATGTAATCGAAATCCTCTACGTTGGCGACCATTTGACGGACCTTTTCGGCGTGACGTGTGCCGGCGCCGAAATACTGACTTACGCGGTTTTGAAGCTTTTTCGCCTTACCGATATATATAATTTTGCCCGCGTCGTTTTTCAAGATATAAACGCCGGGGGATAGGGGCAGTCGCCTTGCTTTTGAAAGAAGTCGGCTTAGCCTTTCGTCAGCCATTTCGGTCACCTCCCTTAAAAAGTTCCGTAAAAATTAAATTCCGTTATATTCGCCCTTTAAAATTTTGTCGCTAAGCGCCGCCTTAACGGCGTCGATGTCCTCGCGATAGGTCATGCCGTACCATTTATCGTGACTTACAAGTACCTTTACGGTGGCGAATCCGCTTTTTATCATCTTGTCGACCGCAAAAGGAAGATAAAATTCGTCTTTTTCAAGGTTTGCGGTAGCCAAAAAGTTTTCAAAATCGGCTTTAAGAGCGGGGAAAAAGTCGGGCGTAAATCCCCAAAAATTCATCGAAGCAATAGTGTCGTCGGCAAGTTCGGTCCAATTTTCGCCGTCCTCGGTATATTTCATGTCCTTAATTTTTGTGCGTTCGGTAACGCTTTTTAAATGCTCGCCGTCAAGTTCGCAAATGCCTCTTGAAACGGTGCCGTTTTCGGTAAGTGTGTTTTTAAGGTCAAAGGCGACCATGGAAAAATCGGTTCCCGACGCATTTTTAAGGTGACCGTAAATTTCCTTAAACGCCTCTTTTCCGTAATAGTCGTCGGCGTTTATAACGGCGAAAGGCTCGTTAACCTTTCCCGCGCAACATAAAACGGCGTGACCCGTGCCGAAAGGCTTTTTGCGTCCTTCGGGAAGGCAGGACATATCTTGATAAACATATTCTACGTCTATTTTTTGCGATAACTTATCGCCAATAACACGTTTAAAATCTTCTTCGTTTTCTTGGCGAATTATAAAAACGACCTTGGAAAATCCAGCGTCAACGGCGTCATAAACCGAAAAATCAAGCAAAATTTCGCCGTTCGGGCCAACGGGGTTAATTTGTTTTAATCCGCCGAAACGGCTTCCCATTCCGGCCGCCATTACTACCAAAGTTACTTTGTCCATATATTAAAATCTCCCTTTTTTGGATTTTTAATAATTATACTTTATATTGTCCAAAATTACAACAAAACATAAAAAATCCGCACCCTGAAAAAAATCAAAGGCGCGGATAATACCCTACAAAAAATTATTCCATGTTAAGGAACTTCTTAATCTTGTTAATCGGGCTTAAGAGCTCGCTTATGGAATGGTCGTGGTTGATGGTGTCGATGATAAGAGCGATGTACTTGGACATGTCAACCTGAACGTACCAGGGTTTGGTAAGCAATTCGGGTTTAGCGTAAACAAGGTTTGTCGAGAAAATCTTGTCGATATAGCCCTGCTCGTATGCTTTATCAAAGTTGTCAAAACCTTCTACGAAAAGGCCGAAGGTTACGAAAACAAAGATACGGCGAGCCTTTTTAGCCTTAAGCTTTTCGGCGATATCAATTACCGAGTCGCCCGAAGAAATCATATCGTCAACGATAATAATGTCCTTGCCCTCAACGTCGTTGCCAAGGAATTCGTGAGCCTCAATCGGGTTACGGCCGTTAACGATAACCGAGTAATTTCTACGCTTATAGAACATGCCGAGCTCAAGTCCGAGTACCGAAGAATAATAGATACAACGGCTCATACCGCCCTCGTCGGGGGATACAATCATGAGCTTATCTCGGTTAATTTCGATGTCGGGAACGTTCTTTACAAGCGCTTTAATCATTTGGTAGGTCGGGTGAACGTTTTCAAAGCCTTCAAGCGGAACGGCGTTTTGAACGCGGTTATCGTGAGCGTCGAAGGTGATGATGTTGGTAACACCCATATTGGTGAGCTCCTGGAGTGCAAGAGCGCAGTCAAGAGATTCACGGGCAACTCTACGGTGCTGTCTGCCCTCATAAAGCATGGGCATAATAACGGTAATGCGGCGAGCCTTACCGCCCATAGCGGCGATAATACGCTTGATGTCCTGGTAATGGTCATCGGGACTCATCGGAACGTCCATACCGTACATACGGTAGGTTACTCCGTAGTTAAAGCAGTCGCAGATAATGAAAAGGTCATAACCGCGAACGGTGTGTTTGATAAGAGCCTTTGCTTCGCCCGAACCGAATCTCGGGCATACCGACGGAATGATAAAGGTGTCTTCTTCAGCCTCTCTCCATTCGGTAAGATACTTGTCAACCTTTCCGGAAAGGTTGTCGCAGCCGGGCATGCTTATTATGCCGAGCTTGCCGAAAATATCGTCAGCCATTTTTCGTCCCCCATATATTTTATTTGCAGATCTGTCTGCAATCTTATACATTTTCTATTCTAACACAAGTCGCGTAAAAAAGAAATATGTTATAATACACAATTATTTATGTTATTATGTCACGTAATTTCTACGCTGTACTTGTTTAATAAGCCAATCGGGTGATATGAAAGCTTCGATTTACGTAATCCCTCTACGCCGTCGTCCTCCTCGCGGTTGATAAAAAGTACGTCGCCCGCGTAGGTCTCGGCGAATTTTTGAACCATAACCTGATAAACGCCGCTAAATTCTATAAGCCCCTTTTCAACGTGAACAAAAAGCGTATCGCCCACTTTTTCGCCAATCGAAAGTGATATAATTTTGTTATTCGCTTTTAATATTGCCCCGTAAAGGTTTAAATCAAAGTACCGTTTCATAAGCCTTATCGCGGCGCAACCCTCTAATTCGCCCGATTCGGAAGTGGTACCGTTTTGCGAAATATAATTTTTAAGAAATTCATACGCCTCGTCAAAATTTTCCCTTGTAAGCGGCTCAAAAACCGCGTCGGGATAAAGTCGGTTAAATCGGTTAACGTGGTTTCGCTGGCCGTTAAATTTTTTGCCCGAATAGGTGATAAGGTCGCTTGCGTTGTAAAGATAATCGCTCCAACCGTCGTCGGTCGAAATTTTAAGCCTTTTTTCACCAAAAATTTCTTTTAAAAGCTCAAGTCCGCCCTCCGGCACGTCGGAAAAAATGCACTTCTCGCCGGAATTTTTACACTCGTCATAAACGGCGTTTATGGCCGCCTTAACGTCGCCGCCAACGGGTATGGAATAGCATTTTCCTTCATACGGATAGTCGGCGACAAGTATGACGCAGCCGAAAGCCTCGCAAACCCGTATGTTATATATTTTTTGCCACATAATTGCGCTTCCTGCCGTAAAGCTGCTTATACGATATTTTTGGCTCGAAAAGGCCGCCTTAAGCATGTCGGCGTGATTAAGCTCAACCGGCTCAAAATTAAGCTTTGTAAGAGATAGCATATAAAAATAACCGTCCAAAAAATAATAATTTTAACTACATAACTATTATATTCCCGAATTCGACTCTGTCAATCGTCGAATTTGTGTATAAAAAAGGGGAGGAATGTAAAGAAAATGTTGCTATGTATAATAAAGTTTGATATAATGTATAAAAATAATATACTGGCGGCGTGTGCCGCCGTTTAAGAGGGATAAAAATGAAGGTTACTTTGCTTGCTCATACTCCGACGCCGGAGATTACGGTCGCTATGGCGGCCAAGCTTTGCTATTCCGCCGCAACGATAGACACTATTCATGACGGACTTGACGAAGAAAAAGCGGCGGGCTTTGTAGATATGCTGGCTCAAATCGGTCACGAAAGCCCAATCGAACATGCCTCGTTCACCTTCGGTATCGAGGGTGTTTCACGCGCCCTCCTTGCCCAAATTACCCGTCACCGCATAGCCTCGTTCAGCGTTCAAAGCCAACGCTACGTTAAAGAGGATCAATTTGAATACGTTTTGCCTCCCGAAATCGAAAAGGACAAGGAGGCAAAGAAAATTTATATCCAAGCCATGGAAAAGGCCCAGGAGGAATACGACCGCCTTGCCGAAATGCTTACGGCGCGCCATAAGGCCGACATGATAGCGGCGGGAATGGACGAAAAAACCGCCTCCCGAAACGCCGAGAAAAAGGCGATTGAGGACGCCCGTTTTGTTTTACCAAACGCGTGTACAACAAAGATGATAGTTACCATGAACGCACGCAGCTTGCTTAACTTTTTCTCTCACCGTTGCTGTAACCGCGCCCAGTGGGAAATTCAAGAGGTAGCGATTGAAATGTACAAGCTTTGCCGTGAGGTTGCCCCGAATTTGTTTTCCCATGCCGGACCGCCGTGTATAAGAGGAAAATGCACCGAGGGCAAAATGTCCTGCGGCAAGCCCGACGAGGTAAGAAACTTGTTTAAAAAGCTTTCGGAGAATAAATGATGAGCGGAAAACTTATAGTAATAGAGGGACTTGACGGAAGCGGCAAGTCCACCCAAACCGAGATTCTGCGAAAGGCCCTCGGGGACAACGTTCGCTTTGTAAAATTCCCCGATTACGAGGACCCGTCGAGTACGTTGGTAAGAATGTATCTTGCGGGCGAATTTGGCTCTAACGCAGGGGACGTAAACGGATACGCGGCGTCGCTTTTATACGCCGTTGACCGCTTTGCAAGCTATAAGCGCCATTGGAAAGCCGAATACGAGGGCGGAAAAACGATACTTTGCGACCGTTACACCACCTCTAACGCCATTCACCAAATGTCAAAAATGGACAGGGCGGAGTGGGAGAGCTACCTCGACTGGCTTTACGATACTGAGTTTGAAAAAATGGCCATACCTCGTCCTGACGCGGTAATTTTTCTTGACGTACCCGTTTCGGTGTCGCAAAGGCTTATGACCTCGCGTTACAGCGGCGACGAGGGAAAGAAGGATATCCACGAAAGGGACGTCGCCTATCTTGACCATTGTTATAAATGCGCCCTTTTTGCGGCGGAATATCTTGGTTGGAGCGTAATTCGCTGTACCGACGGCGAAAATATGCGACCGATTGAGGATATAGCAAAGGAAATTTCCGATATAGTTAACAACATTCTTTAATTTTTTTGGAGTAGATATAAATGATTTACCTTTTTCTTGCCGACGGGTTCGAGGAAACCGAGGCAATAGTACCGCTTGACATATTAAAGCGAGTAGAGGTTGGCGTTACAACGGTAGGTATCGGCGGCAGAGCCGTTGTCGGCGCCCACGGTATCGCCGTCGGAGCCGATTTTGCCGATAGCGAAATGCCTATACCCGACGATATCGACGGCGTTATTTTGCCCGGCGGAATGCCCGGTACGCTTAATTTGGAAAAAAGCGAGTTTGTCCGTGCCTGCGTTAAAAAGGCGGCGGAAAACGGAAAGCTTATCGCCGCAATTTGCGCGGCGCCGTCTATTTTAGGTCGCATGGGCTTGCTTCAAGGCAAAAAAGCCACCTGTTTCGACGGGTTTGAGGGCTTTCTTGAAGGCGCCGAGTTTGTTGACGATTTATGCGTAGTTGACGGAAACGTTATTACGGCAAGAGGCGCCGGAGCGGCGCTTGAATTCGGCTTTGCGATAGCGGAGTATTTTGTAGGAAAAGGTGAGGCTGAACTCACAAGAAAGGCTATGAAATGCCGCAAATAGACCTTAGAGAATATAAAAAAGGCCTGCGTGAAAAGCGAAAGGCGAAGCGAATTTCCCTTAATCCCGAACGGAAAAAGGTCATGGATATGCGAATTGCCGAACGGATAACCTCGCTTTACCAGTATAAAAACGCAAAAACGGTTATGATTTATGCTTCAACCGCCATTGAGGTTGATACTTTCGAAATCATAAACCGCGCCTTTGAGGATAATAAGCGTGTTGCCCTGCCGCGATGCGAAAAGGGAACGCGAAATATGGAATTTTTCTATATCAACGGCCTTGACGATTTGGAAAAAGGAACCTTTAACGTCCTTGAACCAAAAGAAGGCTGCGAAATGGTTACCGAGTACGACGACGTGCTTATGGTTGTTCCGGCGCTATCGCTTGATAGCTTCGGATACCGACTCGGCTACGGCGGAGGATACTACGACCGTTATTTGTCAAGATATAGGTTTATAACCGTAGGAATTTGTTATTCCGACGATTATGTGTATAAAATGCTTCACGGACGGTATGACTGTCCGCTTGAGCTTATCGTGACCGACCGTTTTTTGCGTCGCCCCGATAAGCCGAACGTAAAGCGATAACTCAGGAGGATTAGTATGGACGAGCAAAGAAAAGAAGGCTTTGATTTTCAGCCCGGCTTGGTAAAAGAGGCTGAAGCGATTGAGCCGGACGACAAGAAATACGATTTCGACCTTTTTGAACCGAGCAAAGGCAAAAGCGCGCAAAGCGGCGAAAAAGCGCGTAGCCGTAAACCGGCGGAGCGTACCGCGCCGCGTAAGCCCGTGGCCGTCGCTCCGATTAATGAGCCGAAGCCGAGGGTAAATAAAGAGCTTCCGACCGATGTTTTCGGCGACGAGCCGAAGGTATCGGGTGTTTCGCTTAACGACGATTTCCAAATCGGCGGCGGATTTAAAGCGGCGGAATTAGAGGAGCCTGCTCCTGCACCCGAGCGTAAGGAAAGGTCGACCCAATCTGTACCCGAGCGTAATGGCGGCGCAGTACGCTCTGCGCAAAAGGCAAGACCGACCCCGCCTGTATCCTCCGACGCGAATCGCGGCGGAAAAGGAAACAACGCAAAGTCCCGCCCGCATAGCGAAGCGGAGGAAAGTAATACCTCTATCGCCGATTATATCATGAAAAACAAAATAAAGGTTCTTTCTACCTTTGTCCTCGCCGTAATAGCGATAATCGCTATTGCCGTAATGGGCTCAAAAATGAGAATAGACATTTTCGGCATAACTAATATGGCTATCATAACCGTGCCGTTGCTTGCGGCGGTGCTGTTTATCGTAATAGGCGTGTTCATAAAACAAAAGCACCGTGTAATTTACGGCATTTTATGGACACTTATAATACTTATTATAGCGAGCTGCTTTGCGGGCTTGCTTCTCAGCGGTGTTTGCGACTTCTTCGGTATAAGCCGCATAAAAACTATTTCCGACTTTACCGTTCCCGAGGGGGGGAACTGGGGTACGGAAAAGATTTCCGAAGAGCTTTATAACGAAAATATTATCAACCACCCAATGCTTTTCCGTCTTTATTCAAAAATTAAGGGTAACGACGGCTCGTATCAGTGGGGTAACTACGAGTTTGACTCCGAAATGGCCTACGACTCTATTATGGACGAGCTTAAGCGAGGCAACGAAGCCGCAACCATTCAGGTGCGTATTCCCGAGGCCTCATCGGTTGACCAAATAATTGCGATACTTGAGGAAAACAACGTTTGTACAAGAGACCAGTTTATCGAAGCCATGAACGACGGCGAATATTCATATTCATGGGTACACGAAATCCCCGTAAGTAAGGTTCGCTATCGTTTCGAGGGCTATCTCTATCCCGATACCTACAATTTCTATGCCGAACCGTCGGTTGCGAACGCAAAAAGAGCGATTGAAAAAATGCTTAACGGCTTTAACAGTCATCTTCCCGAAAACTGGAAAGAGCTTGTTGCCGAGGTTGGAAAGCGTATTGATAAACCCGATATGACCCTTAACGACGCTATGGCAATCGGTTCAATTCTTGAGCTTGAAGCAAGCGGAAACCCCAATGAAATGAAAAACGTAGCCTCTGTTTTCTATAACCGCCTTACATGGAGCGAGCCGCATTTCTTGGGCTCAACGCCGACCTATTATTACGCCGATAACCGCTATAATACAAACGCGGGACCGATGACGGTCGAGCTTGAGGACGGCTCCGAAAAAACCTACCCCGCCGGTAGCGAGGGTATTCCTCCCGGACCGCAGTGCTCGCTTACCGGAGCGTCGATTTTGGCCAGCTTGCAGCCTGCCGAAACCGAGTACACCTATTTTGTAACCGATATCGACATGAACTTCTATTATAACAAGTCGTATACGGCCCATCTTAATACAATTGCTCAGCTCCGAAACAGCGGAAAGTGGGCGTAAATGGATAACTTTAAACCGGAATTGTTATGTCCCGCCGGCGATATTACAAGGCTTAAATGCGCCGTTGATTTCGGCGCCGACGCCGTATATTTCGCCGGTACCGAGTTCGGAATGCGTGCGGGAGCCGAAAATTTCAACCCCGACCAAATGGCGGAGGGTATCGAATACGCCCATTCGCGCGGCGTAAGAGCGCATATTACGGTTAACACCCTTATGCACCCCGACGAAATGGTCGCGCTGCCCGATTTTATCGCCGTCGCAAGAGACGCCGGCGCCGACGCATTTATCGTAACCGACCTTGGCGCGATGAAAATTGTTCGTGAGGTTGCCCCAAACGCGGAAATTCACGCTTCGGTGCAAATGGGTGTTGTAAACGCCGAAACCGCCTGCGTGTTACACGAAATGGGAGCAAAGCGAATAGTAGTTGCAAGGGAGCTAACCCTCGACGAAATTTCAAAAATTCGCGCAAACACGCCGAAATCGCTTGAGCTTGAGGCCTTTGCCCACGGAGCGGTGTGCATGTCCTATTCGGGGCGTTGCCTTTTGTCCATGTATATGACCGGCCGCGACGCTAACCGAGGCGACTGCGCCCAGCCTTGCCGTTGGAGCTATTCGCTGGTTGAGCAAAAGCGCCCCGGCGAGCTTTACGATATTTCCGAAACCGATAAAGGAAGCTATATTTTAAACGCAAACGATATGTGCATGGCGGAGCATATTTCCGACATGGTAAAGGCGGGTATTTCATCCTTTAAAATCGAAGGACGTGCAAAATCGCATTACTATGTCGCCGTTACTACCAACGCTTACCGCGGCGCTATCGACGCATATATGAAAAATCCCGATTTGCCCGTTCCGACGTGGGTTATGGACGAGCTTAATAAAATAAGCCACCGTACCTATTCAACCGGCTTTTATTTTGGCCGAACGCCTAACATGCAAACCTATGAAAACGGCGGATATATCCGCGATTATGCCGTTGCGGCGGTTGTTGAAGGGTACGAGGACGGCCTTGTAACAGCTCGCCTTAAAAATAAGTTTTTCCGTGGCACCGAGCTTGACTGCTTAGAGCCGGAAAACGCTCCGTTTATGGTTGCGACCGACCAACTTTATGACCAAACGGGAACGGCTATCGAAAGTGCGCCGCACCCGATGCAGATAATAAAAATCCCCTTTGAAAGGGAGATTAAGGTCGGCTCGTTACTGCGAATGAAAGCATAGAGGATTAATTTATGAAAATAAAGCTTAACGAAAACAAAGAAGTGGTCGATACCGTAAAGGAAGGCCTTAAACATACGGGCGGCTATTGCCCGTGTATGCTCGCGAAAAACGAGGACACAAAATGCATGTGTAAGGATTTTCGCGAAAAAATTGCCGACCCCGATTACGAGGGCTATTGCCACTGTATGCTTTATTACAAAGAAAAATAAATATTAAAAAACCGCTTGAAAGCTCTTCAAGCGGTTTTACTTTTTTATTTCGGTACGATTAATTTTATTGCGTCTTTTAGGTTTTCGATAACAATTTTATCGGAGCCTTTTTGCCATTCGCCGTCAAGCGACCAATCGTTAAGTCGGCTTGTTTCTAATTCGATTTTAGATGCGGTTATAAGCTCGATAATCGAACTGTTATTGAAATTTTGCATATTAAGGTCATGTACGGCGGTAGCAAGCTCGGCTATATTGTTGGGCGACCTCACAAGAAGTATTTCAAAAAGCCCGTCGTTCATGTCGACGTATTTTTTATCAAGCTTAAGGATTCCGCCGAGCGAGGTGGAGTTGCAAACGGCGGCGAAAATATAGTCGTCCTCTTTAAAATTGCCGTCGTAGTTGATTTTAAGATGCTCCGGTTTAATTTCGGGCAAGCTCTTTATTCCTTCAAGTACGTATGCAAGGTGGCCGAAAACGTTTTTAAGGTCGGTCGGCGTTGTATAAGACGTGCTTGAAAAGGCGCCGCAGGAGGCAACATAGGTAAATTTTCGCCCGTTAAACGAACCTACGTCAAAATTTTGAACTTTGCCGTTTATTACGTTTTCCGCCGCTTTCATAATATTTTTCGGCAACCCCAAGGATGAGCCGAAATCGTTAGTGGTACCGGCGGGGATATAACCGATGGGGCAACTTAAATTTTTATCGATAACGCCGGCAACAACCTCGTTATATGTGCCGTCGCCGCCGATAACAACAATAAGCTC
>JAFNUO010000004.1 GCA_017383985.1 Clostridia bacterium | reverse complement strand
TTGCCGGAAGTACATACGAAAACAGCTTGGCGCTTTCGCAGGAGAGAGCAGACAACGTTAAAGATTATTGCTTATCTGCGGATACGGGCATAGATAATTCAAAGTTATCTTCTACTCTGGAGGCTACCGGCTTGTCAAATAGCAAACCTGTATATAACTCCGATGGTGAAATTGATATGGCGGCGTGCCGTCGTGTTTCGTTTAGATTTATTGTAAACATAGATAAGCAGGGATAAAACTTATAAAAAAACGGCGTAGCCCTTATGGGTTACACCGTTTTTTATCTTTATAATTGCCCTTGGTCGCCTTTGGCAAAAAAATCACGTTTTTTTGTTATATTAACTCAAATTCAACCGATTTTTCGTAATAACTGTGGGGCGCAACAAAAGCATGGAACTTACCTTTTTCCGAAACAAAGTTGCAATCTTTGTCATAAAATCTTAACATCGGCTCGTTAATTTCAAAGGAAACGGTTTTCTTTTCGCCCGCTTTAATAAATACTCGCTTAAAGCCTTTAAGCTCCTTTGTCGGTCGGGAAACAAGCTTGGCTCTCTCGTCTTTTATATAAAGCTGAACCGTTTCGCTTTCGCTCCGTTCGCCTTTGTTTTCGATGTCAACGCTTACGGTAATGGTACCGTCTTTGGTCAACTTATCCGACGAAATGCGTAAATTGGAATACTCAAAATCGGTATAGCTAAGTCCAAATCCGAACGGATAAAGCGGCGTGTTAAGCGTGTCAATATATCTTAAAGTGTATTTGCTGAATTGGCCCTCATAATTATCGTGACCGGTCAAAATGTTGCTATAATAAAGCGGTACTTGTCCGCTTTTGCGCGGGAAACAGAAGGGGAGCCTGCCGCTTGGCGAGGTATAACCGAAAAGCATATCGCAAATGCCGAGATAACCCTGTGATCCCGGATACCATACGTCAATTATACTCTTTGCCATTTCGCTAAGCTCGGTTAAAACAAGAGGCCTGCCGTTAAATAAAATTACCGCGATGTTCTTGTTTACCGCGTGTATTTTTTTAAGCAATTCCATTTGAACTTGGGGAATGGTGATATCGGTACGGCTTCTTGATTCGCCGAAAAATACCGACGGCTCGCCCATAAGCATAACTACAACGTCGGCGTTTTCGGCGTTTTTAATCGCCTCGGCCTCGTACTTTTCATACTCGCCGTTGCACGGGTCGTTCGGCTTATCCTCATACGCCTCGTTCATGTTGATGTACGGACAACCTACGGAATAACTGTATTCTCCGGTAAGCTCGCCAAAGGTTTCAACGGCTTCTTTTACGTTAAGTCCTATTTCACGCTCGCCATGAATTTGCGACCAGTGGGTGGTAAGGTCGTTTTCGTACACAAACGGCCCTATGAACGCAACCTTTGCGTCCTTTTTTATCGGCAAAAGCTTATCGTCGTTTTTAAGAAGTGTGCTGCCCTCGCTTACCGTTTTGCGCGCAACCGCTCTGTGTTTTGCTCTTTCGGCTTCGGGGATAACGGCGCTGCCTTTAAAATATCTGTACGGGTCTTCGAAAAGCCCTAACTTGTTTTTAAGGTCTAAAATTCTCATTACGCAGTCGTCAATTTGTTCAACCGAAACGTCCCCGTTTTTGATAGCTTTTCCAAGGTGTTTCATGCCGTAAACGCCCGACATCATGTCTATGTCAACCTTGTTTTCAATAAGCAAAGCGGCCGTCTCGGCGTGGCTTTCGGTAACGCCCGCCGAATAACAAGCTTTGCCCGAACCGTAATCGGTAATAGAAACCCCGTCAAAGCCCCATTCGTTGCGCAAAATATCAATATTTGTGTGCTTGTTAATGGTTGCGGGAACGCCGTTTATGGTATTAAACGAGGTCATAATCATAGCAACCTTTGCGTCAACGGCGGCTTTATACGGCGGAAGATAATCGTTTCTCATCATGCGCTCCGACATATCGACGTTGTTGTAATCTCTTCCGTCATAGGGGGCGCCGTAAAGCGCAAAATGTTTAACGCAGGCGGCTATGGTATCGTCGGCGGAAAGGTCGTCGCCCTGATACCCTTCGACCATCGCTTTTGCGCAAACCGACGAAAGATATGTATCCTCGCCGTAACCCTCGCAAACGCGACCCCAACGGGCGTCGCGTGAAATATCTACCATCGGGGAATAGGTGGCGTTTACGCCGAAGGGTGCGACCTCTTTTGCCGTAATACGCGCCGTTTCCTTAATAAGCTCGGCGTCAAAGGTTGACGCAAGGGCGGGGGAAATCGGAAAAATGGTATTAAATCCGTGAATAATATCGTTCATGAAAATAAGCGGGATTTTGCTTTTTTCAAGATGTTGCTTTTGCAAATTTTTCATTCGCTCGGTATCGTACATGTTAAGTATAGAACCGACAACGCTTATAAGGTCATCGACTTCAATCTTTTCGTCAAAAATTCCCGTTATTGCGCCTTGCTCGCCGAAAATATGGGGCAACGCCTGAAACATTTGTCCGATTTTTTCTTCTAAAGTTAAAGAATTAAGTAATTCCTTTAATTCGTTTTTCGTCATATTACATCCTTCTCAGTTCATTTCTATTTTACCCATTTTTTCTATTATCCTGCCGGCCTCTTTTTTAATCGGCTCGTTTTTAGGCAACGATAACGTCGGGTCGTTTTCTAATATTTCGGTTACGCAGTTTTTTGTCTCTCGAACAATGTCAATGTCGGCGAAAATGTTTGCGATTTTGAACGCAGGCAATCCGTTTTGTCTGTTTCCAAAGAAGTCGCCGGGACCACGGAGCTTTAAATCCTCTTCGCTTATTTTAAATCCGTCGGTCGTGCTTTTTATAACGCCGAGTCTTGCCTTGGCCTCATCACCCTCTGCGTCGGAAACTAAAATACAGGTTGATTTATGCTTACCTCGTCCTACTCGACCGCGAAGCTGATGAAGTTGCGATAAGCCGAACATATCGGCGTTTTCAATCATCATTATTACGGCGTTAGGTACGTCTACGCCTACCTCAATTACCGTTGTCGATATAAGTAACTGGATTTGCCCCGAGGCAAATTTATGCATTACGGCCTCTTTTTCGGCCGACTTCATCTTTCCGTGTAAAAGTCCTACGGAGTATCCTTTAAATGCGCCGTTTTTAAGCTTTTTGGCATAGTTTTCGGCGGCGATTTTGGAGCTGTTTTCGTTTTCCTCGTCGTCGGCAACAAGCGGACAAACTATATACCCTTGTAACCCGTCGTCAAGGTGTTTGCGTATATAGCCATAGGCTCGTTCATGTAGCTTGCCTCCAATAACAAAGGTTTCTATCTCCTGTCTGCCCGGTGGCAGCTCGTCCAAAACCGATATATCAAGGTCGCCGTAAATCATAAGAGCAAGCGTTCTTGGAATAGGCGTAGCCGACATAACCAAAACATGGGGATTGTTGCCCTTTGCCGACAATAATGCGCGTTGATTTACGCCGAAACGGTGTTGTTCGTCGGTTATGACTAACCCTAATTTATTAAATTCTACGTCGTCCTGAATTATGGCATGGGTACCAATAATAAGGTCGATGTCGCCGTATTTAAGCCGACTTAAAATCTCGGCTCGCTTTTTTGCGGTCGTTGAGCCCGTAAGCAACGCAACCTCTAATCCTGTACCCGACATCATTTTAATGAACGAGTTAAAATGTTGTTCGGCGAGGATTTCGGTCGGCGCCATTAACGCCGCTTGTAATCCGTTTTTGGCCGCGGTATAACAAACGGCGGCGGCAACGGCGGTTTTTCCCGAGCCGACGTCGCCCTGAATAAGTCGGTTCATCATTTTTCCGCTTTTCATATCACCGACGCAATCGTTTATAGCCCGTTTTTGAGCGCCGGTAAGCGAAAAGGGGAGCAATTTTTCGAAATCCGCGGTACAATCGGCCGTTATTTCATACGAATTTGCAATTTTTCTGTTCTCTTTCATTACCTGCATACCGAGCTGTAACCCGAAAAGCTCGTCGAAAACAAGTCTCCGCCTTGCTTTATATAGCTCCTTAAAATTTTCGGGGAAGTGGATAGCTTTAATGGCTTCGCTAAGCTTACAAAGTTTATACTTTTCTCTTATTTCGTCGGGCAAATATTCTTCAATTACCGCTTTTTCAAGCGCCGATTTTACAACCTTTTCGATGTAATGGGTGTTTAAACTTTCGGTTTGGCGGTAAATCGGCCTAATTTTTGCGTAGTCAACGGGCAATATTTCCGGCGCCGCCATGTCGCGCCATAATAAACTGCCTCCGATTTTTCCGTAAAATATATAAGTTTCTCCTGCTTTAACCTTTGCCGCTTGATACTTGTTGTTAAATATCGTAATGTTAAGAGGAGTGCCGTCGTCATAGGCCTTAAACTTGTATAACGTCATTCCTTTTCGAATACGGTGCTCTACCGGAGCGGCAAAAACGGTCGCTTTTACGCAAGAAACCTCGCCGAGCACAGTTTCGCTCAGCGGGGTGATTTTTGAATAATCTATGTAATTTCTCGGATAGAAATGCAAAAGAGCGTTGACGGAATCAACGCCCAACCTTTCAAAAAGGAGAGCTTTTTTTTCGCCAACGCCTTTAATTCTTGTAATTTTTCCGCCGGTCATATTTTTTACCTCCGGCAAAATTTTATTTATTCAATGGAAATAATGAAGTAGTAAATCGGTTGTCCGCCTCTAACTGCGCTTATTTCAATTTCCGAATCAAGCTTGCTTTCAAGGTCATTTACAACCTGCTCGGCTTGCTCGTCGGTAACGTCCGCGCCGTAAATAAGGGTTACAAAGCTTGATTCCTTGGAACACATCTTTTCGGTAAGCTTAACGGTAGCTGCCATGAAATCTGTGTCGGTGAAATCGAGCTTGCCGTTGTTAAGGGCAAGAATATCGCCCTCTTTTATGTCGTGGCCGTCAAAATCGCTGTTGCGGGCGGCATAGGTTATTTGGCCGGTAGAAACGTTATCGGCGGCGGCCATCATTTCAACGGCGTTATCGTCGTCGCTTACGCTTGAATCAAACGCAAGCATAGCCGAAATTCCCATAGGAATGGTTTTTGTGTGAAGAACAATAACCTTACGGGTCGCAAGCGGAACGGCAAGCTCGGCCGCCATGATAATGTTCTTGTTATTCGGTAATACGAATACTACCTCGGCGGGAGTAAGCTCAACCGCCTTTAAAATATCCTCGGTACTGGGGTTCATGGTTTGACCGCCGCTTACCAAGGTGTCAACGCCAAGGTCGGTGAACAACTGTTCAAGGCCGTCTCCGACACAAACGCTGACAAATCCGAATTTCTTCTCCGGCTTAACGGGAGTATATCCGCCGCCGTCGGGTGTAGCAATGGCGTCGGCGCCGTTTTCCTTTGTGTCGTGCTTCATGCGCTCGTTTTGGTCGCGCATGTTTTCGATTTTAAGGTTAACAAGCGGTCCGTAGGTAAGCGCAAACTCAAGCGCGTTACCGGGATGATTTGTGTGAACGTGAACCTTAATGATATCCTCGTCGTCAACTACAACGCAGGAATCGCCGATAGATTCAAGATATTTTCTAAGCTCAAGGGGGTTGGCCTTGATGGTCTTGTCTCTGTTGATGATAAATTCTGTACAATAGGTGAAGGTAATTTCTTCGTCCGAAATAGCGGCGGCGGAACGCGTCTTTTCGGGCGCAGCTACGGTCGGAGCGGTGTTAGCTTCAATCATTTTTCCGTCGCGGAAAACCGAAAGCATGCCCTCGAATATTGTAACAAGGCCTTGACCGCCTGCGTCAACTACGCCGGCTTTTTTAAGCACGGGAAGCATTTCCGGAGTTTCGGCAAGAGCTTCCTTAGCGCCGTCAAGCGCTGCTTCAAAGGTGATAAGAAAATCGTCGCTTTTTGCCATGGAGGCTCTTTCCGATGCAATTCTTGCAACGGTAAGAATTGTGCCCTCGGTCGGTT
This sequence comes from Clostridia bacterium, assembly GCA_017383985.1. Classification (GTDB taxonomy): domain Bacteria; phylum Bacillota; class Clostridia; order Oscillospirales; family Acutalibacteraceae; genus UMGS1976. The sequence continues at coordinate 6,748 of JAFNUO010000004.1, read as the reverse complement.
TCATAACCGCTTTATATGCGGCGGAAACGCCTTTGGCAAGAGCGTCGGCGAAATCTTCGCCCGAAACTTCTTCTTTACCCTTTAAACCTTTTGAAATTCCTCTAAAAAGAAGGGAAAGGATAACGCCGGAGTTTCCTCTTGCGCCTCTAAGGAAAGAGGAAGCGGCGGTATCGGCAACTACGGTTGCCGACGGGTCAACGAGCCTTGAAAGCTCGCGAACCGAGCTTGAAATGGTCATCGACATGTTTGTTCCCGTGTCACCGTCGGGTACAGGGAATACGTTTAATTGGTCAATTTTTTCACGGTTATTGGTAATATTGTTTGCACCCGAAATAAAGGCGTCACGAAGCACTTTTCCGTTAATCACTTTTATGAACACTCCCGAAAAATAAATACTGTTGAAATTAATACGCTTTTACGAAATTACTCGGTTTTAATACCGTCGATATGAACGGTAACTTTTTTAACCTTAATACCGGTAGCTTCTTCAACGGTGTATTTAACGTTATGAACTATGCTGTCTGCAATTGCGTTGATGTTAACGCCGTAGCAAACAACGATGTGCAAATCGACGGTAATGGTGTCGATATCGCCTTTAACCGTAATACCCTTGTCGGGCATTTTGCGGAATATGCCTACCACCTTTTGGGGTACGCTTGCAACCATTCCGGCAACACCGTAGCAAGAGGAGGTAGCGTGGCCTATAAGCTTTGCAAAGTATGAGTTGGAGATGGTGATAAGTCCGTGTCTGTTTTCGTAGGTAATCATATAATTTAACTCCATTTCTCCGCATATGTTTTCTGTCTGCTTATCCGATGCGGACGGCGTTTAGCAGACTGTTAAATTACAAAAATGAATAAATATCGCTTAAGCTTATGTTTGGGTCGTCGGTGATTTTGCGCGAATGAACAAAAACGCCCGAACGATAGCAAAGCGGGATAATAGGCATTTCGCTAACGAATGCGCTAATTACCGTGGACATGTCGGCGGTGCCGTCATAAAACGCCGAAACCATTTCGTTTGTATAGGTTTCGGTTGTTCCGCCTAAAACGTCGCTGAGGAACAGGTCTCTAAGGTCCATGGTTTTGCCAAGCAAAACCTCGCCGATGTACATTTCATAGCTACCTGAATCAATTCGGCTTTGGTATTCATCAAAGTTTTCTATTTCCTCAACAATTACCTCTATACCTATCTTTTTTAAATAGCCGACGATAAGTCCGGCGGCATATTTACGGGACGAATTTCCCGAGTTATAGATAAGAGAGAGGGTTAAACGGTTACCGATTTCGTCGGTACAATACCCGTCGTTATCTTTACTATTATAACCTAACTGTTCCAAATAAGCAACTGCTTCGGAAATATTTTGTTCCGGATTAATGTGCTGAAGCTCTTCCGCCTCTTTCCAAGTGGGCGGAAAAATTCCCGTTGCGGGGGTTGCATATCCGAAATATGCCGACTTTGCAATGTCCTTTCTTGACATTGCGGAGCTAACCGCAATTCGTACGCCCGGGTCGGAAAGAAGGTTGCTTGATAAATTAAGTCCGACAAAAACCATGTTTCCGAGAGGTAAGCTTTTTTGGCTTCCGCTCATCTTTGGGATAAGGTTGTTTGAAAGGTCGGAATAGGCCGCGTCAACCGCATTTACCTCGATTATATGGTTAAGCGACTCGTTGTCCGGCGTATCAATAAGCGAAATGGCTGAAACCCAGGAAACTCCGCCGTAATAACCCTTATTGGAAACAAGCCGGTAACCGTTTTCTTTTTCAAAGGTAAATCTTCCGCAGCCAATCGGCGGGATAATACGGTCGTTCTTGTCTTTTGTTTCGGCCGTTCCGCTTTTAAAAATCGGAAAGTCGAGTACATTAATAATATACGGGTCAACCTCGTAAAGCGTTAAGGTAAGCGTTTTGCTGTCTAAAACGGTTGAGTAGCGTATGTTTTCAAGCTGAGCCGTATATCTGTTTACGCCTTTTTGAGCTTGATTAAGCGAATATTCAACGTCGGTCGCGGTAAACTTTGCTCCGTCGGTGAAATCGGCGTCTTTAATCTTTATTGTAACTGTTTTTTCGTCAACGGTAATGTCGTCGGCAAGATAATAAACCGGTTCGAACTTTTCGTTAAGCTTAATAAGCGGGTCGTACATAAGCATGCTTAACTCTTGGTTAACCTTTGTAACCGCAACATACGGGTTTAGCGAATCGGTCGCAGAAAAGGGGAGAGATAAGGTGATTTCGTTTTTTGTAACGTCGCTGGTTGTTTCGATGTTATTGTTTGAGCTTGCGCATGAGCAAAGCAAAAGAACAAAAACCGCAAAAAGCGCAATAAGCTTTGTTGCTTTCATCTAACCTTCCTCCCTTTTAATGTACTTCACTTTATTTTACAACACAATCAAAATATTATCAATAGATTGAGACAAAGATTAAGAATTAATTAAAAAATGACCGTCATATTGTTGAAATAATTTAATAATTGTGATAAAATAAACAAGGAATAATGCTTTAAATTATAAAAATGTGGAGAGGATATCCAATTATGAAAAAAATCACCAATGCGATAAGCCTTTTACTTACCGTGGTTGTTTTTGTTTCCGCTTTTGGCGCTTTGCCTGTATCGGCGGAAACCGTAACTGCTTATTCAAGCGAGCTTACCGCGCTTGAAGAGGCTCTTTACAACGGATACGTTAATATGGACGCAACTATCGGAATAAGCAGCCATGGCGCTTCTTTTAACGACGTTCAAACTGCGTTTATTAACGTGCTTATTAAACGGCCTGAAATTTTTTATGTAACTAACCGTCTTAACGTCAATTTAACCTCCAATGTTGTTACAAGCGTAACGCCGGTTTATTATTGTACAAAGGACGAGGCAGCTACATACAGGGCGCAAATCGACGTTGCCGTTGATTATATATTCTCAGACATAACCGACGATATGCCCGACGTGCAAAAGCTTTTGCTTCTTCACGATCGTATTGTAAGCGAGACGTCGTATGATACAACCTTTGATACAAATAACATTGTTACAAACGAAAATTCTTCAATTCTTGGCGTTTTCGTTAGGAAAACGGGTATTGACGAATCGTACGCAAGAGCGTTCAAGTACTGTGTTGACAAGGTTGGCATTAAGAACGAAATAGTATATAGCAAAACGGCGGGCCACATGTGGAATCAGGTCTGCCTTAATAACAAATGGTACAACGTTGATTTAGCTAACGATGACCCGATTAGCAGTCTTACGTCAGAGGACCTGTTTGCCCAGGTAAAGCACGGACGTTTCCTTATTTCGGATTCAAAGCTCGGCTCTGCCGAATATGGAACCGATTTTGTCTCTAATGCAACTACCTCCGACCAAATGGGTACCGAATATGATGGTTATTTTTGGACAAACGTCGAAGGCTCGTTTATAATGGCTGACGGCGCCTGCCTGTATGCCGATAAATACGGCAAGATTTATTCCTACGATTTTTCAAAGAACGAAAAAGCTTTAATTACTTCAATAACCGACCGTTGGAGTGCCGGTAATGGTTCAAATTACTCAATTCGCTATGTGCGACTGATGTATTATAAAGGATATGTTTATTTCAATTCCCCTAAAGAAATTTATACCATGCGTCCCGACGGAACAGCAAAAAGTATTATTTATACCTACAAAGTTGATAGCAGACAGATTTTCGGCGTAGGTTATAAAAACGGCGTTCCGAGCTATACTTTGCGTGAATCCTTGGTTGCTAAAGATGAAATTAAAATGATTTCTCAGGCTACAAAAATTTTGACGGCCATAAATGTAACAACTATGCCTACAAAAACCGTGTATAATATCGGCGAAAAGCTTGATAAAAGCGGAATGGTTGTTACCGCCGTTTATAGTGACGGAAGCAAATCTGACTTGCTTGAAACCGACTATACGGTAAGCGCCTTTGATTCGTCGACTGCGGGCCAAAAGAATTTGGTCGTATCGTACGGAAGCAAAACCTGTCTGCTGACCTTGACCGTAAAGGCCGCTGTGGGCGACGTTGACGGCAATACCGTTGTCGATACGGCTGACCTTCTTGCGTTAGAGCAGCATATGCTTAATTTGAGTACGCTTGACGACCAAGCGTTAGAAAAAGCCGACATGAATAATGACGGCGTTATCGATTCTTGCGATATTGTAATACTAAGGTTTGAAATACTTGGTCTTTAATGTGAAACTTTATTAGCGACTCTGTCAAAAACTGAGTCGCTATTTTGTTTGTTTTGTAGAATAAGTATAAAACAATAAACATTAATATTGCAAATTTTTTATAACCATGCTAAACTAATCATATCTATGCAAAGGAGATGCAGCAAATGAATAAACGTATTGTTTCTTTAGTGCTTAGTCTGGTACTTATCGTTAGTAGCGTAGTCTCTGTAACTGCCGCTATTGACACTACCGGATTAACCTCAGTTGGCGTACCTATGAGCGCTGAATACTACACCGGTGACATCGCTAGCATTAGCGGCAGCGTTTTCACTTGTGATAGCTTTTCTACCTCTGTTGACGAGTACGGTAAAGCAACCACAACAAGAACAAAGGGTGGAGAACGTTATATCGTTTCCCGTGTAGCCTATAATCTTGGTAGTAAGTTTGAGTTTACTATTAAAACTCATAACGATAACCAAAACCCGAATGCTTCCGACCGCATAGTTTACCAGCTTGGTAAACTTGCCGTAGCTTACCATGCTTACGGTAGCGGTACTAACGATAACCATAGCGTAATGCGTGTTTACTATGGTGCTGATATTGCGTCTATTGCCGGCTCAAATATCTCATACAATAGCGCTCACGCTAACCTTATCGGAGAATCTACACATTTTGGCGGCGGTGACTATACTACTGTTATTCGCTTTGATAACGGCGCTTTAGAGGTCGTTACAAGCGACGGTTCCGTTTTCAATTTCTCTACTACCCTTGCCGATACCGACTTTGGCGCTGTAAAGCCCGCTATCCGCATCAAAAAAGGCGCAAGAATTTGGGATAACGGTATGTACACCACCTACAACGTTAATGTAGAGCTTGACGGCGCCGCTGTTTCTTCAAGCATTGATACACTTGATGTTGACGCTCTTGTTTATGAAGATATCGCCGTTATCAAGACTTTAAGACAGTGGTACGATACTCTTGAAGCAACCGAGCAGGCTAACGTTACTAACTATGCTGAGCTTGAGGCTATGGAGGCTCAAATCCCTGTTCTTACAGCTGAAAAGTTTAACGATACTATCGGTGCTATCGTTATCGAAGACTTAAAGCTTGCCAACAAGCCCACTATCGAAGGCTACCGCGCACAGTACGAAGCTTTTACCGATGACCAAAAGGCTCTTGTTACAAACTACGATAACCTTCTTGCCGCTGAAGCTGAAATTCTCCGCCTTGTTATTTTAAAGGCTGATACCGACGCTGCTTTGGTTGTTAACGCAGAAATTCTTGAATTGGGCGAAATCACCTATGCAAACTATCTCTACGTTGCCGACGCTCGTCGTTCTTACGAGACCTTAACCGAGCAGGGTAAAACCCTCGTAGCTGACTATTCCGTTCTTACCGCCGCCGAAGCCACTGTTAAGGCTCTTCGCAAGGCTACCAACTTCCGCATGGTAAACGAGCTTATCGCTGCAATTCCTGAAACCGTTACTATGGCTGATAATGACGCTGTATTTAACGCACTTGGCGCTTATGCTATGCTTAGCACTAATGAAAAGAGCCTTGTAACCGATATCAACGGCGTAATTGATGACGCTAAAGCTCTTGTTGACCTCGAAATCGAAAACAACAAGCTTCTCACTCCGAAGGTTGTTGCCCTTGAAAAGCAGGGTACCGACTATAACGGCGGCTTGTTACCTAATAAAGAAACCGGACTTTACTACAAGGTTCCAGACGGCGTAACCGTTTACGTTGGCGATACCGTTAAGCCGAACCTTTGGTGGACACATCTTCTTTATAACGTAGTTTATAACGAAGATGGTACCGTTGCTTCTTACACTAACGCCGGCGATCCGTACAACCTTACTACTAACCCCGGTGGTAACTGGTGGGGAGGAAACTTCCAGCCGCTTTCCGGTGGTTGTGTACGCAACGTATCCGCTGGAACGCTCAATCTCTTCCACTCTAACGCCGGATGTCATATCGCTTCTATCGAGGTTGTTGAACGCCCGACCTACGAGTATAACGAGTTGTTTGACGTTTCTATGAACGTTCGTACTATGATTTCTGCCCTCCCGAAGGAGTACAGCAAGCTTACAGAGGACGACCGTTACCTCGTAAATACCGCTAACGAAGCGCTTGACGCTCTTAGCGTATACGACGTTGACGAAGTTCACAACGTTCGTTACCTTATCAACGCCGAAAAGGTTCTTGACGGCGCTATAATCGAAGATGAGGTTAATAATGAAGAGTCTAATATCACCGGTGATATTACTAAGGACTTTACCATTAACTCGCTCGACCTCCTTGCTCTCCAGATGCACGTTCTTGGTATCCAGGAACAGATTGAGGTTGACCGTTGCGACCTTAACAACGATACCGTTGTTGATTCTGCCGACTTAACAATACTTTTGATGTACATTGTCGGCTTAGGCACACTCTAATAACTAACTAAAAACCAAGCGCCTCGCGAAATTTCCGCGAGGCGCTTTTAATATTTTAGCATCTTCATATAATCGTTTCTGAGTTGTTATAACGATTTGTTTCTGCCGATTAAATTAAAGTCGCTTATTTTGTTTTTGAATTTTCC
>JAFNUO010000149.1 GCA_017383985.1 Clostridia bacterium | reverse complement strand
GCTATATTATATCCTCGTAAAGCAACCGGTTCCCCTTGATTTATCTGCTCTCGCATACCGTCTTCTCGTGAAATCTTTCGATTCAAATCTTTAGGAGTCAAATCTAAATCGGTTGCATCCGAATCTATGTCCGCTAAAATTGTTCGAATCTTACTCATTCGCACAAGTGCTAAAGAATTTAATGTATGCATAATATTAATAATATAAAGTTATACAATGGCAAAAGCAACTAACAATAATGCGCAAAGGTACACAAAAAATTTGAAAAATGCAAATTATTTTAGAAATAAATGCTTAAAAAAAGAAAGACTAAGCAGGAGCCTAGCCTTTCTTTATAGGATATTCTGTCTGAGATCGGAGATCGGAACAGTAGATTAGTGACGGTTCAAGCGGGCACCATCTGCCTCTGGGTTGCGGCGCTCTGGGCGTGGACCACGACGCTCTGGACGAGGACCGCGATCGCCACGAGCAGGACGCTCTGGCTCTACATAACCCTCTGTGTGCCGATAAATTCGATTATCATGATGATGATTTAAATGAATTTCTTAAATCTCAACACGTAACCGTTAGGTCAATGAATATTGACTTCGGTAAAATTAAAGGCTTATATCAATGTAAAGAGACGGCATTAAAACAAAATATTAAGGCTTATAACGAGATTAAGAGAAAAATGAAAATTGGTTCCACGTCTGATAATTTATATTGTGCCGTTTCAAATGATATAAACAGAATTAATAGAATTAATAAAATAAAAAGATTGTTTTTAAAGGTTTTTAGTAAATTTTAAATCTTATTAAGGAACTTTATATGAAGATTTTGATTATTCGCACATATCCGAGTATTATGAATATTAAGAATTATAATTCTCAGGAAATCGGTCTGGCTCGAGCATATATCCGCGCCGGACACGATTGCGATATTGTTTATTACGCGGGTAACACAAAATCGTATACCGAAAAAATACCCGCCGATAACGGTAAGGAGATAACCATTCATTGGTTGCGTTCGTTTTCGGTATTTAATAACGGCTTTTTCTTCGGGCTTGGAAAATTAATTAAACAATATGATTTGCTGCAAGTATCCGAATATGACCAAATTACAAGTTGGTGGCTTTATACGTTTGGTAAAAAGCCGATTTATGTTTATCATGGCCCGTACGATTCTGAGATCAGCAAAAAGCATGTTATCAAGTGTAAGATTATTGATGCGTTGTTATTACATAAGAAAAATACAGCAAAAACCACCGTGTTTACTAAAAGTGAGCTTGCAACAGCCAGTATAAATAAACGTAATTTTGGTAAAGTAATTACCGTTGGCGTTGGCCTTGATACAGAACGATTTAATGAAAAAAATGATTCAGTTTCTGATTTTTATTGCCAACTAAAAAGTTTAAAAGAAAACGAAAACGTAAATTATTTATTATATATAGGCGTTCTTGAGGATAGAAGAAATATTAAATTTCTCTTTGAAACTTTTGCGGAAGTATGCGCTAAAAACGCACAAACTCGGCTTGTTATGATAGGTAAGGGGAAACCGGATTACGTTAAATCATGCTTTGATTATGCAGACACTTTAAATATTACCGACAAAATTATTTACGTTGATGCATTACCTCAAAATGAATTAAAGCAAATTTACGAAATTTGCGACGTGTTTGTATTTCCGACAAAGTTTGAAATTTTCGGTATGGTTTTGCTTGAAGCTATGGCATTTGGTATGTCGGTTGTATCTTCGCATAACGGCGGTTCTTCGACGTTGATTATTGACGATAAATATGGTACAATAGTAACCGATTTTGATAAAACCAAATGGTCAGAAGCGATTTGTGCATATTTAGACGATGATGATTTACGTTCAAGTATTCGCAAGGAAGCCAGCGAGCGAATTTTAAACGAATTTACTTGGGATAAAATTGCTGAAAAAATACTTAATGAGTTTCGGTTTTAATTGGAGTTGATAATTATTCATGGGTAAAAAGGTATCTTGTATTATACCTATGCTCGGTAGCGGCGGCGCCGAACGAGTTATGTCTTATATAGCTAATTATCTTGATGAAAAGGGTCACGAGGTTATTATTTATACTCTTTTAAATGACGAAGAGGCTTATTCAATAAACAGCACCGTTAAACATATTCATATAGATTCAACCCATAAGAACAAGGTTTTAAAGCAATTTAAAAGAATTTTAGGTCTTAGAAAAAAGCTTAAAAATGACGGTTCCGAGGTTGTAATTTCCTTTGACCGATTTATAGGAATACCCGCTGCGCTTTTTTTAGGAAAAAAAGTTATTTCATCGGAGCGAAATGACCCGTACAGTAATATAAAAAAAGGTTCGTTTTGGGCTCGCGTTAGAAATTATTTATATGCTCGCGTAAATACAATGGTATTTCAAACCGAGTATGCTATGGGTTACTTCCCAAAAAAAGTGCAAAACCACGGGATTATTATTCCTAATCCTATACCGAATAATTTGCCCGATAGATACGAGGGTGAACGCAAAAAGAAAATTGTAGCAGCATGTCGTTTGCATACCCAAAAAAATTTACCGATGATGTTTGCGTGCGTTACAAAAATTTTAAAAAAATATCCCGATTATGAATTTTATCTTTACGGTGACGGGCCCAGGCGCGCCGAATTATTATTGCATTTGTCCAACTGTAAACAAGATATTCAGGATAGATTTCATTTATGTGGTTTCGTAACCGATTTACCTGAAAAAATTATTGACGCGGCTATGTATATTTCAACGTCCAATTTTGAGGGCATTTCGAATTCAATGCTTGAAGCGCTAGCTTTGGGAATACCTACGATATGTACTGATTGTCCTGCGGGCGGAGCTGCTATGGCTATACAATCGGGCGAAAACGGCATTTTAGTGCCGGTTGGAGATAGGGTTAAAATGTATGAAGCAATGGAATATATAATCAATAATCCCGATAAAGCCGAAGAAATGTCAATTAAGGCGGTTGAAATTCGCGAAAAATGGAGCACAGAAAAAATTTGTTCACAGTGGTTAGAAATAGTTGAAAATTAAATATAAATTATTAATTTAATTTGAGGTGCTTTTTATGAAAAGTATTAATAAAATTGCTGTTGCAGGCACAGGTTATGTAGGATTATCAAATGCTATACTTTTAGCACAAAATCACAAGGTTTATGCCGTTGATATCATTCCTGAAAAGGTAGAAATGATAAATAATAGAAAATCTCCTATTGTAGACAAGGAGATTGAAGATTATTTGGCGACAAAAGAGCTTGATTTAACCGCAACGCTTGACGCAAAGGAAGCTTATGAAGGCGCCGATTTTGTTGTAATTGCCGCACCGACAAATTACGACAGTAAAAAGAACTTTTTTGATACCTCGGCCGTTGAAGCGGTTATTGAGCTTGTTATGAAGCATAATCCCGACGCAATAATGGTTATTAAGTCAACAATTCCGGTTGGTTACACCAAGCATATTCGCGAAAAAACCGGTTGTAGGAATATTATTTTTAGCCCCGAATTTTTGCGCGAGGGTAGAGCGTTGTTCGATAACCTTTATCCGTCACGTATTATTGTTGGAACCGACATGAATGACCAACGGCTTGTTGACGCCGCTCATACATTTGCTGAACTTCTTCAGGAAGGCGCATTAAAAGAGGATATAGAAACCTTGTTTATGGGCTTTACCGAAGCCGAGGCAGTTAAGCTTTTTGCTAACACATATCTTGCGTTACGTGTAAGTTATTTTAACGAGCTTGATACATACGCCGAGCTTAAAGGCCTTGACACAAAAATGATTATTGACGGCGTATGTCTTGACCCAAGAATCGGTGGCCATTACAACAATCCGTCGTTCGGCTACGGCGGCTATTGCTTGCCGAAGGATACCAAGCAGTTGCTTGCTAACTACGAGGATGTACCGGAAAACATCGTCGGAGCAATCGTTGAATCAAATAGAACACGTAAAGACTTTATCGCCGACCGTATTCTTACAAAGGCCGGATACTATAGCTCAAATAGCGATTATAACGCATCTATGGAAAAAGAAATCGTTGTCGGCGTATTTAGACTTACTATGAAATCAAATAGCGATAATTTCCGCCAGTCCAGTATTCAGGGCGTTATGAAGCGCATTAAGGCAAAAGGTGCAACCGTTGTTATTTACGAACCAACTTTGGAAGACGGAACAACCTTCTTTGGCAGCGTTGTTGTTAATGATTTGGAAAAGTTCAAGTCAATGTGTGACGTAATAGTTGCTAACAGATATGACGAAATTTTAAGCGACGTTGAGGAAAAGGTTTATACAAGAGACCTTTTCAGACGCGATTAATAAGGTGTTTTTATGGGATTTATAAAAAAGACTCTTGATTTTATTAATCATAGACGAAATCCGGTTAAATTCGCAAGAAAAATCGGTGTAAACGCAGGGGAGAACTGCAGATTTATTGGCCCTCAAATATGGGGTACCGAACCGTGGCTTATAACCATTGGCGATAATACAACGGTTTCTTTTGACTGTGCTTTTATTACTCACGACGGAGCTACAAGGGTAATTAAACGAAAAGAAAAGTATAAAGATGTAGTCAAATTCGGTAAAATTACTATCGGAAATAACTGCTTTATTGGCGCAAGAAGCACTATTTTGCCCGGTGTAACTATCGGTAACTCATGTATTGTTGCCGCGGGTTCCGTCGTAACAAAAGATATACCTAACGGCGAAGTTTGGGGCGGTGTACCGGCGAAGTTTATTAAAACCGTACATGATTATGCCGAAAATCTTTATGACAACATGCCTGAATATGACGTTGAGAACTATCATGCCAATAAAAAGGAAGAAGTTCTTAAAATGTTAGAGCGGGAGAATAAAGAATGAACTTTTCGAATAAAACAATTTTAATTACCGGAGCCGCCGGTTTTATTGGTTTTCACCTTGCAAAATCAATTCTTGATAGTAATGATAGTACTGTAAAAATTATCGGGTTTGACAGTGTTAATGATTATTATGATGTTCGACTTAAAGAAGAACGTCTTAGTATTTTAAACGAAACCGCTCAAAACGATGATACCGGTGAGTTTATATTTATTAAAGGCAATCTTGCCGATAAAAAGGCGATTGACGATATTTTTGCCGAATATAAGCCCGAAATTGTCGTTAATCTTGCGGCTCAGGCGGGAGTTAGATATTCAATTACTAACCCGGAAGCCTATCTTGAATCAAATCTTGTCGGCTTTTTCAACATTT
>JAFNUO010000148.1 GCA_017383985.1 Clostridia bacterium | reverse complement strand
TTTGAAAAATCAAGTTGACCGTTTTTGTTAAGTTCAACAAGATTTTTGTATGTACCTATCGGCGTAGAGCCGGTAGCAAGCCCTAAGACACAGTTAGGCTTATTAATTATTTGGTCGGAAATGACTTCGGTTGCTTTTTTGCTTAATTGGTCATAATCTTTAACTTTTATAATTGTCATGAAAACGATTCCTCTTTTAAAAAGTATATTAAGATTATAACTTCATTGTATAAAAATTACAATAAAAAATTTAAGATTTAAACAAAAAAGCAGACATCGCAAAAAGCGACATCTGCTTATTTTCATATGGCGCGCCAAAAGGGACTCGAACCCCTGACCTACTGCTTAGAAGGCAGTTGCTCTATCCAGCTGAGCTATTGGCGCAAAAAAATGGAGCGGGTGATGGGAATCGAACCCACGTAACCAGCTTGGAAGGCTGGAATTCTACCATTGAACTACACCCGCGTCACAACGTCAGTTATTTTAACACGATAGGGAAGAGTTGTCAAGATAATTATTAAAAATATATACAAAAAAATCGGTGATTGACTTTCGTGTGGTAAAGTGGTACACTTTTATGTGTAAAAGTTAGGGATAGGAGATTATGTCATGACTAAGTTTAAAGATGCTTATACCGACGAAATGTTTGAAGGTATATTAAAACTTAAAAATATTGACGAGTGCTATGCTTTTTTTACCGACCTTTGTACGCCTCGTGAAATTAAGTCAATGGCCCAGCGCTACACTGTAGCGAAAATGTTGCTTGATAAACGCGTTTATAGCGACATTGTTAACGAAACCGGAGCAAGCACCGCTACTATTAGCCGAGTTAACCGCTCTTTTGAAAATGGTTTTGACGGATATAAAATGGTATTTGACCGTATAAAAAAGGATAAATAATGTCGGAGTATATTGATTTTGCTCGGTTTTACGACCGATTAATGTACGACTGCGATTATGACCAACGCGCCGATTATATAATAAGTTTATTTAACCGTTTCGCTTGCAAGCCAAAGCTTATGCTTGACCTTGCCTGCGGAACGGGTAATTTTACTTATAGAATGGCGCAGCTTGGTGTTGATTTGATAGGTGTCGATATGTCGGCCGATATGCTCGGCATAGCAAGAGAAAAAGCTGAGTTATATAATGTAAGCCCGTTATTTCTTTGTCAAAAGGCTGATGAGCTTGATTTATATGGCACAATTGACAGCTGTATATGTACGCTTGACAGCGTAAATCATATTACCGATTATGACGAGCTTTGCCGTGCATTTGATAAGGTATCGCTTTTCATGGAAAAAGGTGGCTTGTTTATATTTGACGCAAATACTGAGTATAAGCATAAGGTTATTTTGGGCGACAATACCTTTGTCACCGACGACGGAGAACTTTATACCGTTTGGAGCAACGAAAACGACGGAAATATTGTCAATATAACCCTTGATTTCTTTTTGAAAAAAGGGGATATGTATGAACGCTTTAGCGAAGAGTTTTCCGAGCGTGCATATACCGATGAAGAACTTAAAAACGCTCTTGAAAACGCCGGATTTGAAACGGTTGCCGTTTACGGAGACATGACCTTTGACGCGCCTAAACCCGACGAAGAACGCAAAATATTTATTGCAAGGAAGATATAATAATGGGAAGATTAATAAGATGTATTACTACCGACGGCTGCGTAACCGCAATGGCTGTCGATACAACCGATATTGTTAACGAGGCTGCACGTTTGCATGAAACAAGCGCAGTTATTTCCGCGGCTCTCGGTCGCTTGCTTACCGCGGCGTCTATGATGGGCTCGTCGCTCAAAACCGACGTTGGCAGTATAACTTTAAGACTAAGCGCTGACGGCCCTGCCGGTTCGGTTGTTGCCGTTGCCGATTCGGACGGAAACGTTCGCGGATATGCCGAAAATCCCGTTGTCGAAATCCCGCTTAACCCGAAAGGTAAGCTTGACGTCGGCGGCGCCGTTGGCCATAACGGAAGTTTATATGTATTAAAGGATTTGGGCATGAAAGAGCCGTATAACGGCGTTATTCCGCTTGTTTCGGGCGAAATTGCGGAGGATATAACCGCTTATTTTGCCGAAAGCGAACAAATTCCTACTGTATGTGCGTTAGGCGTTCTTGTGAACCCCGATTTAACAATTAAAGCGGCGGGCGGATACCTTATCCAACTTTTACCCACCGCCGATAACGAGATTATAACTAAGGTGGAAAAGTCTATCGAGACAATCCAACCGATAACTACCTTACTTAGCAACGGCATGAGTCTTGAGGATATCGTAAAAAATGCTCTTAATCAGTTTGAGGTTGAAAAACTTGACGAGAGTGTTGTGGAGTATAAGTGTAACTGTTCACGCGAAAGAACCGAAAAGGTTTTGTCCACTATCGGCGCCGACGACTTGAATAAACTTGCCGAAGAACAAGAGGTTACAAGCGTAAATTGTCACTTCTGTAATAGGGTATATGACTTCACTTCAGAGGAGTTAAAAACCCTCTCAAAAAAAATATTAAAATAATTTAAAAAAAGTGTTGACAACGGGCAATGGTTGTGGTAATATTACTTTCGTCGCCGGCGATACGACAACGTAATCTACCGCGATTTGGGAGCATAGCTCAGCTGGGAGAGCATCTGCCTTACAAGCAGAGGGTCATAGGTTCGAGCCCTATTGTTCCCACCAAGTTGGCCCGGTAGTTCAGTTGGTTAGAACGCTAGCCTGTCACGCTAGAGGTCGTGGGTTCGAGCCCCATCCGGGTCGCCAACTTTGCCTCTGTAGCTCAGTCGGTAGAGCAGGGGACTGAAAATCCCCGTGTCGTTGGTTCGATTCCGACCGGAGGCACCATAATTTTGCGGGTTTAGCTC
>JAFNUO010000147.1 GCA_017383985.1 Clostridia bacterium | reverse complement strand
TTTTACGTCGAAAACTACCGGTTCTTTCCTTGAAATTTATCTTTCGGGAGGAAAAACGGTTGACGATTACGCCGACGAATATATCGGCTCGGTTAAAAGTAACGGGTTTACCGTTAGTGACCCTAAATCGGTTGCGGTAGGAAGAGAGTTTTATTCCGCCAAATATTTTACCGCCGAAAAAGAAGGGGAAAAGCAGGAATGTTACTTTATTCCCGTACAAAACGAGTGCTTAGCGATGATATTTGATATAAAGGGTGACGATGAGGCTGAGCTTATTTCAATGCTTGATAATTTAACCATTGATTAAAATATAATAATGAATATTTAAACAGACGCAGATAACCTTCTGCGTCTGTTTTTATGTTAACTAATCTTATAACTTAAAATTACCTTTAAAGTGACAAAAACCTGCTACTGTTTGTGACAATATTCTAACCGGTCGGAATATATAATAATATCAGGTGATTTGTTAATGACCGTTTACGCGGATATATTGGTTTTGATAAATACATATGTGAACTTTTTTGTCCTGCTTTCCTCGTCGGCTATTTTAAGGCTTCGTGCTTCGATATGGAAAATTATAATCGGCGCTTTAATAGGAGGGTTTTCGGCGCTTATTATCCTATTACCAAAACAAAACGAGTTTTTATCCTCTTTAATTCATTTAATTTTGGCTATGATAATTGTTCTTGTTTCCTTTGGCCTTGCAAATTGGCGAATTGTGCTTAAAAGATTGGCGCTTTTCTTTGCTACGTCTTTTATATTTAGTGGATGCGTTTATTGCTTTTGGCTTGCCTTTAAGCCCGATCGTTTGATAATAAACAATTCGGTGATTTACTTCGATATTTCAGCCATTGAGCTTGTTATCGCCTCGGCTGTTATTTATGCGCTGTTTGTGATTGTACGGCTTTTTTGCGGCGGCTTTAATAAAAACCAAAGACAAACGGTTAAGCTTGAATTGATACATAACGGCGTTGAGCTTACATACGCCTGTCTTATTGATACGGGAAATATGCTTCGTGACTGTTTTACCGATATGCCGATTGCGGTAGTGGATAACAGTATATCAAGGTCGCTTAAAATTGATTTTTATGCCGCCGACGAAGATGTAATAAGGCGCAATAAGATACGTTTTATTCCGTTTAATACCGTCGGAAACAGTGGGCTCATGCCTGTTTTCAAACCCGACAAAATAAAGGTTGACGGTAAGATAAAAAACGACCTTCTTATCGGCGTTTCAAAAAGGCGCTTTGACGGGGAACACAACGCGGTTGCAAACTATGATATTATATAGGAGAATTGATATGTTTTTATGGATTAAAAATCTCATTACAAAAATATTATGTCAACTAAAGCCGGTGCCTGAGGTTGATTATATTAACGGCCCGGAGCTTTTACCTCCGCCGTTGTCTAAAGAGGAGGAGCAAGAGCTTCTTTTACGCTATTCAAACGGAGACGAAACGGTAAGAGATAAGCTTATTGTACATAATTTGCGCCTTGTTGTGTATATCGCAAGAAAATTCGACGGTACCGTTTCGTCGGTTGAAGATTTGATTTCAATAGGCACAATCGGCTTAATTAAGGCGGTAAAAACCTTTTGTCCCGACCGCAACATAAAGCTTGCTACTTACGCGTCGCGGTGTATCGAAAACGAAATTTTAATGCATTTGCGTAAAACCTCATCGCTTAAAGCCGAGGTTTCAATTGACGAACCGTTAAACGTTGACTGGGATGGAAATGAATTGCTTTTATCCGACGTTTTGGGTAGCGACGGGGAAGAAATAAACCGAGGCATAGAGTCATATGATGAAGCCGTTTTGTTACATAAGCTTATTGATAAGTTAAATCCAAGAGAAAAGCTTATAATGGAGCTGCGCTTCGGTTTCGGGGGCAAAAAGGAGCATACTCAAAAGGAGGTTGCCGACCGATTGGGAATATCCCAGTCGTATATATCTCGCCTTGAAAAAAAGATAATTGAACGGCTTAAAATCGAAATTGAGCATACCGAAAAATGCTTAACGGGCACATAAAAAAGGCACGGTTTTCCGTGCCTTTTTTAATCTTCTTTTGCGGCATATTTGCTTGGAGATACGCCTTTTATGCTTTTGAAGACCCTTGAAAAATAAAGCGGGTCGGTGAAGCCGATTGAATACGCCGTCTCGCTTATGTTTATGTTGCGGTCTTTAAGCAATTCGCAGGCAAGATTTATGCGATATTTTATAAGATATTCGTTCGGCGTAATATTAAGCTGCTTCATAAAAAGGCGGTAGAGATGACTTCGGCTTATTCCCGCCGCGTCGGCTATGTCAACAATGCTTATTTGGCGCGAATAGTTATGCTCAATATATTTTATGGCGAGCTTAACGTAGTCGATAACGCCTTGGTGTTCTGTGTTTTCGCTTCCGTTTATTTTAATTAAAAAGGATAAAAATTTATATATACAACCCGACATATAAACCTCGTCAGAAAGCTTAGTTCCGTTTGCGGAATATATTTCCATAATCATGTCGGTAACCATTTTAATGTCGTCGCAGTGAAAGCACGGACTAATGTTAAAGCCGGCGGCGTTCATAAGTCTTACTCCATCAACTCCGTTAAATCCAACCCAGTAATATTCCCACGGCTCGTTTTTGTCGGCTTCATAATATGCCATTTCGTCGGGCAAGGTAACAAATCCGTCGCCCGCCGATAAATTATATCGGTTGTCGCCGATTATAAGAGTACCTTTTCCCGATGCAACAAAATGTAATAGAAAGTGGTTGCGAATGGCCGGGCCCCATGAATGAAGCGGCTCGCATTTTTGAAATCCGCAGTTATAAACAGATAAGCCGAGATTTTCGTGATATAGTGTTTTTATTGAATGCTTAAAGTTTTCGGACATGCTTTCCACCTCGTTTCGATTCGAATTATAGCATATTAAGTCGGTTTATGCAACATATTTACATAAACGTGGTAAAAAATATATTGCAATTATTGTATAATATTTGTTATTATTTATTTATACTCATAATAGGGGAAAAGCGATTGAATTAGGAGTGGTTGACTAAATGAAACTTAATGAAATCAAAAATTGTCTTTCCGACGGTCAGTTTAGCGAAATTTTTAACGTGCTTTACACCGACATTAATGAATCGGTTGAGCGATATTCAAATGCTTGCGACCGTTTTGCTCATTACTTCGGCGAAGACCGCGATGTTGAACTTTTCAGCGCACCGGGAAGAACCGAAGTTGGCGGTAACCATACCGACCATCAGCTTGGCTGTGTGCTTGCCGGCGGCGTAAACCTTGACGTTATCGCCGTTGTTTCTAAAAATGACGAAGGTATTGTTCGTATTAAGTCAAAGGGATTTGATATGGACGTAATTGATACCGCCGAGCTTACACCGGTTGAAAGCGAAAAGGAACGTTCCTCTTCTCTTATTCGCGGCGTTTGCGCCCGTATAAAAGAGCTTGGATACGATATCGGCGGTTTTGACGCATATACAACCTCGAACGTTTTTAAGGGTTCGGGACTTTCTTCTTCCGCCGCTTTCGAGGTACTTGTCGGTACAATAATAAGCTATATTTACAACGACGGTAAAATCGACGCCGTTACGATTGCTAAATGTTCGCAGTACGCAGAAAACGTATTTTTCGGAAAGCCGAGCGGCCTTATGGACCAAATGGCAAGCTCGGTTGGCGGCTTTGTAGGAATTGACTTTGGCGATAAAGAAAACCCGATTATCGAAAAGGTTGATTTTGATTTTGCGGCTCAAAATCATTCGCTTTGTATCGTAAACACCGGCGGAAACCACGCCGACCTTACCTGCGAATATGCCGCAGTACCGGAAGAAATGCGCAACGTTGCCGAATATTTTGGAAAAACCGCCCTGCGTCAGGTTGATGAAGCCGAATTTTATGCAAACATGGCTGAAATCCGCGAAAAGTGTGGCGACCGCGCCGTTTTGCGTTCAATCCATTTCTTTGACGACAACCGTCGCGCAGTTGAAGAGAAAAAGGCGCTCCAAAACGGAGATTTTAACGGCTTCTTAAATCTTGTTCGCGAATCGGGCCGCTCTTCCTTCATGTTTTTACAAAATGTTTATGCGGCGTCTGCTCCGGTTGAACAGGGATTGTCTATCGCTCTTGCTCTTTCGGGCAAGGTCCTCGGCGACAGAGGCGCATACCGCGTACACGGCGGCGGCTTCGGCGGCACAATCCAGGCGTTTGTTCCCAACGATTTGCTTGAAAGCTACATAAATACTATTGAAGGCGTATTTGGCAAGGGAAGCTGCTACGTTCTTAAAATCCGTCCTCTCGGCGGCACAAAAATCAGTAAATAATCACTACCATAAAGGAGAAAATATAATATGGCTGAACTTCGTTATCATCCTTTTATTAAGGATTGGGTTATGATTGCATCTCACCGTCAGGGCAGACCGAATATGCCTAAAGATTGGTGCCCGTTTTGCCCCGGCTCGGGAAAAGTACCCGACCATTTCGACGTTTTGAAATACGACAACGACTTCCCTGCATTGTCTCAAACACCTCCAGTGCCCGACGATGTAGCAACCGATTTCTTTAAAGTTAAACCGGCTTACGGTAAGTGCGAGGTTATTCTTTATTCGCCCGAACACACAATTACTTTGCCCGAACTTCCCGTTGACCATATTTCAAAGCTTGTTGACCTTTGGAGTGAGCGTTTTGCGGATATTTCGTCCGACGAGAATATTAAATATGTTTTCATTTTTGAAAACCGCGGCGAACTTGTAGGCGTTTCTATGCCTCATCCGCACGGACAAATTTACGGTTACTCGGTTGTTCCGAAAAAACTTGAGCTTGAGATTGAAGCCGCTAAGGAATACCATGAAGAAAACGGAAAATGCATTTTCTGCGAAATGATTGAACAAGAAGAAAAGTTCGAGAAACGTGTAATTTTCGAAAACGAGCATTTTTCTGTTATTCTTCCGTTCTTTGTTGAATATCCATACGGCGTTTACATCATGTCAAAGCGCCATGTAGGCAACATTACCGAGCTTACCGACGACGAAAAGCGTTCGCTCGCCGAAACCTTAAAGCTTACAACGGGTATGCTTGACAGTCTTTTCGATTATAAGTTCCCGTACATGATGTGTATGCATAATGCGCCCGTAAATACAGAAGATACTTCTGAATATTATCATTTCCATATCGAGTTTTTCCCGCCGATGCGTTCCGCCGACAAGCAGAAGTTTAACGCATCTTCTGAAACCGGAGCATGGGCTCACTGTAACCCAACCGCTCCCGAAGAAAAGGCCGAAGAATTGCGCGAAGCACTCGAAAGATTTAAGAAAACGATGGAGGGCTGATTATGAATTATATTCCTCTTGCGATAGATTCGTCTAAAATGTCTATCGGCGAGCTTTCTGCGATTACAACTATTACCGGTGTTGTAATAGTTTTTGCCATGCTTTTGATACTTGTATTTATGATTTGTATTTTCGGCTGGGTTAGCAAGGCTGTAAAAAAAGACGGTTCTAAAAAAGACGGAACATCCGCTCCTAAAAAAGAGAAAAAAGCAGTAAAACAACCCGCGCCTAAAGCCGCCCCCGTTACCGCATCTGCAACCGGCGATGACGACGAAATTATCGCCGTTATATCCGCCGCCGTTGCCATGATGTACGAGGGTACGGGAAAAACCGCCATTGTTCGTTCTATCCGTCCTGCCGTTTCGGGCCGTTCTGCTTGGGCTAATGCAGGTATCCGCGATAACGTACGTGCGTTTTAACGGAGGTATTATAGAATGAATATTTGGACAAGTTTTCTTGAAACTGTTACCGGTATTCTTAACGAATCCGGCTTTGCGCAGTTTTTTATCGGTGAGGGCTATAAAAACCTTATTATGATTGCCGTTGCTTGCGGCTTGCTCGTTTTGGCAATCAAGTTCGAGTTTGAGCCCCTTTTACTTTTACCGATTGCGTTCGGTATGCTCCTTGCAAACCTGCCCGGTGCAGGATTGTATCACCCCGAATTTTTTGATACTGCGAACACCGCGTTTTGGCATGACGGACATTTGTTGGTCGGCGAGGTAGTTAAACAAGGCGGATTGCTCGATATTTTATACCTTGGCGTAAAACTTGGTATTTATCCTCCGCTTATCTTCCTCGGTATCGGTTGTATGACCGACTTTTCTCCGCTTATCAGTAACCCGAAAAGCCTGCTTTTGGGCGCCGCGGCTCAGCTTGGTATCTTTATCGCCTTTATCGGCGCGTTGCTTCTTGGCATGAATGAGAATGTTGCCGCATCTATCGGTATTATTGGCGGCGCCGATGGCCCCACTGCGATTTTCGTAACCTCTAAGCTTGCGCCTCAGTATCTTGGCCCGATTGCCGTTGCCGCATATTCTTATATGGCTCTTATCCCGGTTATCCAGCCTCCTATTATGAAGCTGCTTACTACCGAAAAAGAGCGTAAGGTTCGTATGGACACCCTTCGTCAGGTTTCCAAAACTGAAAAAATTATTTTCCCGGTTGCCGTTACAATTATCGTGTCACTCCTCCTTCCGTCGGCCGCAGTACTTGTCGGTATGCTTATGCTCGGCAACCTCATGAAGGAATGCGGAGTAGTTGACCGTATTTGTAAAACCGCTCAAAACGAGCTTATGAATATAGTTACAATTTTCCTTGGTATTACCGTTGGCGCAACTACTAACGGCGCCTCTTTCCTTAACGTTGATACTTTAAAAATTGTTGGAATGGGTCTTGCCGCGTTCTGTTTCGGTACGGCGGGCGGTGTTCTCCTCGGTAAGGTAATGTACCTTGTTACCGGCGGTAAGGTTAACCCGCTTATCGGTTCTGCGGGCGTTTCCGCCGTTCCTATGGCCGCCCGTGTTTCGCAAAAGGTTGGCCAGCAATATGACCCGGGCAACTTCCTTCTAATGCATGCCATGGGACCGAACGTTGCGGGCGTTATTGGCTCCGCCGTTGCCGCGGGTGTATTACTTAATCTTTTCGGTTAATTAATAAAAAAATTAAAGAGCTTTGTACGATTTCGTACAAAGCTCTTTTTTGTTTAATTAAATTTTTTATTCTGCGGCTTCTTCGGAAACAACCTCGGTCGGTTCATCTTCGGCTTTTTTCTTTTTGCCGATTGAAAGGAGGAGGTTAAGCAATATACCGAAAATTGCGGCGCCGGCGATACAAGGTACGTTGATACCAAATACGGGGATATTACCGCCGAATGCGTATTGTCCGCCGATACCGATTACCATGACCGAGGCAATTACGGCGATGTTCTTTGTGTCGAACATATCAACCTTTTTGTCAATCATAATTGCGATACCTTGGGCGGCAATAGCACCGAAAAGGTAAATCTCAAGTCCGCCGATAACCGAAAGCGGTATTCCGTAAATAACTTTAATAAGCGGAGTGAAGCAGGAAACTACCATAGCAATAATTGCCGCTGCGGCAAGGACGGGAACCGAAAAAACTCTTGTAATAGCCATGGTACTGATGTTTTCGCCATAGTTTGTTCCTGCGGGGCCGCCGATAACGCCAGAAATCATGTCGCAGATACCGTCGCCGATAAGGTTTTTATGAAGCAGGGAGGATATATTAAACTTTTCCTTGCCCTTTTTCTTTGCAACGTCGTTGACGTAAATATCAAGCTGGTAAATATGTGCCGTTGATTCGGGAATGGTTGCGATTGCGATAGGCATAATAGCAACAAGCGCCTCAATCGAAAATTTCGGTAAAGTGAAGGCGGGGAGGGCAAATATCGAGCCGTCGCCAAGCTTCCAAACCGAGGAAGCAAGAGCGGCTTCGGGTACTTGACGGAAAAGGTTAATGTCGGCAGCGAAGTAAAGAATTCCCGCGAAAAGACAACCCGTCAAAGCGCCGAGAAGTAACGGTAACTGGCCGAGTAAGCCCTTTAAATAACGCGAATAAAGTACGGTTGAGATAAGGGTTACAAGGGCAACCGCAATCCACCAAGTTTGTTCAGAAGTGTGTGAGGTAGCGCCTTCGCCGATTTTCGGAATTGCGTCGCCAAGGGCGTTGCCCGCAAGGGTAAGGCCGATAATCATGGCAACCGAACCGGTAATACTTGCAGGAAGGAGTTTTTCAACGGCCTTTGAGCCGGCGAAACGGACAATAAGGCCGGCCGCAATAGAAACAAAGCCCGACATGATTATACCGAACTGAGCCTCGCGAATGGCAATTTCGGGCAAAATTCCGTCGGTCATAACGTAGCCCTTTGCGGCGCACATGCTTGCTATTGCGGTAAGGTAAGCAAAGCTTGAGCCGTAGTAAAGGGGAATTTTTCGTCCCGTAATAAGGATAAAGCAAAGTGTTGCAAGACCGCTTGCGAAAATAGTTGTTGAAACTTGAAATCCGGTGATAAGAGCAACCGTAATGGTTGCGGGGAACATGACGATTACCTGCTGGATTGCGTAGAGGACGAGCTTAAAAAAGCTCGGCGTCTCGTTAGGCAGGTAGCCAACCGTTTGAGTTTTTTGCATTTTCATTTTTTTGGGTCACACACCTTTCTTTTTTCTGTTCGATATAAGAAAAAAACTTATTATCTCATATCAAACATCTATTAATTTAATGATATAATTTTGGCCCGCAAAAATCAAGTCTATTTGTCGAAATATAAAATAAAGAGGTTCTCGATTTATGCCGAGAGCCTCTTTATAAGTAATTCCGAAAACTACGTTTATAACTCTTAATTTTTGATTTTTTCGCTTTTGGACCTTTTTTTGCGTGATGCGCCAATCATCCACGGACAAATTATCTTTATAATCTCGCCCGCAACAAGACACATTCCAACCGTAATTACGGCGATAATAATACAAACGGGTATAAAGTTGTTTTTCATCGGTTCAACGGTAGGTTTAAATATTACTTGGAAAAATAAAATAGGGAATTTGTGCAATAACAATACAACCATTGTGTTTTTTCCTAAATATGAAAGCGGCTTTGACGACGGTATCGCCTTGCATAGAAAAACTACCGCAAAAGTGCCGCAAAGCGCCGTAATAAAACAAAGGGAAAGGTTTGAATATTGATCATAGCTAACTTTGCAAATAACATTAAAGAAATAGCATAACGCAAGGCAGGCGCCGAATAAAACGGCGCTTATTGCCGCCGATAAGAATCGGTTTAATTGCGGCAACTGATATTTCGATAAAGCATATCCGAGTAGGGTGTACGGCAGCACATAAAATGCGGTTTCAATCGCAAAGGGGAGCATAGTTATTTTAAATACATAGTAGTTAAGGTAGCAAATCAAAATACTTAAAGCAAGCGCCGTTAATGTGCCTAAAATCGGTTTTTTGAGCCTTTCGGTAATTTTTATAATACCGTACATCAAGTTTTGTACAACAAAAATGCAGGGTAAAAACCATAACGGCGCGTTTGCTTTTAAAAAGCCTGTTTTAAAGTTTCCGTAAAGCGAGCCTAATATGTAATCTTTCCAAGAAAAGGTGGCCGTATTTACGTCGAGGCTATCGGCGGTAAAACTACCCATAAAATAAAAGATAACTATGCTTATCGCCATCACCGCCCAGTACGGAACAAGCAAGGTTTTAACGCGTTTTAAAAGAAATTTTCCGTAACCGGTTCGGCAACCGAAGGTTACTCCTGTCAAATAAAAAAACAGCGGTACATGAAAGGAATAAACAAAGGTGTGGGCGATAGTACCCTTTATGGAATGACCGAAAACGATAAGAAAAATACCGATTGACTTTGCAAAGTCAATCCAGTCAATGCGTTTAGAAATTAGATTGTCCGTTTGCATAATATGACTCATATTCATACCGCTCCTTAAATTACGTACACGTCATTATATCATATTTTTCGCGTCTTTTTACTATTTGTGATATTAATGTATTAATGTTTTGTATATTTCGTTTGCGGTTTTGCTTGCTTTTTTGGCGTCGGGGGAGAAGGCTACCCTTAATTTTTGCTTTTTCGGCTTACCCCAAACTCCAAAAATTCTCGGCCCAATCCACGTACCGAATTCGGTCGCGGTAAAAACGCCTTCATATATGCCGGCATTGTAGAATAATCATATTTAAACGACGATATGACCGTTGAAATAATTGCAGACGGAATTCATCTTCCAAAAGACCTTTTAAGATTAATATATAAAATTAAAGGACCTGACAAAATAGCTCTTATTACGGACTCTATGCGAGGTGCAGGTATGCCTGACGGCGAAAG
>JAFNUO010000146.1 GCA_017383985.1 Clostridia bacterium | reverse complement strand
GTCATACCAAGTCCGTCAACCTCAACACCTTCGTAAAGAACGGTAAAGCCGTCGAATTTTACAACATATCCGTTTGATTTAAATATATAATCGCCGGCGGTTATTTCTACGTTTACTGTATCCTGTAAACAGGGAGACATAAGGCAAGCAATAAATCTTTCCCAAATAAGCTTATAAAGCTTGTATTGGTCGGCGGTAAGCGCTCCCTTAACCTTTTCGGGTGTAAGTTCGGGAATTGCGGGACGGATTGCTTCGTGTGCGTCCTGAGCGCTTGACTTTGATTTATAATAATTTTTCTTTTTTGGCAAATACTTTTCGCCGTATACTTCAAGAATGTAGTTTTCGGCGGTGTTGCGAGCCTCTTCTGAAATTCGGAAAGAGTCGGTACGCATATAGGTGATAAGACCGGTCATACCAAGTCCGTCAACCTCAACACCTTCGTAAAGAGTTTGAGCGGCACGCATTGTACGCTGAGCGGTAAAACCAAGCTTACGCGACGCCTCCTGCTGTAAAGTTGAAGTTATAAACGGAGGAGCAGGACGACGGGTTCTTACGCCCTTTTTAATGCTCGAAACGGTAAACTGAGCGTCCTTAATTTGGTCATAAATTTCGTTCGCTTGAGCCTCATTTGTAATGTCAATTTTGCCGTCTGCATTTCCGTAGAACTTAGCGTCAAATGCCTTTGTGGAGCCTTTCGGACAAAGCTTTGCGTCGATTGTCCAATATTCCTCGGGAACAAATGCGCGGATTTCGCGTTCGCGGTCAACAATAATTTTTACGGCAACCGACTGTACTCGGCCGGCGGAAAGACCGCGTCTTACCTTTTTCCAAAGAAATGGACTGAGCTTATATCCAACAAGTCTGTCAAGTACACGGCGAGCCTGTTGCGCGTCAACAAGGTCGATATTAATCTTTCTCGGAGACGCCATACCGTCTTTTACGCCGGTTTTTGTAATTTCGTTGAAAGTTACACGGTTTTCCGAGTCAACATCAAGAGCAAGCATTTGAGCCAAATGCCACGAAATAGCTTCACCCTCTCGGTCCGGGTCGGTTGCAAGCAAAACTGCGTCCGATTCCGCGGCCTTTTGCTGAAGCTTTTTGATAAGCTCGTTTTTTGTGTCTATGTTTACATACTGCGGTTTAAAACCGTTATCTACGTCAATTCCAAGCTTTGATTTAGGCAAATCACGCACATGGCCGTTTGAGGCAACAACCTCGTAACCCGAACCAAGATATTTTTTTATTGTTTTTGCCTTTGCCGGAGACTCTACGATTACTAATTTGGACATATTTGTCCTCCTTGATATATATTAAACTTAAATTATAAACAAATTTTATAACGTCCGCCGGGTAACGCCTCGGCAACGCCGGAAATTTCAAGCTCTGTTGCGGCGGCAAGCGCGTCGTTAACGTTAAGCTCGCTCACTTCAACCAACTCATCAAATGTCATTTCGTGTTTGCTAAACGCAAGATAAAGCTCCATAGCGTTATCGGAAAGGCCCGAAACGGCGTTATTAGGTTTAAGACTTATTGATTTTTCTTCTGAAACAATGATTTTTGTTTCTTTTTTCGGTTGTTTTGCGGTTACTTTTTTTGGTGATTTAGGTTCTTCGGGATAAATATTTTCCCTAACTTCCGGTTGATATTTACCCTTGCCTTGCAACATTTCGCCGCAACCTTCAATGTTTATCCTATGGGGATAAATATGGGTATATTCCTCAAGAATGTCGAGCGGCGAGGTTGTAATCTTGGCGCCGTCTCTTATTAAACGGTTGGAGCCGATATACCTCTTTGACGAAAGGTCACCGGGTATAACAAAAATATCTCTCCCCTGTTCAAGAGCGTGGTCAACGGTTATTAGCGCGCCGCTACCTTGACCCGCTTCAACAACAACCGTGCCTAAACAAAGCCCCGAAATAATTCGGTTTCTTGACGGAAAATTATATCCGTAAGCGGGATAATCGGGAGTATATTCGGTAATTAATGCTCCGTTTTCGGCTATATCCTGACGAAGCATTTCGTTGGACGCAAGATAATTATAGTTAAGCCCGCAACCAAGCACGGCAACCGTCTTGCCTTTTGCCGATAATGCCCCTGAATGAGCCGACGTATCAATACCAACGGCTCCGCCGCTTACGATTACTGCACCCGCTCTTGCAAGCCGTTCGCTTAGCTCATAAGCAAGAGCTCGGCTGTAATCGGAAGCTTTTCGCGTTCCGACAATGGCTACTGCAACCTCGTCGTCAATATCGGGCATTGTACCTTTTACGTACAACACCGACGGCGGATTTATAATATGCTTTAATCTTGAGGGATAACAGTCATGGTCGGGCGTAATAATTTTATAACCCAATTTATCGCATTTATCAATTATTTTATATGCCGATTCGATTTCATAATTGTTAATGCGAGCAATTTCATTTTTATCAAAAAGCTTTGAATTTATCTTTTCGTTGTACGACGCATTATAAAAATTCTCGGCCGTTTCAAAAACATCAAGAACTTTTAATAATTTGCGGCTTCCAAAGCCAATAATCGCCTGAAGATAAATCCAGTAAACGTCAGTTTTCATAAACGCCATACTATTTCATTAGCTCCCAAAGTAGAATTGCGGCCGCAGCGGCGGCATTAAACGATTCCGCTCTTCCTGTTATGGGAATTGTAATTTGGCGGTCACAAATTCGCTTTGCTTCGTCGGTAAGTCCGTTGCCCTCGTTTCCGATTACAACCGCACTACCGTCGTCAAAGGTTATATCCATGACTTTTTTTGCTTCGCGGTCAACTACCGAGGCATAAACGGTAATCGAACGGTTATGTAAAAACTCATACGCCGTTTTGATATCGCAAAATTTGTACAACGGCAACCTAAGCAAAGAGCCCATAGCCGATCGTTGAGCTTTAGGGCCAAACGGATCGCAACCGTTACCGACGATAACCATTCCGTTGACGCCTAAAGCCTCGGCGGTACGCGAAATTGCGCCAAGGTTTGACGGGTCAGATACGTTTTCGCAAATGACATATCTGCCGTTTGATGTAATTCTTTCGGCGTTTCGCTCAATATCGGGAGTTTTACAAACAGCTAAAACCCCCTGCGGAGAGGAGGTGTCTGAAATTTTGGAAAAGACTTCTTCCGTAACCGAAAAAATTTCTTTTGCCGATGAAATAAGCTCGGCCATTTTGCCGCCGTAACGCTCAAATGCGTCGTCGGTAACAAAAAGCGTATTTATTTCGACTCCGCAACCCGCCGCATCACAACAAAGGCGCAGTCCTTCGGTAACAAAAAGACCCGTTTCTCGACGGTACTTTGTCGACGAAATAAGCTTTGCTGTATCTTTGATTTTCCGGTTGTCGCGACTTGAAATTTTTTCGAACAAAACGGTTTTCTCCTTCCCTTTTATTGAGCAAAACACGCCCGATTTTTTTCGAGCGTGTTTAAAAATTATTTAGAAAGAGCGTCCTTTGCAGTCTGTGCAAGTGTAGCAAATCCAGCGGCATCGCTAACTGCGATGTCGGCAAGCATTTTACGGTTAATTTCAACGCCGGCTTTCTTGAGGCCGTTCATGAAAGTAGAATAGTTCATGCCGTTGATTTTAGCTGCAGCAGAGATACGTGTAATCCAAAGACGACGGAAATCACGCTTCTTAAGCTTACGACCGATGTAGGCATAGTTGCCGGATTTCATGACAGCTTCTTTAGCGGTCTTGAAAAGCTTGGACTTTGCACCAAAATAACCCTTTGCGAGTTTTAATGTCTTTTTTCTTCTTTTGCGCGTCATCATAGCGCCTTTAATACGAGCCATTTATAATACCTCCAAAATAGTGTGCCGTATGCACTTACTTTTTATTTATACGGAATCAGGCGCTTAATCTGCGCTGTGTTTGTCTTGTCAGCAGTAACCTGCTTACGAAGATTTCTCTTACGCTTGGTTGTTTTCTTGTTAAGAATGTGGGATTTGAAAGCGTGTGCGCGCTTAACCTTACCTGATTTGGTGAGCTTAAAACGCTTTTTCGCACCTGTGTGCGTTTTGATTTTAGGCATTGTTTATTCCTCCTTGATATTTTAAACAGTGATTATTTCTCGACAGACTTTGGGGCAAGGAACATAAGCATGTTTCTACCTTCAAGCTTGGCGGTTTTTTCGATATTGCCGTACTCCGAGCAGTATTCAGCAAAACGAGTCATGTTGTCAAGACCGATGTTCTGATGTCCCATCTCTCGACCGCGGAAACGAATAGAAACCTTGATTTTGTTTCCGGATTTCAGGAACTTAATCGCCTGATTTCCTTTTGTTTCAAAATCGTGCGTGTCGATGTTAAGAGAAAGTCTTATTTCCTTAATTTCAACAACATGCTGATTTTTCTTGGCTTCCTTTTCTCTTTTTGCCTGTTCAAAGCGATATTTACCGTAGTTCATAATCTTGCATACAGGCGGTGTTGCCTGGGGAGCGATTTTGACAAGGTCAAGCTCCTGTTCGTTAGCAAGCTTTTGAGCGTCTCTGGCACTCATGATGCCGAGCTGTGAGCCGTCGTTACCGATAACTCGTACCTCTTTGTCAATGATTTGTTCATTGATTAAAAGTTCTTTACTGCTAATGGGATATAGCACCTCCGAAAAAAATTAAAGCACGAACAAATTTCTCGTTCGTGCTCAATAGGCATAATAACGGCATAAATAACGCCGGTAATAAACATATTGACCCGAACGGACAAAACCGTAAAAGGTGAGAACAAAAAAATTGTCCTGCTTTGTTGACTCGTCTATTTTATACCAACTTATTTAATTTGTCAACTGTTTTTTGACAAATACTTTACATATTCCTCAAGGCACATGTTTTTCTCGTTCATAACCTTCGCATGTTCCTTGCCTACGTAACGGTAATGCCACGGCTCGTAAATTACGCCGGTGTAATTTTCTTTATCCTTTGGATAACGCATTACAAAACCGTATTTTTCGGCGTTTTCCTTTAGCCAAACAAGTTCTTCCGTGTTTTCATAATGCTGTTCAAGATAGTTAAAGTCAACCGCTAAACCGAGGTTATGGTCGCTTGTTCCCGGAACGGCAACAATTGTACCGGCGATATCCTCCGCCTTTTTTCGAGAATAACCTTGGTCAAGGTATGTTTGAACCTTTCTTTCGTAAAGCCTTTGCTGCGAACTAAACGAACGGTAAGCCGAAACAGCAATAAGGTCAACGCCGTCGTTTTCAGCCGCGGTAATCATATCAATAAGGTCGTCATATACCCTTTCGTCAATCTCGTAACTGTCGCCGTATTGGCAATATTGAGAGCCAATAGCTGTAACATTGGGCGTATAATCTTCAATAATATTTAAACGGTTGGCCATTTTAAGACGCCAGTCGTCCACCTGCCCCGTAAAGTTAAGAACAGAATAGCCCTCCGTTATCTCAATTATCTCCGGCTCGGAGGAAACGGGCTCTTCCTCTTGGTTTTGGGAAGATACGGGAGTTTCGCCGTTGCTTACTATTGTTTGCGACGATTGGTCGGCAAACAAGGTTTGAGACTTTTTATAATCATGTCTTGTAACGGCTATTGCGATAATAAGTAAAATTATTATAGCAACTAAAGAAAAGCAGGTTACGGTAAAATACGGCTTTTTGTTGACCGTATAATGCTGATTATATCGTTTATCTATTTGTTGGCTGTATCTTTGCATGTTTGACAACCCCTCTTTAAACAACCTTTTCTTCAATAATTCTTTTAACCTCTTCAACGCCTAATCCGTTAACCGATGAAAACGGAATAACGGGCACGTTAACGTCCATTTCGTTAAAAATTCCGGTCAAGCTGTTAAGTTGTTTATTAAATTCGGTTTTATTAAGCTTGTCCGCTTTTGTAAGAGCGATAATAAAATCAAACCCGTTTTCTTTAAGAAAAGAAATCATGCCGATATCGTCTTTAGACGGGTTATGGCGCATATCCACAAGCTGAACAACCAAACGAATATCGCGGTTGCTTCCGAAATAATGCTCCATTAAATCAGCAAAACGGATTTTCTCTTTATCGGGAAGCTTTGCATATCCGTATCCGGGCAAATCAACAAAGCGAACATTATCCAAACGGAAAAAGTTAACCGTTACGGTTTTTCCGGGTACCGAGCTTACTCTTACAAGAGATTTTCGGTTAAAAATTTTGTTCATTAAAGACGATTTACCGACGTTTGAACGACCCGAAAAAGCTATTTCGGGCAAATTGGATTTTGAAAGCTGTTTTGAAGTTCCGTAGGAGGCTTCGTAGTATATGTTGTTATAATTCATTTTGTCTCCCATAAATTAGACGTATTTGCGGTTGATTTATTTGACTTCGGCTTGCTTTTTTGGGTAATTTCATTCGACGGTTTTCTCGGTTTAACTAAAGCGGTATCAAGCACCTGTTTAACATCGCTTACTATAATAAATTCTATGTTTTCCTTTACCCTCTCGTCAATCTCGGATAAATCGGCTCGGTTTTCTTCGGGAACAATAACCTTCTTAACGCCCGCTCTGTACGCGGCCATTGTTTTTTCTTTAAGTCCGCCGATTGGCAAAACCTTACCGAGAAGAGAAATCTCTCCCGTCATGGCAACGTCGTGTCTTATCGGTATATTAGTAAGCGCCGAAACAAGAGCTACGGCCATGGTTATGCCCGCCGAAGGGCCGTCCTTAGGCACAGCAGATTCGGTAGCGTGAAGATGAATATCCTTGTTTTTATAAAACTTTGCGTCAATGCCGTAATCCTTGGCAACACTGCGAACGTAGCTTACGGCGGTATGCGCCGACTCTTTCATAACGTCGCCAAGCGAGCCGGTAAGCACGATTTTTCCCGTACCCTCAAGCGCCGCCGCTTCAAGCTTCATGAGTTCTCCGCCAACGGAAGTCCAAGCCAAGCCGTTAACCGTACCGATTTCGTCAAGGCAATCGTTAACCGTTTCGGGTCGATATTTTCTGACGCCAAGCTGACGTGCAACGTCTTTTGCGTCAATTTTAACCGTTTCCTTTTTGCCGTCAACCATTTCAACCGCCGCCATTCGACACAAGGCGGCAACGTTTTGTTCAAGCTTACGCACACCGGCCTCACGGGTATAGTAATCAATAACCTCGTAAAGTGCGGCGTTTGTAATCTTACAATTTTTGGTTGTCATGCCGTGCTTTTTAACTTCCTTAGGTACAAGATACTTTCCGGCAATACGGAATTTATCCTCTCTTGTATAGCTCGGCAATTCGATTATCTCCATACGGTCGCGTAACGGACCGGGAATTGCGCTTTCGTCATTAGCCGTTGTAATAAACAAAACCTTGCTTAAATCATACGGCATGTCGATATAATGGTCGCGGAAGGTAGAATTTTGTTCAGGGTCAAGCGCTTCCAACAAAGCGGCAGAGCAATCGCCTTTAAAATCCTTTCCGATTTTATCAATTTCGTCAAGTAAAATAAGCGGATTTGATACGCCCGAATCGGAGATAGCGTTGATAATTCGTCCCGACATCGAGCCGATATAGGTGCGTCTATGTCCCCTGATTTCCGATTCATCCTTTATTCCGCCAAGCGAAATACGGGCATATTTTCGGCCCATGCAATTTGCGATTGAGCGGGCTATCGACGTTTTACCAACGCCGGGAGCGCCGACAAGACATATGATTTGGCCGTTGATTTCGGGGGCAAGCTTTTTAACCGCAAGCATTTCGATAATACGCTTTTTAACGTCATTAAGTCCATAATGCTCACGTTCAAGAATTTTACGCGATTTTTCTATGTCAATAGAATCCTTGGTATAGGTCTCCCATGGGAGCTCAAGGCATGTGTCGAGATAGCCTCTTATAACCGTTTCCTCGTGAGCACCG
>JAFNUO010000145.1 GCA_017383985.1 Clostridia bacterium | reverse complement strand
TGAACGTCTGTGAGAGTGGGAAACCTTGATACCGAACTGAATTTGCTTGTTGCAGAACTCGCATTTTGCCATGGTCTGCACCTCCTTTAGAAGTTTCATAATCTGACCGAATAATGATATCATAGATTTAAGACAAATGCAAGCATTTTTTTCAATATTCTTATTTTTTATAATATTCGGTCGAAAATTTGAATTATTGTGTTATAATGAAGGGTAGGTGATAAACGTGAAAACCTTGACTCTTACTGTCCTTGCCGCCGAAGATGGCATGATACTCAAAAACTGGCTTCGTTCGCATAATATATCAACCCGCACAACCGTAAAGCTAAAGCATTACGGTCGAATTTTGCTATGCGGAGAGCCGGTTACGGTAAGAGCGATTGTCCACAGCGGCGATGTTATCGAGCTTCGTTTCCCCGACGACAAAAAGCCGGCCGAAGCCGAAAATATAACTGTTCCCGTTTTGTACGCCGACGAAAATGTAATTGTCATGGATAAACCCGCTCATATGCCCGTTCACCCGTCAAAGGATTTACAATCGGGAACGCTCGCAAACGCGTTTGCTTCTTTTGCCGAAAGTAGGGGACACCGTTTAGCGTTTAGAGCCGTTAACCGCCTTGATAGAGGTACGTCGGGGCTTGTAGTCGTCGCACTTGACCAAATTTCGGCGAGCAAGCTTG
The DNA here is from genome assembly GCA_017383985.1 of Clostridia bacterium. Lineage (GTDB taxonomy): Bacteria > Bacillota > Clostridia > Oscillospirales > Acutalibacteraceae > UMGS1976. Next base: position 14,282 of record JAFNUO010000145.1, on the reverse strand, counting down.
CGGGAAAGGTCGATAAAGAATATCTTTGTGTGTGCCACGGCGAAATTCCCGAAACGGGGCGGATTGACCAACCTATCCGTCGCAAGGAAGAAAGCAAAATGGAACGTTGTGTTGCTCCCGACGGCCAAAAAGCCGTTACCAACTTTCGCCGAATTTATACAAACGGCGAAATTTCGGTCGCTTTGGTAACCCTTGAAACGGGACGCACCCATCAAATCCGTGTCCATTTTTCTTATTCTGGCTTTCCGCTTGTCGGTGACACAATGTACGGCTATGCCGATGCTTTTCTTGACCGCCAAGCGCTCCATTGTCTTTCGGTCAACTTTACCCAACCGATAAGCGGCGAAATAATAAGCGTAAAATCCGAAATGCCTGACGATATAAGAGCCTATCTTGCCGAAAATAACATAAAACTTAATTCAGGTGATAAAAAATGATAACTAACCGAATAAAAAATCTTCAAAAACGGCTTTCAAACGCCCAAGCGGCGCTTATTTTAAGCGACGCTAACCGGTTTTATCTTACTGGATTTCATTCGTCGGCGGGCTTTGTTTTCGTAACCGCCGACGGAGCCGATTTTTATACCGATTTTCGCTATTACGAAATGGCGAAAAAAGCGGTTAGATCATGTAAAGTGACGCTGCTTACTAACACTATCGGCCAAATAAACGAGCTTATCGCAAAGTATGGCGTAACCGAGCTTTTTATAGAAACAAATTCGGTAAGCGTTAGCGATTTTAATCTTTATAAATCCCGCTTTGATAACGTCTCGGTTGCCGATACCGATTTTCTTGACAAGGCCTTGTGCGAGCTTCGCTCGGTAAAAAATAAAACCGAAATTGAATATATTAAATCGGCGCAAAAGCTTACCGATGACACCTTTTCATATATTCTTGATAAAATTTCGGTCGGCCGTACCGAAAAGGAAATTATGCTCGACATGGAGTTTTACCTTCGACGTCTTGGAAGCGAGGGAGTTTCCTTTGATTTTATCGTCGTTTCGGGTAAAAATTCGTCGTTGCCCCATGGCGTGCCTACCGATAAAAAAATTGAAAAAGGCGACTTTGTAACCATGGATTTCGGCGCGGTAGTTAACGGCTATCGCTCCGATATGACGCGGACTGTCGCCGTCGGCGAGGTAACCGCCGAAATGAAAAAGGTGTACGAAACCGTCCTTGCCGCCCAAAACGCCGCCTTTGATGTTATCGCACCTAACGCCGTTTGCCGCGATGTTGACCGCGCCGCCCGAGACCTTATAAATGGCGCAGGGTACGAGGGTTGCTTCGGACATGGATTAGGCCACTCGGTCGGCATAGAAATTCACGAAAACCCAAGCTTTAATACCCGCTGTGAAACCAAGCTTGCCGAGGGCATGATATTGACGGTTGAGCCGGGAATATATCTTGAAAACCGCTTCGGCGCAAGAATAGAGGATATGGTTTTGATAACCGAAAACGGCTTTGAAAACCTTACAAAAAGCGATAAAAACCTGATTATATTGTAAAGAAAAAGCCCTGAAACCAAACGGTTTCAGGGCTTTTAATTAAACCTTATTTTTTTGCCCACGTTGACGGAGAGAAACAAATTAAAACGGGGAAAAGTTCAAGTCTGCCGAGCAACATCGCAAAGGTAAGCACGATAGTCGAAAAATCGTTGTAACAGGAAAAATTCGACATCGGGCCGATTTTGTCAAAGCCGGGGCCTATGTTGTTAAAACAGGAGACAGCGGCGGAAAAATTGGTTGTGAACCCAAACGGTTCAAAACTAAGCACAAAGAAAATAAGGATAATTGATATCATGTAAAGTGCGAAATAAACGCCGGTGGTTTCGAGTATCGGAGCGTCAATTTGTTTTCCTTCTAATTTTACAACGTTAACCGAGCGAGGGTGCAACATTCGGTTAAATTCTTTTTTTATCATCTTGAAAAGAATAATAACTCTTGCTAACTTAAGTCCGCCCGCCGTAGACCCGGCACAACCGCCTATGAACATAAGAATGAACATAATTCCCTTGGACAGCTCAGGCCATTGATTAAAATCGGCGGTTGCATATCCCGTTGTTGTAATCATCGAGGCAACCTGGAAAGCTGCGTGGCGGATAGCTTCCGAAAAGCCTTCAAATAACGGCATGATATTAAAGGTTATAATTCCTGTACATACGGCCACAACGCCGAAATATGCCCATAACTCGCCGTTTTTGAACACAACCTGAATTTTCCTTAACAGAATAAAGTAAAAGAGGTTGAAGTTTATGCCAAATATAAGCATAAAAGCGGTTATAACCCATTGACAGTAGGGGCTATATCCCGAAATGCTGTCTCCTTTAATTCCGAATCCGCCGGTACCTGCCGTGCCAAATGCGTGAACGGCGCTTTCAAAAGGCGTCATGCCGCCGAAAAGAAGCATAATCATTTCAATAACGGTAAGCGCAATATATATAAGGTACAAAATTCTTGCCGTTTGTTTCGCCTTTGGTACAAGCTTGCCGATTATCGGCCCGGCCATTTCGGCTCGGATAAGATGTATTGAGCGGTCGGAGAAATTCGGAATAACGGCAAGCACGAAAACAAGTACGCCCATGCCGCCGATCCAATGGGTAAAGCTGCGCCAAAATAAAATTCCGTGTTCAAGGCCTTCAACGTCTGGTATTAACGAAGAGCCGGTTGTAGTAAAGCCGCTTACCGTCTCGAACAAAGCGTCAACGTAAGAGGGGATAGACCCGCTAATTACAAAGGGAAGCGCGCCTATCGCCGACATTACAAGCCACGCCAAGGCGACCACAACAAAGCCTTCCTTTGCGTAAATAACCTTGTTTTTCGGTCGGGATATAAGGGTAAGCCCGAATCCTAAAACAAGTGCGATTCCTATAGTAATAAGGAAACTTAAGTAACCGCTTTCCTTATATAAAAGCGAAACTATGAGCGGCAACGCAAGCAAAGCCGCTTCCGCCTTAAGTATCTGTCCCACAAGGAAAAAAACCATTCTGCGATTCATATTTTACCCTCGTTTTATCTTATAATATCCGCAATATTATTAATTCTGCGGCCTTCGGAGATCACGATAACCTTGTCCTCGGGTAAAATCATATCGTTACCGGCGGGGATAATAGTTTTCCTGCCGCGAATGATACCCGCAATAATGGTGTTCGGCTGAAGCTTCATGTCCTTAAGCGGCGTGTTGATAACGGGACATTCGTTGCTTATATTAAACTCAAGCGCCTCAACCGTGCCGTCCATAAGCTTGTAAAGGGTTTCCACGTTACTGCCTTCCGAGTTTTGGAGCGCTCTTGCATATCGTACAAGAATGTCCGAAATAATCTTTTTCGGAGAAACTATTGTGTCAAGACCGATTTTTTCGGCAATATAGGCAAATTCGTCACGGTTGACCTTGGAAATAACCTTAGGAACGTTTTGCGACGCGGCGTAGAAGGAAATAAGTATGTTTTCCTCGTCCATACCGGTCAGCGAAACGAAAGCGTCCATTGACGCTAATCCCTCTTCGCTTAAAAGTTCCTGTTGAGCGCCGTCGCCGTTTATAACAATGGCGCCGGGCAGCTGTTCGCACAGTTCAATGCAATGCTCGTGGTCCTTTTCGATGATTTTAACCGAGTTTCCGCTTGAAATAAGCATTTTTGCAAGATAAAAAGCGGTGCGGCTGCCGCCTAAAATCATTATATCTCTTGCGTGTTTTTGCATTGTGCCGACCATTTTAAGAAATCTCATATTTTCCGACGGAGTCGCCGTTATACCGATTTTGTCTCCGCTTTTAAGTACGAAATTACCGTCGGGAATGTAAACCTCGTCGCCTCGCTGAACAACGCAAACAAGCAATTTTACGTCATATTTTTTTCTAAGCTCGCTTAAACTGATGCCGTCAAGCGCCGAGTCGTTTTTAAGCTTTAATTCAATCATTTCAAATGCGCGGCGCGAAAATGTTTCTATTTTAGCGGCGGAGGGAAGACGTAAAATATTAAAAAGCTCCTGCGCTGCCAAAAGGTCGGGATTTATAGCCATAGAAAGGCCGAGCTCGTGCTTCATAAAGCCTAAACTTTGGTCGTTGTATTCGGGATTGCGTATACGGGCGATGGTGTGCTTAGCGCCCATACGCTTTGCAAGGAAACAGGAAAGCATGTTCATTTCGTCGGAGCCGGTGATAGCAACGAAAAGGTCGGTTTTTTCAATACCCGCCTCACTTAAGGTTTCGCAATCGTTGCCGTTACCGCAAACGCCGATAACGTCATATATGTTGGAAAGCTCGTTAACAACCTCCATATTTTCGTCAATGGCGGTGACGTCGTGACCTTCTGCAACAAGGCTTGATAAAATGGTTGTGCCGATTTTACCGCAACCCATTATTACAATTTTCATTTTCATGCTCCTCATAATTTAAATGGATTCATAAACCACCTGCATTATACTACAAGCGCTTTAATATTTCTACCCCTTTTTGAATAAATATTAATGCAGTCTCTATTAAAAAGACAGTTGTTCTCCGTGCAAAAACACCAAAACAAAATGACACAAATCGTTTTTGTTCACAAAAAATAATAATTTGCGTCATTTTTGGTTAAATTAATTGACAATATGTCGATTTTGTTATAATATTATATCAATAATATATAAAATATATTATTAAAAATGCATTTTAATTATTCAAGGGGGAAAAATCATGAAAAAAATATTAGCAATAGTCCTTTGCTTAGCTATGCTTTGCGGTTGCTTAGCCGGCTGCGGTGAAGGTGATACCGCCGGCGGTGACAAGGTCATCAAAATCGGTATTTTCGAACCCGCTTCCGGAGCTAACGGCGCCGGCGGAAAACAGGAAACCTTAGGTATTAAATATGCACACAGCATTCAGCCGACCGTTACAATCGGCGGCGAAACCTACGAAATTGAACTTGTTGAGGTTGACAACCAGTCAGCCGACGATAAAGCGGTTACCGCCGCTGCCGAACTTGTAAACAAGGGAGTTTCCGTTGTTTTGGGCTCCTACGGCTCAAGCGTATCTATCGCCGCTTCTCCCACGTTTGAAGAGGCCGGCATTCCCGCTATCGGCGTTACCTGTACAAACACTCAGGTTACCGAAGGAAACCAGCATTACTTCCGTATTTGCTTCCTCGATCCGTTCCAGGGCTCCGTTCTTGCTAAGTACGCATGGGATAACGGCATTAAGACCGCCTATACCCTTGCCGAGCTCGGCAACGCATACGACCTCGGTCTTGCAAGCAGCTTTAAGGATGCTTTCGAGAAACTCGGCGGTAAAGTAATTGCCGAAAACTTCCCGACCAACCAGGCCGACTTTACTTCTTACATCACCAACGCTAAGAAGGCAGGCGCAGAGGCTATCTTCGCTCCTACTTCTACCACATATGCTCAGCTTATCATTGAGGCTGCCGCTACTCAGGACGCAAACATGCCGCTTTACGCCGGCGATACTTGGGACTCCAACGTAATCCTCGACGCCGCAAAGGGCAAGAACGTAACCATTAACGTAACCACCTTCTATCAGGAAGGCGGTAACGCCGAATACGATAAGGGCTTCAAGGATTGGATTAACTCCGACCCGCAGAACCTTACCAACAACGGCGGTAACGACATTGTTGCGGCTGTTTCGGCAATGGGCTACGACGCTTACTTCGTAGCGCTTGAGGCTATCAAGGCTGCCGGTTCTGGCGACGCTGCTAAGATTAAGGAAGCTCTTTGGAACGTTGATTACACCGGCGTTACCGGCCAAATTAAGTTTGACTCGGTAAACGGCGACGCTCAGCGTAGCGTAGCTTACATTAAGGCTGCCGACACCGCTACCGGCGCTTGGAAATTCGTAAAAGAACAGGGCGTATAATCTATCCGGTTTAGCTATTAAAACAGGGTCGGATGCCTCGCATCCGACCTTGGTTTTTTAAAAAAAGACTAACTTACCGAAGGCTGTTGAACATTTACCGAACTAATGTTCAATGTCCTTTGGCATTTGGAGGAATTCCTTTGATGGACTACATTTTGGCAGGTATATCTGTCGGCGGGCAGTATGCGCTTATAGCCATTGGTTACACCATGGTATACGGCATACTCCGTCTTATCAACTTTGCCCACGGTGACGTGTTCATGGTAGCGGGACTTATCATGATATACGCAACTACGGCCATGCCGCTTTATTTATCAATACCGCTTGTGCTTATCATAACGGTGCTTGTCGGATTTACAATCGAGCGAGTTGCATATAAGCCGCTTCGTACCGCTCCGAGAATGTCGGTTATGATTTCGGCCATCGGCGTATCATATATGCTTCAAAACGTCGCTTTGTATATCACCGGCGGCCTTGCAAAAACATATCCGGCTATCCCGTTCCTTTCGGATACCGTAACAATTTTCGGCGCAACCACAAAATGGGTTACCGTAATTACTCCCGTGCTTACAATTATCTTAATCATCGCGCTTGTTTTGCTTATCCGCTTTACTAAAATCGGTATTGCAATGCGTGCGGTGTCCAAGGATTTCGAAACCTCTCAGCTTATGGGCGTAAAAATTAACCGAGTAATAAGCGTAACCTTTATTATCGGTTCCTTGCTTGCGGCTGTCGGTTCAATTCTTTATTTCGCAAACTACCCGTCGGTTGTACCAACGTCGGGCGCTATGCCGGGCCTTAAATCCTTCGTAGCTGCCGTATTCGGCGGTATCGGTTCAATCCCGGGTGCAGTTATCGGTGCCTTTATTATCGGTATTTGCGAAAACCTTATCCGTTCTTTATCAATCGGCGGAGTAAGCCTTACTCCTTTCTCGGATGCATTTACTTTCGCCCTTCTTATTGTCATTCTTTGCGTAAGACCGTCGGGTCTTTTTGGCGAAAAGACAATCGACAAGGTATAAGGAGGGGAACGCCGTGAAATCTTTACTTATAACCAACCAGCAAAAGGCAAAAAAGATTAATACGTATACTAATATCGTGTTGTTCGTGGCGCTTCTTGCCGTGCTTGTCGTAATCGACATGACCTCCAACTCCTTCGACATGATTGTTAAGGTGCTTCAAAAGGGCTGCGTATACGCAATTGTTGCCGTTTCGATGAACCTGCTTAACGGCTTTACGGGGCTTTTCTCCCTTGGTCAGGCGGGATTCATGCTTATCGGCGCATACGTTTTCTCTATTTTCTCGGTAAAAGACGCAAACCGCGCTACTGTATTCAGCTTTTCGGGCGAACCGCTTGTTGACTTCGAGCTACCGCTTATCGTAGCCATTGTTTTGGCGGGTATAGTTGCGGCTATTTTCGCTTTTCTTATCGGCTTGCCGGTGCTTAAGCTTAAAAGCGACTATCTTGCCATCGCAACCTTAGGCTTTGCCGAAATTTTGCGTACAATTATCCAGTGGGATAAGCTTGGCCGCCTTACCAACGGCTCTTTCCCGATTAGTAAACTTAATTCCTTTAAGGATTTGTTAAAGGATACGCCTTTCGATAAGCTGTCTTATGTAATTCCGTTCTTCCTCGTTGCGCTTGTCTGTATCGGTTTTATCGCCTTGCTTATAAAATCAACATATGGCAGAGCGTTTAAGGCAATCCGTGACGACGAAGTGGCCGCCGAGGCTATGGGTATCAACCTTGCTAAGCATAAAATGATAAGCTTTGTTACTAGCTCGTTTTTTGCGGGTATCGGCGGCGCAATGTACGCTGTTTACGTTGGCTCAACCAACGCCGCTCCGTTCACATCGGCTCTTACCTACGAAATTTTGCTTATCGTCGTAATCGGCGGTATCGGCTCGCTTTCGGGCTCAATTTTGGCCAGCTTCCTTTACATCGCGTCTCAGGAATGGTGGCTCCGCGGCCTTGACAGCGGCGAATTTATGGGCCTAAGACTGCCCCTTTTCCGCAACGGCTTCCGCCTTGTAGTTTTCTCGGTAATAATTATGATTTTCGTGCTTTTCTTCCGCAAGGGTATTATGGGCGACAAGGAATTTAGCCCCGTCGGTCTCTTTAACGGAATTGTAAGCTTGCCGAAAAACATTGCGGCAAAGTTTAATAAGAAATCTAAAAAATCAACCAAAGCGGAGGTGACCGAATAATGGAAAACGTACTTCGCTTAGAAAATATAACCATGCAGTTCGGAGGAGTTGTTGCCGTCAACAACTTCAGCATGGAGGTTAACAAGGGCGAGATAGTGGCCCTTATCGGCCCCAACGGCGCCGGCAAAACAACCGCCTTTAACGCAATTACCGGCGTTTACGAGCCAACCAACGGCGCAATTTATTTTAACGATAAGCTTATAATTTCTAACAAACCCCGCGGAAAGATGAAAAAGCTTTACGCCGGTGAAAACAAGGGCGTTTATAAAAAGGTTGTTTCCAAAACTCCCGACGTTATTACAAAGCTCGGAATGGCAAGAACCTTCCAAAATATCCGCCTTTTTAAATCCATGACGGTGTTCGATAACGTCCTTACCGCAAAGCATTTGCGCCGCAAATCCAACCTCTTTACCGCTACTTTCCACCTTAATTTTAAGGAAGAGGCCCGTATGCGAAAAGAAACCTTGGAGCTTCTTAAGCTTGTCGAGCTTGATAACGTAAAGGACGAACTTGCAACCTCGCTTCCTTACGGAAAACAACGCAAGTTAGAGATTGCCCGTGCTCTTGCAACCAGTCCGTCGCTTTTACTGCTTGACGAGCCGGCCGCCGGCATGAACCCGCAGGAAACCGAAGAACTTACCGCGTTTATCCGCTATATAAGAGATAAATTCGATATAACAATTTTGCTTATTGAGCATCACATGAACCTCGTAATGGACATTTCGGACAGAATATACGTTATCGACTTCGGCAAAGAAATTGCCGAGGGAACGCCTGCCGAAATCCAGTCCAACCAAAAGGTAATCGACGCATATTTGGGGGTAGCGGCAGACGATGAGTAATATTCTTGAAATAAAAAATCTTTCGGTCAATTTCGGCGGAATCAAAGCCGTCAACGACATTTCAATGGCGGTAGAAGAGGGTAAAATCGTAACCCTTATCGGAGCCAACGGCGCCGGAAAATCTACTGTTTTGCGTTCAATTTCGGGTATCGTCAAGCCGCAGTCGGGCGAAATCCTTTTAAATGGCCAAAACATACTTGGCCTGTCGCCCGACGCAATCGTGTCAAGAGGCGTAACCCTGGTTCCCGAAGGTCGACGCGTTTTCCCAAACTTAACCGTTCAGGAAAACCTTAAAATCGGCGCCTATTTGCGAAAAGATAAGCTTGACGCCGACTTGGAATATGTCTATTCGCTTTTCCCGCGCCTTAAGGAAAGACATTGGCAGCTTGCCGGTACGCTTTCGGGCGGCGAACAGCAAATGTTAGCCGTAGGACGCGCCCTTATGAGCAAGCCGAAGCTTGTTATGATGGACGAACCGTCTTTGGGACTTGCGCCTTTGGTAGTTAAAAGTATTTTTGAAATTATCGAAACTATTAACGGCGAGGGAATAACCGTTCTGCTTATCGAGCAAAACGCTAACATGGCGCTTCGTATTGCGGACACCGCATACGTGCTTGAAACCGGCGCAATTACAATGGCTGGTACGGGAGCCGAGCTTCTTGCAAACGATACGATAAAGGAAGCCTATCTCGGCAAAAGCAAATAATCCTAATTTTCACAAAAAAAGCAGGGGATAAACACCCCTGCCTTTTTTATTAATCCAATTTAATCCTTTTGCCTTTGCTCGTCAAAATTTACTTGAAATAAAGCCGATTTCATAATATACTTGAAATGTTAAGGATTTAAACAAAAATGTTGGAGGAGCAAATGAAAATAGGGTTAGTGCTGTCAGGCGGCATGGCAAAAGGAGCGTACCAAATCGGCGCCCTTAAAGCCTTAAGAAACTTTATTCCGCCCGAAAAAATTGAGTATATTAGCTGTGCGTCGGTCGGCGTGCTTAACGGCTACGCTTACGCAACCGACCGAATTGATAAAATCGAGGCGATGTGGCAAACCTTGTGCCAAAACGCCGCAAAGCTTTCTATAGGCCAGCTTTTAAAAAGCGACCTGCTCCAAGATGATATTGATAACCTTTTTGCTCCCGATAAATCTGTTCTAAATCCGTTTTTTTGTTCGTTGCTTGACCTTGATAACCGCAATCTTATTTACAAAGATTTGTCAAAAGTAAAGAACGAGCTTATCCCGTCTTATTTAAAGGCAAGCGTCGCCATGCCGGTTTATAATAAGCCGGTTGCGGTCGAGGGTACGCCTTATTTTGACGGCGCTATGATTGATAATATCCCCGTTTTCCCGCTTATAAATAAGGATTTGGATTATATAATTTGCGTGTATTTCGACGACGTTTGTTATAAGTTCGAAAACACCGATTTCGATAATAAAATTATAAAAATCGCCTTTCCCGCAACAAGCAAATTTAAGCAGTCGGTCGTTTTCAAAAAGGATAGCATTGATTACATGATGAAGGACGGCTTTGAACGTACTACAAAGCTGCTTAACGCCGTTTTTGCGTGCGGCTACGACGATACTGATTACATTTATAAGGAAATTGAAAAAATTAACGCAACGATAGGGGATAACAGCCTCCGAGTAACGGGCGACGTCCTCGTAACTAATCTTAATAAAATCACCCAACGTCTTATAAAAAAGAAAATATTATAACAAAAAAAGCACTTGCTTATTTTTAAGCAAGTGCTTTTCAAAATGGTGCGGATAACAGGAATCGAACCTGCACCGAGTTGCCCCGACTAGAACCTGAATCTAGCGCGTCTGCCAGTTCCGCCATATCCGCATATATTTTTTATGCCGACTTATGTCAGCAAGAATAATTATATTATCAGTAATGATGAATGTCAAGTATTTGTTAAATCGAAAGGATTTATATTTTGCAAATATGAATTGACAAAATCGCTTGGCGGCATTATAATTATATGGTCGCTTTTGCGAGCGCAAAAGTATTATTTCCGGGTGTAGCGCAGCTGGTAGCGCGCCTGCTTTGGGAGCAGGATGCCGCAGGTTCAAGTCCTGTCACTCGGACCAGTCGATAGCCTCGACACGCATTTCGCGTGCCGAGGCTCTTCTTTTTTTATAGTTTCCGCCTCGCGTTTAAGGTTGGTCACTAATACTATTTCTATTTTTGGATTACATAAAAGAAAAAAGCCAACCGAAACGGTTGGCTTTTTAAGTTGTGTCGGCATCGCCCTATCTTCCCGTGGCGTCACCACCAAAGTATTTTCGGCACTGATGAGCTTAACTTCTGTGTTCGGGATGGGAACAGGTGTACCCTCATCGCCAAAGACACCGACTGTCAACGAGCATTATAATATCACACCTGCCCGTCAATGTCAAGAACTTTTTTCGATAATTTTTTTATTGCTTTTAAAAACAAAAAACTGCCCCAATTAATGACGGCAGTTTTACGTTTTTATTCAAGCTAAACCAAGAATATAGCTTTGCTCATAAATCAGGTCGGCAACGTCAATAACGCCGTCAAGGTTTACGTCGCAAGCTTTTAGATATACGCCCTTAAATTCCATGGTAGAGAGCATTTGCCTTTGCATACGGAGCAGGTCAACCGAGGTAATAAGCCCGTCGCCGTTGTTGTCTCCTATGACTGCGATTTGGTAGGAGGCGGTTTCAACGCCTCTTGTGTTATAAATTCTAAGCGTATGGGCCGTAGAAAGGTTATCGTCCGAGACCTCGTATCCCGATATGCCGAAAATCTTGAACGAGCCGTTGCTAACGCTGAATTTTTCGGCAAAATCGGCCAAAGTGGTGTTCGGAGCGACGCCGGTAATGTATTTACCTATCATATATTCGGTTTTAATTTCGGGATTTAAAACCGGTTGATCTTCTTCAACGATTTTAAGCGTAATTTTAAGCGTATATGTGCGTTTAACGCCGCTTGGCGCTGTAACGATAAGCGTTGCGGTGTTAAGCCCTTCTTTAAGATCAAATTCGCCCGTTCCGCTAACCGTAGCATAGGTAGTGTTGGAGGTTTGAGCGCTAATTGTAACGGTTGTGGGAGCGGTTGCCTCAACCGTCGCCGAATACTCGGTAGTATATCGGTAAAAACTTGGGCTAATCGGATATCCGCTTACCGAAAGCGAGTCCAAAAGGTTATTGTTGTTGCGGCTGCTTGTCGGTTTTGGACAAGCGGTTGCGGGCATGTTCTTGTAAACGGGGATATAGAAAACGAGCGGGGAATTAATAAGGTCGTCCGAATAGGCCGAAACCATTTTTAACGACTCGCTTGACGGAGCAAAAACATTGGTCATATACTGATGATTATAATATCCGTTTCCGCCGTCGGTTACGTCAAATTTTTGCAAATAAAGGGTGTCCTGCTCTTTTGCAATATACTGTTTTGCAAGCAGCTCAGCGCCGCCCAAAATCGCCTTATACGGGGTGTTCCAACCTTTGTTTTTTGCGTAAATAGCGCCGTTAACGTACATTCCGTTGGTATCGGTGTCATATGCGCCTACGTTGAAGTAATTGTAATAATCTTTATATCCCTCTACCGTGCCGTGAGCAAGCGGATTGCCTTTTGAACCCTGCTCCTGCTTAAGACGGGAAGCGAGGTGGTATGCGCTTACCTGCGATTGCTTTGCCGCTTGCATAATAGCCTCGGCAAATGACGAAAATTCGTCGTCGGGGTATTCGCCGGTCATAAACGTACCCGAAAGGATACCGTTTATTCCGCTTAAAGTGTGGTCGGAAACATAGCTTAGCTTTTCAAACTGGAATATGTACGAATCATCAAGAAAATTTCTCGGGTCAATTGCCCACGAAACAATTTGTTCCGACGCTGCAACCCAGCTTCCGTCAAGTCCTTTCCATGTGTTTTTTTCAAAATCAAAAGCGTCTTCTTCAAACGATTTTTGTTCGGCGGGGCTACTTGCCGGAACAAGATTTACGCCAACCTTGCTTTCGTTTCTAATAACGGTTGCCCAGTCGGGCCCTATATGTTGAGCAACAAAAATCCATTCAGGGTGTTGCTCGTGTATCGTACGAAGCCCGTCTTTATAGCTTTCGGGGAACCCCTGCTCGGTTAAATAATTTTCAAAATTGGTATCGTCTTCTATAAGCTTTATGAATTCGGCGGAAACATAACCGTATCCGTCGTCAAATTCAATTTTAAACCAATCAATTCCGTCGCCCGTTGCCGAGCCTACAACGGTAACCGTTTCGTTGTTATATAATTTTCCTATAATGCTATATCCGGTACCTGGACTGCTACGAACGTTGAGGTAGGAGGTAATCCCCGTAACAACGCCTTTTTGCGACGCCGCGCTAACCGAAATCGGGACAATGACGGTGCAAACCATGACGATAGTCATGATTACCGAGAGTATAATTTTATTATACTTTTTCATCGAAAATCCCCCTTTTTTGTAGAACACATAAATATTATAAATGAATTATGTCAACTTGTCAATTAAAGCGGATTGGTACATTTGTGTAACTTAAATTTGTTAATTTATTGGCGGGCGGCCTCTTGAGCTTCTATGAATTTTTTAAGCCAAGCCTCGCTGTCAGCCTTTGACTGTTGCGCCTTTTTACCTTCTCCGGAATCGGTGCCGTTCATTATGCGCTTGTAAATCATTATGTCGTCGGTCATGTATCCGTCATAAATTGAATTAATAAAGTTTGAAAAATCACTGTCTTTAAGGTCATAAGCCTTGCCGTCTTTTGCGTTAAATAGGGGGTCGGTGTCAAAAATATTTCCGTCCTGAGTAAGTGCTTCATAATAATGCTCGTCGGCGATAATAATTACGGCCTCGCCAAGCTGAAGCTCGCTTAAAAGGGTGGTCATGTTGGCATAGTTTTGGTCTCTGTCGGTGCCGTTGGTACAATCTAAAATATGTACCAAAACCTCGCCGTCGCCGTTCAAATCCTCGCCGAATGGGGCGGTATATATCTCCATAGCGGCGCGTACCTCAGAGGGAAGATAATTGTCCAAGCAAAGTAAAATTTTATAGTCGGGCTCTTTTTTTGCCAGACATTGAGAAAACCCAAATATGATAACAAACGAGAAAAAAGCAACGCAAAGAATAGTGGCCTTATTGTGAAACCATTGATTTTCAAGCCATCTTAACGTCGTGTAAAGCTTTGGGTGCTTATCGGGGTTTATTTTAACGATACTATCGTGCTTGTCTCTTTTTTTCATGTCGGCACCACCGTAAAAGAATGTTTAATAATTGATTATACCATTATTCGACCGTTTTGTACAGTTATCTAATCATAAAAAACGGAGCTTCGTTCAGAAACTCCGTTTTTTGTTATTCATGTATCGTGTTATGCGTTCCATGCCGGTTATGGCGATAATAATAAT
>JAFNUO010000144.1 GCA_017383985.1 Clostridia bacterium | reverse complement strand
GTGATTATAAATTCGATAAACATTCGCCAAAGGGCAAAAAGGAAAAACGCCGTCCCCGAGGAAAAATGTAATCCTTACATCCTTACATTATATATAGCTATATAAAAGCGATTTTCTCCGAACAGTTTTTTTCTGTTCGGAGATTTTTATACAAACTGCTGATTTTTTACGGATTTATCTTCGTCTTTGAAAAGAAAAAGCGGGTTTTTGGAGCCAAAAACCCAAAAAACGCGCTAAAATTTCGTCACTTTGCACAATTTTGATTTATGAGTTAGACGTTTGTTATGAAAAACAGAAAAAATGAGGAAAATCAAGGTTTTTTCGAATTTTTTTCTTGCAATCGCATATTCGCTATGGTATTATTATCAGGCACGCGTGTGAAAAAGCGTGCAGATATGCGTTGATGCGGGAGGTGGCCGACCGTTTGAGTCGGGAAATTTCCGCGGAGTATGTCCGATTTTAAACCGGGCGACTAAAACTTACTGTTCTTATTTCGCTATCCCCCGGATTTGTCGGTCAAAAGCTATGGTATTCCAGAGGTACTTGACCGCCTATGGACAAGTCCGGTTTTATAACGGATGAAGTTGAAACACCCGGAACGGTGTAAGTTTGAATCATGCCCACCTATTAAATAAGGAGGCGAAGTTCCAAATGGCAAAGGAAAAAATCAGAATCAGACTGAAGAGCTACGATCACAAGCTTATCGACCAGTCGGCGGAAAAGATTGTTGAAACCGCAAAGCGCACAGGCGCTCGCGTTTCCGGACCGGTTCCGCTCCCCACTGACAGAGAGATCGTAACCATTCTCCGCGCTGTCCACAAATATAAGGATAGCCGTGAGCAGTTTGAAACCCGTACCCACAAAAGGCTTATCGACATTCTCAGACCTTCCAACAAAACCGTTGAAGCTCTGATGAGTCTTGAGCTCCCTGCCGGCGTTGAAATCGAGATTAAGCTTTAATCGATTTATCGCAGGTATGGTCATGTTGGCGAAACGCCAACCAATAACCAATTAAGGAGGAAATAAACAGATGAAAAAAGGAATCATCGGCAAAAAGCTTGGCATGACCCAGGTTTTTGACCAGAACGGTAACGTTATCCCCGTAACCGTAATTGAAGCAGGTCCCTGTCTTGTAACATACAAGAAGACCGCTGAAAACGACGGCTATGAAGCTGTACAGCTCGGCTACGGCGAAATCAAAGCTAACAAGGTAACAAAGCCGCTCAAAGGACATTTTGACAAGAATGATGTTGCTCCGAAGAGAGTACTCAAGGAGTTCAGACTTGATGATACATCAGTTCTCAACATCGGCGATCTTGTAAAAGCAGACGTATTTGCAGAAGGCGAAATGGTTGACGTTGTCGGCCGTAGCAAAGGTAAAGGCTACGCAGGCGTAATTAAGCGCCACGGCTTCCACAGACTTAAGATGTCTCACGGTACCGGCCCTGTAGCACGTCATGGCGGCTCTTTGGGCGCTTGCTCAACTCCGTCAAGAGTTTACAAGAACAAAAAGATGGCAGGCCACATGGGCGCTGTCCGCGTCACAGTCCAGAACCTGGCTGTTGTCAAGGTTGACGCAGAAAAGAATATCCTCGCAGTCAAGGGCGCTATCCCCGGACCTAAGGGCGGATACGTATTCGTCTCTGACAGCGTCAAGTCGAAGTAAGAAAGGAGAGTTGACTAATGCCTAATCTTAATATTGTAGATATGACCGGCAAAAAGGTCGGCGATATCGAGCTTGCCGACGGCATTTTCGGCATCGAACCGAATACTGCTGTTATGCACATGGCTGTTGTTAGCTATCTTGCTAACCAGCGTCAGGGTACACAGTCCACTCTGACTCGCTCCGAGGTATCCGGCGGCGGAAGAAAGCCGTGGAGACAGAAGGGAACCGGTCACGCAAGACAGGGTTCTATCCGTGCTCCTCAGTGGTACCACGGTGGTATTGCACTTGGCCCGAAGCCTCGTGAATACGGCTTCAGCCTTAACAAGAAAGAACGCAGACTTGCAATCAAATCTGCACTGTCCAGCAAGGTTATCGACAACGCAGTTATCGTACTTGACTCCATGGCAGTAGATTCTTTCAAAACAAAGGTTGTTGTTAATTGCCTTAACGCCATCGGCGCCGGCAAGAAGACCCTTATCGTTCTCCCCGAAATGAACAAGTTCGCTATCAAGAGCGCAGCTAACATTCCGGGAACCAAGACCGCTCAGGTCAACACCATTAACACCTACGACATCCTCAACGCCGACACAGTAGTTATCGTTAAGGACGCCGTTGCTAAGATTGAGGAGGTGTATGCATAATGAAACTCGCATCTGAAGTTATTATTGCTCCGGTAATCACCGAGAAGAGCATGTCAGGCAGTGACATGAAGAAATACACCTTTAAGGTTGCCAAAGACGCTACCAAAATTGACATTGCAAACGCAGTAGCTGAGCTTTTCAAAGTAAAGGTAGCAAAGGTAAACACAATCAACGTTCGCGGTCATTTCCGTCGTTACGGCCGTTTCGAGGGCAAAACTGCTTCTTGGAAAAAGGCTGTCGTAACCTTGACTGCCGATTCAAAGCCGATCGAGTTCTTCGAAGGCATGATGTAATTTCCGTAAAAACGGATAAATCAATAATCGCAATGTATGGGGATAGGCAATCCCCGCTAAGCTATTATTTAAGGAGTGAAAACCGAAATGCCTATTAAACATTATAAACCGACTACTCCCGGTAGACGTGGAATGACGGTTATGGATTATTCCGGTCTTTCAAAAGTTGCTCCCGAAAAAAGCCTTCTTGCTCCGCTCGACAAAAAGGCAGGACGCAATAGCTACGGTCGAATCACAGTAAGACACCGTGGCGGCGGCAACCGCAGAAAGTACCGTATAATTGACTTTAAGCGCAACAAGTTCGATATCCCTGCAACAGTCATGACTCTTGAGTATGACCCGAACCGCAGCGCATTCATCGCTCTTGTTGAATATGAGGACGGCGAGAAGAGATATATTATCGCTCCCGTAGGCCTCAAGGTTGGAGACAAGGTAATAAGCAGCACCGAGGCTGACATTAAGCCCGGTAATGCACTTCCCCTTACCCACATTCCGACCGGTACCTTTATCCACAACGTTGAGCTTTACCCCGGAAAGGGCGCACAGCTTGCCCGTTCCGCAGGTAACCAGGCTCAGCTCATGGCTAAAGAAGGAAAGATGGCTCTTCTCAGACTTCCGTCCGGAGAGCTCCGCTACGTTCCGGTAGGCTGTATGGCATCTATCGGCCAGGTATCAAACCCTGAGCACGAAAATGTTAACTACGGTAAAGCCGGCCGTAAGCGCCACATGGGCTGGAGACCTACCGTACGCGGTTCTGTAATGAACCCGTGTGACCACCCGCACGGCGGTGGTGAAGGTAAGTCACCGATTGGACGTCCGGGACCTGTTACTCCGTGGGGTAAACCTACCCTCGGCTACAAGACCCGCAAAAAGCACAAGGCTTCCGATAAGTTTATTGCGAAGCGCCGTACTAAATAGTAGAGAGAGGAGCTAATAACAATGGGAAGAAGCGTTAAAAAAGGACCATACGTACAGCCCGTACTTTTCAAAAGAGTACTTCAGATGAACGAAGCTGGCGAAAAGCGCGTTCTCAAAACATGGAGCCGCTCGTCTACTATATTCCCTGACTTTGTAGGTCACACATTTGCAGTACACGACGGCCGCAAGCATGTTCCGGTATATGTAACCGAAGATATGGTAGGACACAAGCTCGGTGAATTTGCTCCGACAAGAACCTTTAAGGGTCATGCCGGTTCAAAGACATCAGGCAAGTAATTAACACCAGCCGAAAGGAGAGATAACTATGGAATCAAGAGCTACGGTAAAATTTATCCGCATCTCACCCCGCAAGGTTCAGATTGTATTGGACTTAAT
>JAFNUO010000143.1 GCA_017383985.1 Clostridia bacterium | reverse complement strand
TACCATGCCGTGAGCCTGCTCGATTCGTTGACCGTTGCCGCGCTTTGTTACTGTATACGATTTAAGCGTAGGGCTACTACCCTCGATAATATCAGTAACGTCGACATTAAAGGCGATAGCGCAACGGTAAATAAACGCAAAGTTTAGGTCGCTTTCGCCCTTTTCGCAACGAATATACTCCTCTTCGCTTACGCCCGTTTTTTCCGCCATTTGGGCAGTAGTTAAGTTTTCAATTTCGCGAAGCTCGTAAATTCGACGAGCCATTTCCTTGATTTTGTAATCAAGACCTGTAATATTGTTCATACCATTCACTCCATATACGGGACGTAAAAAAACCCGTCCCAAAGATAGAATACTTTGAGACGAGCTTGTTAATACAAAACCCGCGGTACCACTCAAATTGCGACTTTTTTAAAAAATCGCCACTCTGGGTCAAACAACCCGTATGCACTTACGCGGCAGTCACGGAAAGGGTCTACTTGCCGCCAAAAAAGGGACGGCTTTCTTCCTTTCAGCTCAGAAGCTACAAACACCGAAACATTTTTCAACGGCTTTCACCAAACGCCGTCTCTCTAAAGAAAAACCTTTTTCGGGCACTCTTCGTCAACGCTTTTATAATTGAATGAATTATATCATATCTTAGGTATATTTGTCAATAGATATTTATTACATCAGATTTTAAAGCTTATTACGCTGAATCTTGCCGCTGATGGTCTTGGGGAGTTCGTCCTTAAACTCGACAATTCTTGGGTATTTGTAAGGCGCGGTATGCTCCTTAACATAGGTTTGAATTTCCTTTTTAAGCTCGTCAGACGGGGTTGTTCCCTTTACAAGAACTATGCTCGCCTTTACGACCTGACCTCTTATTTCGTCGGGTGCGGCCGATACGCCACATTCAAGAACATACGGAAGCTCCATGATAACGCTTTCGATTTCGAACGGGCCGATACGGTAGCCGGACGATTTGATAACGTCGTCGGCGCGGCCTACGTACCAGAAGAAGCCGTCCTCGTCACGCCACGCAACGTCGCCCGTGTGATAATATCCGTCGTGCCAAACTTCCTTTGTCTTTTCGTCGTCGTTATAGTAGCCGAGGAAAAGTCCGCAGGGCACCTTTTCGCTTGTTTTAACAACAATTTCGCCCGGTTTACCGTCGGGTACAGGGTTGCCATCAGAGTCGATAAGGTCGATATCGTAAAGCGGTACGGGTTTACCCATTGAGCCGGGTTTGCAATTTGTACCGATAAGGTTTGCAATTGTAAGAGTAAGCTCGGTTTGGCCGAAGCCTTCCATAATCTTAAGTCCGGTGATTTTCTCGAACTGACGGTAAATTTCAAGGTTAAGCGCCTCACCCGCCGTTGTCATATGCTTAATTGAGGACAAATCGTATTTTGTAATATCCTCTTTAACCATCATGCGGAGCATTGTAGGCGGCGCACAGAAGGTAGTAATATTGTATTTTGCGAACATGGGCAAAATATCCGACGCGTCGAAACGGTCAAAGTCATAGGTGAACACTGCACCCTCACAAAGCCACTGACCGTAGAGTTTGCCCCAAAGGGCTTTACCCCAACCGGTTTCGGAAATTGTGAAATGCAATCCGTCCTCGTGAACGCCGTGCCAATACTTGGCGGTAATGTAGTGACCAAGGGGATATTTATAGCTATGGGCGGCGATTTTCGGGTAACCTGTTGTTCCCGAGGTAAAGAACATAAGCATTGTATCGTCGCCGCAGGGTGTGTCGTCGGTACGATAATAATGGGCGCTGAAAAGCTTATATTCGTCGTCAAAATTGTGCCAACCTTCGCGGTTGCCGCCGACCATAATTTTAGTTTTAAGGGTCGGGCTTGAGCTTTCAGCGAGGTCAACCTGGTTTGCAACGTCGCCGTCGGCGGTACAAACGATTGCGCTTACGCCGGCGGCGTTAAAGCGGTAATCCAAGTCGTGTTGTTGTAAAAGATTTGTAGCGGGGATTGCGATAGCGCCGAGCTTGTGGAGACCCAAAATAGCAAACCAGAATTGGTAATGGCGTTTAAGCACAAGCATTACGCGGTCGCCTTTTTTAATTCCAAGCGATTTAAAGTAGTTAGCCGCCATATTTGAGGCACGTTTCATATCCTTAAAGGTAAAGCGACGCTCAATTTTATTTTTATCAATATGAAGCATTGCGAGCTTATTCGGGCTACGCTTTGCAATAGCGTCGACAATATCAAAAGCAAAGTTAAAGTTGTCCTCGTCTTTGAAGTCAATGCTAAGCAATCCGCCGTTTTCGTCCTCTACGGTGTCGATAAACTTGGCCGCTACAAGCTCTTTTTTAATGCTACTTGGAGCAAGAGTTTCGCGTACGATAGTTTCGGCGGTATCTTCGCCCGGAAGTACAACCGCCACGAAAAGGCAATCCTCTCCGTCAACGGCAACCATTCCGTGGGGAGTCGAACTATTATAATAAATGGAGTCGCCCTCGCTTAAATACTCGATATTATCGCCGACTTGAACCTTAAGCTTGCCGCTTAAAACTAAGTCAAATTCCTGGCCCGAATGGGTTGCAAGATTTATGGGCTCGTTTTGAAGCTTTTCGTCAAAATCGTATTTTACCCAATAAGGCTCGGCGATTTTTTTACGGAAAAGAGGAGCTAAGCTCTTAATTTCAATACCGTTTTCCTTGGCGGTATCCTGACCCTCACCCTTGCGAGTTACGGTATATGACGAAAGATGAGCGCTTTGACCCTCAAGCAGGTCGGTAATACCTATTCCGAAAATAAGCGAGCATTTATGAATAAACGAAAACGGAAAATCCTTGTTTCCCGATTCGTACGCAAGGTAATCTTCAAGAGAAACCTCGGTCTTTGCCGCCATTTGTTCGGTGGAAATACCGTCAATTTCTCGCATTTCTTTAATTCGTCTTGCCACCTCTTGCAGTTTATTTGTCGAAACGGTAGACATTGTCAAACGACCTCCTTGTATAAAAAAATAATTAAAATTAAAACACCCGTCTCAAAGCTTTTACTTTGAGACGGGTGAAAAAATAACAAATTCACTCGCGGTACCACTCAAATTGCGATTATTAAAACCGCCACTCAGGGTCAAACAACCCGTATGCACTTACGCAGCAATCTCGGAAAAACTTACTCGGTTTATCAAAAGTTCAGTTTTTCAGCTCGGAAGCGATGGGTTTTATATGAAATCCTGCTGTCGGTTCGCACCAAACACCGACTCTCTGAAAGCCTTATTTCACAACCGTCTTCGTCATAGCCTTTATAAATTTTTATTCATTATATTACCCAAAAATTCATTTGTCAACACTTTTTTAAAAAAATTTACTCGGTCATTTTTTCCTGCTTAACTTTATGGTCAATTACATGACGAGAGGCAAGCTCACGGTGGATATCCTCAAGCGAAATGCCCATTTCAATCATAAGCACCATTACGTGATAAGCAAGGTCGGCAATCTCGTAAATTGTTTCCTTTTTGTCGTTATTTTTGGCGGCGACGATTACCTCGGTCGATTCCTCGCCTACCTTTTTAAGAATTTTGTCCATTCCCTTTTCGAAAAGATAGGTTGTGTATGAGCCTTCCTGTTTGTCGGTCTTTCGACCTTCGATAAGCTTAATAAGCGACTCATAGGAAAATTCGTGTAAATCTTCGCTTTCCCAAACCGTATTTGTAAAGCACGAGTCGGTGCCCTTATGACAAGCGGGGCCATCCTTTTCGACCATTACAACCAACGCGTCGTTATCGCAATCGGCCGTTATGGAAACAATATGCTGATAATTTCCGCTTGTTTCGCCCTTAAGCCATAATTCCTGACGGGAGCGGCTCCAAAAACAGGTAAGCCCCTTTTCCATAGAAATTTTAAGGCTTTCCTCGTTCATGTACGCAACGGTAAGCACCTTTTTTGTAACGGCGTCAACCACTACGGCGGGAATAAGTCCGTTTGCGTCAAATTTAAGTGAATTAATATCCATAGTTTATAACCTCACAGTAATGTTTTGCTTTTTAAGCTCGCTTTTAAGATGGTTAATTTCGATTTCGCCAAAATGGAAAACCGAGGCGGCAAGCCCCGCGTCAACCTTCGGCAAAGCTTTGAACAGTTTAACAAAATCGTCCTCGCTGCCCGCTCCGCCGGAGGCAATTACGGGAACGTTTACGGCGTTACACACCGCCTCAAGCATTTCAAGGTCAAAGCCTTTTTTTACACCGTCGGTGTCGATTGAGTTAACAACAACCTCGCCCGCGCCCATGTCGACGCATTTTTTAATCCAAGCGATTGCTTCCATACCGGTGTTTTCTCTGCCGCCCTTGGCAAATACTCGGAAAACGCCGTCAACACGTTTTATGTCAGCCGACAGGACAACGCATTGGTTGCCATACCGCTGGGCCGCTTCACGGATAAGCTCGGGATTACGAATCGCTCCCGAATTTACGCTAACCTTATCGGCGCCGCATTTAAGCACACGGTCGAAATCGTCAACCGTATTTATACCGCCGCCGACGGTAAGCGGGATAAAAATCGTTTTTGCAACCTCGCAAAGGATATCGGTAAACAACGCTCTTCCCTCAGCGGAGGCGGTTATGTCGTAAAACACAAGCTCGTCGGCGCCGTTATCGCTATAATATCGGGCAAGCTCGACGGGAGAGGAAACGTCGGAAAGTCCCTCGAAATTTACGCCCTTTACTACTCGACCGTTTTTTACGTCAAGGCAAGGAATAATACGTTTAGTTATCATTTCGCCACCTCAATCGCTTCAGTAAGGTCGATTGCGCCGATATAGTAAGCTTTACCGATTATGGCTCCGTAAAGCTCCATTTTTCTAAGCTCGGTAATATCGTCAATCGAAGATACGCCGCCCGAAGCGACGATATCCATATTATATTTTTCAGACAGCTCCTTGTACAAAGCTCGGTTTACGCCTTGCATGGCTCCGTCACGGGAAATATCGGTGCAGATAAGGGTTTTTACGCCGATATCCTGCATTTTTTTGCAAAAATCGTGGCACGACCAACTTGATTTTTCGGTCCAACCCTTAATAGCAACGGCGCCGTCCTTTATATCAACGCCGACAGCAATTTTTTCGCCGTATGTATCGACCGCTTTACGCAAAAACGCGTCGTCGGTAACGGCGGCTGTACCCAAAATAACTCGGTTTACGCCGATTGATAAGTATTTTTCGACCGTTTCCATGTTACG
>JAFNUO010000142.1 GCA_017383985.1 Clostridia bacterium | reverse complement strand
CTTATCTATTTGCATTTGGAGACGGCATATTTCAAGCGAAACCGGGTCGGGAATGTGTACCCAGTCAAGCTTATCGTCGTCATCACGTTTTATTCCCATTTTTACTACTCTTGCGGGTACGCCGACCGCCGTACTGTTTTCGGGTACTTCGCTTAATACAACCGCTCCGGCGGCTATTCGGGAATTGTCCCCGACCTTAAACGGGCCCAAAACCTTTGCCCCCGCGCCGACCATAACGTTGTTACCTAAGGTTGGGTGGCGTTTTCCGTGGTCCTTGCCGGTACCGCCCAAGGTTACCCCTTGATAAATTGTGCAGTTTTCGCCGATTTCGGCCGTTTCGCCGATAACCACCCCCGTACCGTGGTCGATGAAAAGCCCCTTGCCTATTTTGGCGCCGGGATGAATTTCAATACCCGTTTTGCGGGCGGCACGTTGTGAAATAAGACGCGCCAAAAAGAAGCATTTATGCGTATAAAACCAATGGGCTCGGCGATACATGCGTATAGCCTTCAAACCGGGGTAAAGTAATAAAATTTCGATAGCCGAACGCGCCGCAGGGTCTCGTTCGCGTACAGCCGCTATATCCGATTTAATATTATCGAACAAAAAAATCATCTCCCCTTAAAAAAATATAAAAAAACCGCCTCTGCCGTCACGAAAATGACGACGGAGGCGGACTTAAAATCAATTAAAGCCGCGGTTCCACTCCGACTTGTAACTCAAAACGGGTACCAACATACCCTTTGACCGTTAACGGTGTCACGCCGCTTGGGAATACAGGAAATAATATCGTTCCTCCCAAGTGCTGTCGGGTGCATTTCGTCCGTTTTTTACCTGCAAGCCGTTTCAGCCAAACGCGACCTGCTCTCTGACGGTAAAAATGCTCGGATTACTTCTCCCGCATAAAGCGCATTTAATTATATTATATACAAACTTTTCGTTTTGTCTACAATTATTTTGCGAAAAATTCTTTATTCTTGATAAGATAGTTTGCTCCCGAAATTACCGAAAGCACGGCCGCCGCCCATAAAAGCACGTCGTCAAATATGCGAAGGCCGAAAGCGACGCCGTCGGACACAAAGCCGAGTCCGATAAGCCATTCGAAGAAAAGCGTAGAGATAACGGCCGCCATTTGTACAACCGTTTTCATCTTTCCCCAAATGTCGGCGGCTACGACCTTGCCGTTTGTGGCGGCCATATAGCGTACCGATGTAACGAGAAATTCGCGGGTAAGGAGGATAAAGTTAATCCAAAGCATTCCGCGACCGATACCAA
This sequence comes from Clostridia bacterium, assembly GCA_017383985.1. GTDB lineage: Bacteria > Bacillota > Clostridia > Oscillospirales > Acutalibacteraceae > UMGS1976. The sequence goes on along the minus strand of JAFNUO010000142.1, from coordinate 26,211 downwards.
GGTATAAAAAGCCGATAAAGGCGGCGTGGACAAGCATTTTGTCGGCAAGCGGGTCCATAAACTTACCAAAATTGGTGATAAGATTATATTTTCTTGCAATTTTTCCGTCGAGCATATCGGTAAGCGACGCCACGATAAATACAATCATAGCGGCGAGGTAATGATGCGGAAAGTTTATCACAAGCAAAACAAGAAAAAGCGGTGCTAAAATTATTCTTACAATAGTAAGCTTATTCGGTAAATTCATAACTAAAATCCCCTTCGTTTATATTTGCTGACCGAGCAAATCGTATTCAATAGTATCGAAAATTTCAACCTCTACCAAGTCGCCTTCGTTCGGGCGGGTTTCGGACGGAGCAAAGAAAATTTTTGCGTCAATTTCGGGCGCATCGGCATAACTTCTTCCGTAGCAACATCTTATGTAACTATCGTAGCCCTCGACCAAAACGGTAAGAGTTTTGCCTATTTTTTGCTCGTTCTTTTCACTTATAATGCGGAGCTGGTCGTCCATTATTACTTCGGCTCGGCGCTCCTTGACGCTTTTTTCAACCTGATTTTCCATTTCGGCGGCCTTTGTGCCCTCCTCGGCGGAATAAGCAAAGCAGCCGAGACGCTCAAACCCAATTTCGTTTACGAACTCGCAAAGCTCGGTAAACTGCTCCTCCGTTTCGCCGGGGAAACCGGTTATAAAGGTTGTACGCAAGGCAACGTCGGGCATTTTTTTGCGAATTTTCGCGATAAGCTCGGTAAGTGCTTTGCGGTCGCCGTGACGGTTCATGGCGGCCAAAATCTCCCCGTTACAATGTTGAAGCGGAATATCAATATAGTTCATAATTTTGCTTTCGCTTGCCATTGTGTCAATAAGCTCGTCGGTAATTCGGTCGGGATAGGCGTACAAAATGCGTATCCATTCGATACCGTCAATCTTGCAAAGTTTGCGGAGCAGCTCGGCAAGCTTTAATTCGCCGTATAAATCCTCTCCGTAGCGGGTGGTATCCTGGGCGATAACGACAAGCTCCTTTACGCCACGCAAGGCGAGCCTCTTAGCCTCGTCAATTACGCTTTCCATTGTACGGGAACGGAAACGTCCTCTTATAAACGGAATGGTACAATAGGTACAGCAATTATCGCAGCCGTCGGCTATTCTTAAATAAGCGGTATATCTCGGCGAGGCTAAAATGCGGTCGCTGTCCATATCCAATTTATCTTTATCGGCGAATTTCGAAATGCCTCCCTCGCCGTCGATAACTCGGTTTACAACGTCAACAATATCCTCGTTTGCGCCGATACCGACAATGGCGTCGATTTCGGGCATTTCGGTTATAACCTCGTCCTTATATCGCTCGGCAAGGCAACCCGTAACGATAAGCCCTTTAAGGTTGCTTTCCTTTTTAAGCTCGGCAAGCTCCAAAATGTTTTCGATGGCTTCCTTTTTTGCGTCCTCGATAAAGCCGCAGGTGTTGATAATTACGGCGTCGGCCTTTGCGGCGTCGCCCGTAATTTCAAAGCCCGCTTCTTTAAGGCGGTTAAGCATTATTTCGGCGTCAACCTGATTTTTGGGACAACCGAGTGATACCATTCCAATTTTCTTTTGCATTAAAACTAACTCCTAATCGTACATTTCGTCGGTGTCGCAATAATCGGCGATAACCGAACGTATGTCGGAAAATGAATACCCCTTTCGAGCAAGGGCATTGACCGCCTTTGTTACCGATTTTGGGTCACCGGAGCAAACAAGGCGGGCATATTTTTTATCAATTATATCGCGTATTAAATCCCTTGGCGATACGCCGACCGAGGCCACCGCCTGCTCGGCATAATCCCGGTCAATCCCCTTTAAAACAAGCTCTCTTATCGCTCGCGACGGCGACCAGCCTTTTACATTAAGCATGATTTCGGCGTATCGGTCGGCGAAGCTTTGGTCGTCGATAAGGAAAAGCTCGACCATGCGCCTTGCGGCGGCGCAGGCCGCCTCCTCGCCAAATTCACGGCGCAATTTTTGCGCCATTTCCTTTTCGGCATAGTCGCGGTTTGAAAGATAGTAAAGCGCCCTTTCTCTCGCGCGGTAATAAGCCGAGGTAAAAATTAGCTCCTCCATCTCGTTATCGGGGATATCGTTTCCTATCGCATATCCGCTTTCGTCAAAGGCCGTTCGGTCGATAAGCAAATAGCCGTTTTCGTCAAGCTTTGCGCCGTCGAAATCGGGTTTTTCGCTTAACACAAGGGCATAAAGCGATTTTCGGCGGGTACGGATATCAAGAATTTTCATCAGTCTTCAACGTCAACGTCAAGATTAATTTTTGAAGCGGTGCGGGGCTTTGGAGCCTCGGTAGGCTCGGAAATTACGGGCGCCTCTTCCTTTTTCGGCTTCTTTAAAAGCTCGGCTTCGCGCTTATCCTTCATGGCGGCGATAACCTTTTCCTTAAGCTCGGAAAGCATAGCCGCGTTTTCTTCAAGCACGTTTTTAACGTTGTCTCGGCCCTGGCCAATGCGGTCCTCGTTATAATAGAACCAAGCGCCGCTCTTCTTTACGATATCGAACTGAACGGCGAGGTCAAGAATTTCGCCCGTTGCGGAAATTCCCTTACCGTACATAATATCAAATTCGGCCGTTTTAAAGGGAGGCGCAACCTTGTTTTTAACAATCTTAGCCTTTGTATGCGAGCCGACCATTTCGGTTCCGACCTTTATGGTTTCGCTGCGGCGGATATCAATTCGCACCGAGGAATAGAACTTAAGAGCACGACCGCCGGGAGTTACCTCGGGGTTGCCGTACATTACGCCAACCTTTTCGCGAAGCTGGTTAATAAATATTACAACACAGTTGGACTTTGAAATTGCAGCGGTCATTTTGCGAAGCGCCTGGGACATAAGTCGCGCCTGAACGCCAACGTGAGAATCACCCATGTCGCCTTCAATTTCGGCGCGGGTAACCAAGGCCGCTACCGAGTCGATTACTACAACGTCGATTGCTCCCGAACGGACAAGCTGTTCGGCGATGTCAAGAGCCTGTTCGCCTGCGTCGGGCTGAGATACCAGCAAAGAGTCGATATCTACGCCTAAGTTGCGGGCATAAACGGGGTCAAGTGCGTGTTCAACGTCGATGTATGCCGCGTCGCCGCCGAGCTTTTGCGCTTCAGCCACAACGTGAAGCGCAATTGTGGTTTTACCGGAGGATTCCGGTCCGTAAATTTCAATAATTCTTCCGCGCGGAACGCCGCCAACTCCAAGAGCCATGTCAAGAGCGATTGAGCCGGTGGAAATAGCCTCTACGTTAAGCGCAGAATTTTCGCCGAGCTTCATTACCGAGCCTTTTCCGTATTTTTTCTCGATTTGAGAAAGCGCGGTGGTTAAAGCCTCCTGCTTTGCGGATTTTGCGTCGATTACTTTCTTTTCTGCCATTTTTTATTCAACTCCGTTTTAATTTTAAGGAAATTATACTCTATTTTTAGTCCCAATAATGACCCTATCGTTGCCGCTAAGGTCCTTTACGGTTACGCAAGCGAATCCCTTTTGCTCAAAAAGCGCCGTTACGTCGGCCGCCTGGGTTTCGCCGATTTCGGCCATAACGCATTTCCTTGTAATGGGAAGCCATTTTTCGGCGATTGCTCGGTAATAATCAAGCCCGTCATCTCCGCCGTCAAGAGCGGTTTTCGGCTCCCTTTTCACCTCTTGCGAAAGGCCGTTTATCGTATCGGTTTCGATATACGGCGGGTTGGTAAGCAAAAGGTCAATCCCGTCAAAATCGGGCGTATCGAAAAGGTCGGCTTTTATAACCTTTACGGCGGCGTTATTAAGCTTTACGTTTCGGTTAAGGTAGGAATAAGCCGGCTCGTAAAGCTCAACCGCCGAAACCTTTGCATTCTTTGCGTTTTTGGCAACCGAAACGGCTATACAACCGCTTCCCGAACAAAGGTCAACAACGGTACATTCGGGTTCATTGGCCAAAAACTCAAGCGCATTATCGACCAAAACCTCGGTATCGGCCCTTGGAATAAGCACGCCTTCGCCGACATAAAATGGCAAGCCGTAAAACTCCCATTTTCCGACGATATATTGAAGCGGCTCGCCGCTTATTCGGCGCAAAGCCAAGGCCTCAAGCTCGTTTATTTTATCCGCGTCAACCTTTTGGTCAAAGCGGAGGGCAAGGTCGGTGCGGCTAAGCCCTAAAACGTGCATTATAAGCGCGTCTGCGTCAAATCTTGCGTCGGCAACGCCGTTTTTTTCGAGCTTTTCAAAAAGACCTCGACGAAGTTCGGAAATTACCATTTATCGTCCTCGTCGTTTTCGGGGATTACGGCCGACATAGCCGTAATCGCAACCTCAATCATGCTGTCGTCGGGCTCTTTTGTGGTAAGACGTTGTACCCATACACCGGGGGCGGCGATAATTCGGGTAAAGAAGTTATCGTATCGGCCGCAAAGCTTAATAAGCTCGTAGCCGAGGCCGACAATAATCGGCAAGCAAACAATTTTAAGCGTCATCCAAATAAGGCGGTTAGCCGCTATAGACGGGAATATTTTTGCAATAATTGAATAGAAAACAATACTTACGATAAGCATTAAAATAAGGAACGAGGTTCCGCAACGGGGGTGGAAACGGCGCTCGGTGCGGACGTTTTCTACGGTAAGCTCCTTGCCGTGCTCGTAACAAAAAATTGTTTTATGCTCGGCGCCGTGGTACATGAAAACGCGTTTTATATCCTTCATTTGGGAAACAATGGCGACATAAATTATGAAAATAAGTATTTTTAAAACGCCTTCAAAGGTCGCCTGAAAAGCGGTAATCTTTTCCCCTGTAAGGCTATTAACATAGCCGAAAAGAAGGTTTGGCAAATATATAAACAGCGCAACGGCAAGCCCTATACCAAGAACCATTGAGATTGAGCCGATTACCGTCATAAGCATGCTTTCTTTTTTGCCGTCTTTTTTGTCGGCGGGCTTTTTTTCGTCGGCAGATTCGGCGGTCTCGGCGGTTACCTCAGTTTCGGCGGTTGCCTCAGTCTCTGCGGTTGCCTCAGTTTCGGCGGTTGCCTCGGTTTCTGCGGTTGCCTCAATTTCGGCGGTTACCTCAGTCTCTGCGGTTGCCTCGGTTTCTGTGGTTACCTCAGTCTCTGCGGTTGCCTCAGTTTCGGCGGTTGCCTCGGTTTCTGTGGTTACCTCAGTCTCTGCGGTTGCCTCGGTTTCTGTGGTTGCCTCGGTTTCGGCGGCCTTTTTCTTATTTTTCTTTTCTTTTTTCGATTCCTTTTCGGTTTCCTCTTCATCAAGCATATCCGAAAGCTCGGCCGATTTCATAAGCGCCTTATAACCGAAAAGCATAGATTCGACCATTGAAACAGCGCCGCGGATTATAGGCCATCCAAGAATTTTATATTTATCCTTAAGCTGTTTGGTTACCATGTTTTCGGTAATAATTTCGCCGTCAGAATTACGTACCGCCATAACCGTTTTGTGCGGTCCGCGCATCATTATGCCTTCGATAAGCGCCTGGCCGCCTATACTTGTTTTTTTACAGCATTTTTCTTTACTCATATTTTTCCTCCGGAATATCCGCAAGACGTAATATATCTATATCAGAAACATCGGCTTGCGGTCTTTTTACGGTGGGCAATACAACCGTTACGGTGGTACCTACGCCCTCGGTACTGTCGATAAGCAACAGTCCGTTATGATGTTTTATTATTTCGTCGGCAACGGCAAGGCCTATTCCCGAGCCGCGAACGGTACTGTTCGCTTTAAAGAATTTTTCCTTTACTCGGTCAAGCTTGTCGGCGGGGATACCCGCTCCCGTGTCGACGATACGAACGCTTATACATCCCTCCTCCGGCACAACGTCAACGTTTATTGCGCCGCCGGCGGGAGTATATTTAATCGCGTTGTCGATTATGTTTATAAACACCTGTTCAATTCGGTCGGCGTCGCCCATAATGGTGGGCACCGACTGCGGCCCGTGGTAGGATAAAAGAACGTTGTTTTGGCTTGCAATTTGCTGATATGCAAAAACCGCCGCCTGAACCTCGGCGAGTATGTCGATTTTTTCGTTTTTAAAGGACATTTTGCCCGTTTGCATACGGCTGAAATCGAGCAATTCCTCAACAAGCCCCGAAAGACGGGCGGTTTCGTTCAAAATTACGTCAACGCCCTTTGACGCAAGCTCGCGGTCAACGCCCGAATCCTTTATGGTTTCGCTCCAACCTCTAATCGCGGTAAGCGGCGTTCTTAATTCGTGCGACACCGACGAAATAAACTCGTTTTTCATTCGGTCGGTCATTTCAAGTTCGCCCGCCATGTAGTTAATTGTGTCGCAAAGCTCGCCAATTTCGCTATTAACCTCTTTAATTTTAATTCTTGCTTTAAAGTCGCCGAGGGCTATTCGGCGGGCAACGTTACTTACGTCAACGATAGGCTTAATAATAGAACGGACAAAGAAAATACCCGAAAAGGCCGCCATAAGCTCCAATATTACGGCAAAAGCAATTATCATAAGATTTATTAAAAATATATGACTATCAAGCTTTGTAAGAGAGACGACGCAACGTACGGCGCCGTTAGACCCTTTGCCGTAATCGGGCAAAATAAAGGTACTCGCCATAACGTGTTCGTTGTTGGAGTTGTATCCTATCCAGTTGCCGCTTACACCGTCGGTAAGCGCCTTATCGTAATCAGGCATGCCTTCTTCGGCCGGTAAAAAGCCGCTGGTTGATACTATAACCGCTCCTGTTCGGTCAACAAATTGAACCTCTACGCGGTTTTTAAGCGAAAATTGCGCCGATAATGAGCGCGCCTCGGTATAGTAATCGGCGTCGTCGCATACGGCAAGTCGGTCAAACGACGAGGCTATTCCCTCAATATAATTTTCGTAAGAATTATAGTAATTGTTATGTATCGACGCGATAGAAATAACTACAAGGACAAGAACGATAACGGTAAGCAGCAAAAGCACGTTCATTACCCAGTTTCGCGTTACGGCACGAACTTTAATTGCTACGTCCATTTATCATCTCTCCTTTCGCAGTTAGTTTAATCGGTTAAAAATTTTATTCGGTTGCCCATTTATAGCCCATGCCCCAAACGGTTACCAATCGTTTCGGCGCCGACGGCTCATCCTCGATTTTCATACGCAGACGGCGGATATTAACGTCAACTATTTTTTCCTCGCCTACATATGAGTCGCCCCAAACTCGGCTTAAAATATCGGTACGGTCAAGGGCCGTGTCGGGTCGGGTAAAGAAATATTCGATAATTTGGAACTCAACCTGAGTAAGCTCAATTTTCTTGCCTCGTTTAAGCAAAACTCGGCGGCGCAAATTAAGCGTAAACTCGCCCAAGGTTATTTCCTCGGTCGGCTTTTCTTTTCCGCCTTGGTTGGTAAGCATTTCAACCCTTCTGTAAAGCGAGTCAACGCGGGCAACAAGCTCCGACGGACTAAACGGTTTTGTAATATAATCGTCGGCGCCGAGCATAAGCCCGGTTACTTTGTCCATTTCTTGTGTACGCGCGGTAAGCATTATGATTCCCATCGTTCCCGAATGGTTTCTAAGTTCCTTACACACGCGAAGTCCGTCTATTCCCGGTAAAGCTATGTCGAGTAACGCAATTTGAAATCCGTTAGGGTCGGACTCAAAAATTCTAATTGCGTCCTCGCCGGTTCCTGCCTCAACGGTATCGTAGCCGGCTCGTTTAAGGTTAATAACAACAAATTCTCTGATAGCGACTTCGTCCTCAACGACAAGTATTCTTTTCATTTTTAACATTCCACCTCTAAAATTTTACAGTAAGCTGAACATTGATTTTAAGGTTTCTCCGTCAACCGAATATTCGCTCGTCGTGTTTACAATTCGGGCGACATAAACATAGTTTTCGTTTGTTCCAAGTTCGACAAACATCGACGTGTCAATTTGTTTGTAATCCTCGACGGTGTATCTTTTAATGCGGACAAGCTCGCTTGACACGGTACCGAGTATCGGGTCGTATACGCCGAAGGTTAGCATATGGGACGAGGAATCGCGCGTAATCGTAACGGTGTCGAGCCATTCGGTCGGGTATTTCATCATATATCCATCGGCTTGGTTAAAATATCCGCAAACCTTATCGTGGAAAAGGGCGCCGTCGTAGCCGCGCCATATGGTAAGATAGGCTCGCTCGCTATTTACTCGAAGCTCAAACCCCGGTAAAAGGCGGGTAAACGGAATATCAAGCACTCCGTCTCCGTCATAATCTTTGCAAGGTTCGGCAAGCGAACGCAAAGTAAATTCGTTTTCGGTATCGGCGGAGGTAACAAACGGATTTTTGAGTACCCCGTTTTCGACATAAACTATGTCGGTGACCATAGACGTAGTACCCTTATATGCGTCGATATAAACCGCCTTTTTGCCCCCAACCGTGCTTTCCTGAAGCTTTGCGTAACCGGTAACGTTGGAGTCAAGGTAAACGGCGCCGTTAAGCAGCAGCTCGTTATTAGAAACGGTATAAAGCTTGGCCGTTGATTCCTTTTCGGCCGTTTTAAGGTTTACTATCAAAAGGTCGTCGCTTCCGTTTTCGGTAAGGTCGCTTAAAATAAAGTCGGTGTAGGTTTCCTGTACCATCAAGGAAAGACGGGAATCCTGGTAGGTGTAAAGATTAAGCACGTTTTCGTTTTTTGTAACCGAGGTAAGGCCGACAACCATTTCTTTTATTCCGTTGCCCGAAATATCGGCAAAGGAAAGCATGTCGACCGCGTTAGACGTTGTAACCGCATCGGCAACCGAACGCCATTCTCCCTTCCGCTTGTCAACAATATTGATATGTACGGGCGCAACGCCGTTTTCGTCCTTGTCGCTTGTATAGAAAACAACCGCCTCGCGTAGCCCGTCTCCGTCAATGTCCTCTAACGTAAAGGCGGAAAGATAATCCCCTCTTGCCGGATAGCTTAAGGTGACGTTTTCGCCCGCAAAATCATAAAACGCGTCGGCAACATCGCTCATTTCGCCGGTAGCCTTAGGCGCGGTCATATATGCAACATAGTCCCCGTTGGTAAGAGAGCAGGAACAAAGGGTCATAACAAGCGACAAAACAAGCGCCGTTAAGCCAAATATTCTTTTCATTTTTTGCCGCCTCCTTTTGCATATCTATACAGCATTTATTATAACACATAAACCTTCCATTGTACACACATTTTTGCATTAAAAAAGGACGATTTTCTTTCGAAAAACGTCCTTTTTTCTTATTTTACCAATTCTTTATAAATTTCGCCTTTTTTTAAGCCGCTTATTGCCGCCGCCTGCTTTGCCGCCGCCGTCGGAGATGCTCCGTCGTCAACACACGAACGGGCATATTCGACCGCTTGAGCTAACGTCATTTTTACTTTGGTTTCGTCCGCTTCGGCGCCCGCAACTACAAGCACGTATTCGCCCTTTGGCGGGTTTTCGGCGAAATGAGCCACCGCCTCACCGAGAGTAACCCTTAAAACCGTTTCGTGGATTTTTGTAAGCTCTTTTATAACGGCAATTTGGCGGTCGCCGAAAGCCGTTTTCATGTCCGAAAGGGTTGCAACAAGCTTATGCGGAGCCTCGTAAAAAACCATTGTTCTTTTTTCGTCCTTAAGCTCGTCCAAAGCCTTTCTGCGCTCCGATTTATTAGCGCTTAAAAAGCCCTCGAAGCTGAACCGTTTACAGCTCATCCCCGAAACCGAAAGCGCGGTTATAACGGCGCTGGGTCCCGGTACCGAAACTACGTCAATTCCGTTTTCGTAGGCAAGACGTACCAAATCCTCGCCGGGATCGGATATCGCGGGCATACCGGCGTCGCTTACCACGGCGCAGTTTTCGCCCGATAAAATGCGGTCGATAATTTTTGCGCCGCGGTCTCGCATATTATGCTCGTAATAGCTTACAATCGGGCGTTTTATGTCGAACCTGTTCATAAGCTTCATAGTCACGCGGGTATCCTCGGCGGCAATAAAATCAACCGTTTCCAAGGTTTCAATCGCCCTCGGCGAAAGGTCGGACAAATTTCCTATCGGAGTACCGACAACGTATAGCTTACCGCTCATTTTTATCCCCGCTTTCTATGTAATATTCGCCGTAAATTCGGGCGATTTCCTCCGAAACGCCGCCGTCATCCTTTTCGATATAAAGCGGAGGCATATGGGCAAGGCCCGATTTTGAGCCAAGGCGGCCTTCAACCAAAATAAGCTTAGGCACGCCGCCCCTTCGCTGACACACGAGGCGGAGACGTTTTGGCTCGATTTTGGCCGCTCGCATGGCACAAATTATGTCGGCAAGGCGCTCGGGACGTTGGCAAATACAAAGCTTGCCGCCGAAACGGAGCAAGCGAGCCGCCGCCGCACATAAATCCTCGATTGTACATTCAACCTCGTGGCGGGCAGTACGGCGCTCGGAATTTTCGCTCATAACGCCGTCGGTCGCCGCTTTGTACGGCGGGTTCATGGACACAACGTCGAAAACGCCGCTTCCTCCCACCGTTTTCGGGTTTCGTAAATCGCCGTTTATTATTTTTATATCCTTAAGTCCGTTTTCACTAACCGATTTTTCGGCAAGAAGGCATGCATCGCGGCTTATATCAACCGCCGTAATGTCGCATTTTGAGCCGTTTAGACGCCACATAAGCGGAATTATGCCGCAACCCGTACCGAAATCGCACGCTTTATCGCCGTTTTTCGGCATAGAAAAATCGGCAAGCAAAACAGCGTCGGTTCCGTATCGGTGAATTTCGGAAACGTAAATTTTCATTTTTTGGCCGAGATATTGAAGTTTTTCCATTCAGAAATTCTCCCGTAAATTCAGAAAGCGGAGCGTAGAATAACGCTCCGCCAACCTTTTAAGTAAGTTAAATTACTCAGCAACGATAGCTTCTACCGGGCAACCGCCAGCACAAGCGCCGCAATCTACGCATTCGTCAGCGTTGATTTCGTATTTGCCGTCACCGGCAACGATAGCGCCAACGGGGCAGGTATCTGCACAAGCGCCGCAAGAAATGCATTCGTCAGTAATCTTGTGTGCCATTATAAATACAACTCCTTTTTTAGTATCATATTATAGGGGACGATACCCCTTATTCACAAATTCATTTTAACACAGAGTATAAAAATTTCAAGTACTAATTTTTTTCCTCTTCCGGTTTTTCCTGTTTTTCCGTTCTTTCCGCTTCGTTTCGGTCGTTTTTGCGGTTTATGCGCACCACGCGAACATCCTCGCAAGAATAGGTTTCGGCGGTATCCCTTGAATCAAGGCGCACCTTTACCTTTTGGCTAAGCACACTTGCACTAAGGACGGTACCCTCTCCGTCGGGGGTGGACACCGTTGCGCCAACTCGAGGCGTTGTTTTGTTAAGCGACTCGTAAACGTTTTGCTCGTAATTAAGGCAACACATAAGGCGGCCGCAGGTACCCGAAATTTTAACGGGATTAAGCGACAAGCCCTGCTCCTTGGCCATTTTTATCGACACGGGCAAAAAGTCGTTAAGAAAACGGTTACAGCAAAACGGACGGCCGCAAATGCCAAGTCCGCCAAGCATTTTTGCCTCGTCTCTGACACCGATTTGGCGAAGCTCGATTCGGGTATGGAACACGCTTGCCAAATCCTTTACAAGCTCGCGGAAATCCACTCTTCCGTCGGCGGTAAAGTAGAAAAGAATTTTTGTGTCATCAAAAGCATATTCAACGTCGACAAGCTTCATATCAAGTTCGCGGGCGGCAATCTTTTCTTCGCATACGGCGAACGCTTTTTTTTCCTTTTGCTTATTCTCCTCGCGGTGCTTTACGTCGGCGTCGGTTGCGCGGCGTACAACCTCACGCAACGGGTGAATTACCTCGTCGTCGCTTACCGTTTGGTTGCCGTTTGCTACCTCGCCAAGCTCGATTCCTCTTGCGGTATCGACAACGACAAGGTCGCCGACCTTAAATTTATCCCCTTTGGGGTCGAAATAGTAAGATTTGCCGTTTTCTTTAAATCTTACTCCTATTACTTCGGCCATATTTGCCTCCAAAAAAATATTTTAAAAACGGATTTTGTCCGTTAACCTCTTTATTATAAATCAATTTGCGTCCGAATACAAGCACACAAATTGGTAATCATGAGCGCACCGTTACAGTTGGAGTCGCAGTCGCCCTTTGCCGAAAGCAACGCCGACGATATTCCAAGCAAATGCTCGCCCGTAAATTTATCGGCAAGCGACACCCTTACGTCGTCCTCGGGTAACGGCATTTTTGCCCCCGATTTGTACGCCAACGCGTCGCATACAAGCTCGTTCATTTTAAGCAAAACCGCCTTTGCAAACGGTCGATCCTTTTCAATCACAAGCAAGGCTTTAAGCAAGCTAAGCTCGCTTTTGCCGCCCATAACCGCCAAAATTTCTCTTGCCGTTAAATCGGTTTTGTCGCCGCCCGAAAGCACCGACAAGGCGGAGCCTATATTGCCCGACGAGCTTCTCACCGCGTCGGTTACCGCAACGTTATCGTAATCGGGATAATTGTTTTCAATATATTCGACGGCTGTTTTTACGTCGGGCGCCGAAAGCTTGAACACGGCGGCACGGGAGACAACCGTACTAAGCAGTTGGCCCGAATATTCGCAGGTTAAGATAAAGGCAACGCTTTTCGGCGGTTCCTCGAAAACTTTTAAAAGCGCGTTTTGCGCCTGTTCGTTCATTAAATTTGCATCGGGGATGATAAAAACCCGCTTTTCCGACTGGTTCGGCAAAATATACGCCTCGTCGCGTATAGCTCTTATTTGGTCAACCGTAATGGCCGATTTTTCGGGCAAAACGGTTACAATATCGGGATTTTCGGTTATCCGACAACATTCGCATACGCCGCAGGGCTTATCTTTACCCGTACAGGCAAGGCCACGGGCAAGCATTGTCGCGAGCGTTTTTCTTCCCGTACCCTTGTCGCCCTCGAAAATAAAGGCGTGAGGCACTCTGCCCGACGAAAGCATAGCCGAAAGCCGCTCGGTTGTATCGGCGTTACCGACAAAGCCTTTAAACGCGTTCACAACTTTTCAAACCTTTCGACATCGGTGATGAAAACAGTTGCACCGCCGACGGTTGTTTCAATAGCGGGGGTACCGATAACGCTTGGGTAAGCCGAAACGCTCGGTATCGGTTGCAGCTCGGTACGAACGCCGGAATATTTTTTTATAATTTCAAGCGCTTCCTCTACCCTTTCGTTGTCAACGCCCATAAGCAAGGTAGTATTCCCCTGTTTTAAAAAGCCGCCGGTTGTGGCAAGCTTTGTAACGCTGAATTTCGCTTCGATTAAGGCGGAGGACAGCGACGGCGCATCGGAAGAGCCGATAATGGCAATTATAAGCTTCATAAAAACGCTCCTTTCGGCGTAATTAACCCTATTAATTATAACATTATACTATACCTTATGTCAAATAAGATAAGTTTATATTTTACTCTTGTCAAAACGAAAGTTGTGTATTATAATAACAAGGTAGTATCACGCCGTTCGTACATTTGGGCGTGTGGGTGTGTTGGCCCTGTGCAATAGGGGGCTGTGAACCATGTCAGGCGGGGAACCGAGCAGCATTAAGCGGACTTTCCTGTGTGCCGCAGTAAGTCTGCACACCCACATACCCAAGTGCATGAACGGTATTTTTTATTAAGCAGGTGATTTTTTTGTATCAGGCGTTATATCGCAAGTACCGTCCCCGCAGTTTTAGCGAGGTTGTAGGTCAAAAAAACGTCGTTAAGACGCTTAAAAACCAAATAAGCGAAAATCACATTTCCCATGCCTATCTTTTCACCGGGTCAAGAGGCACGGGTAAAACCTCCTGCGCAAAAATTTTGGCCAAGGCGGTTAACTGCTTAAACCCCGTAAACGGCGACCCGTGCAACCAATGCGAGATTTGTAAGGGCATTAACGACGAAAGCATTTACGACGTTACCGAAATAGACGCCGCCTCCAACAACGGCGTTGACAATATCCGCGATTTAAGGGATAACACGGCTTTCTCCCCCGCCGCCGCAAAATACCGAATTTATATTATCGACGAGGTTCACATGCTTTCGGGCGCCGCGTTCAACGCCTTGCTCAAAACCTTAGAGGAGCCTCCCGCCCACGTTGTTTTTATCCTCGCCACCACCGAGGTGCATAAATTACCGGCGACCATACTTTCCCGTTGCCAGCGATTCGATTTTGGCCGAATTGCCGCCGAGGATATTGCCGAAAGATTAACCGAAATTTCCGAAAAAGAAAGCATTTCGATTACAAAAGACGCCGCCTTAATGATTGCCAAATTATCCGACGGCGCTATGCGCGACGCCTTGTCGTTGCTTGACGTTTGCGCCGCTTCAGGCAAGGAAATCGACGAGCGAGCCGTGCTTGACGCCGCCGGAATGTCGGGCAGAGAGTATCTTGAACGACTCGCCGACGCGATAGTTAACAAAGACAGCGAAAAGGCGCTCACCGTTACCGCCGAATTATACGAAAAATCAAAGGATATGGCACGGCTTTGCGGCGAGCTTATTGAATATTTCCGCAACATAATGCTTGTAAAAACCCTTAAAAACCCCGAAAATCTCCTTGTTTGCTCGGCAAACGAGATAGATTCGCTTAAAAAATCGGCAAGCTCAATGCCGCTCGACGCCGTTGTTCACGCGATTGAGGTTTTTGAAAAGGTTTTTGGTGACATGAACCGCGGCGCTAACCGCCGAACTATCATGGAAACGGCGCTTGTACGGCTTTGCAACCCCGCGCTTGACGAGACGGTAGCCGCGCTTATAAGACGCATTTCTGCGCTTGAAAGCGGCGTAGCCGTTAAAATGGCCGAGCCTACTTCCTACGAAAAAGAGGACATCGGCGCAACCAAAGTTATTCCCGATTTAGGCGAGGTTAAAGACGACCGCGACGTTAAGGTTTACTCAAAGCGAGTGACCGCCGACGACATTGAAACCCCGACCAAAAAGGACGCGGCCGACGCCTCCACGATAGCATTCAACCCCGTTTCGGAGACTAAACCCGAGTCGAGCGAGAAAAAAGACCAAAATGGCGCCGACCATCCGTATAAAAAATGGAACGACATTTTGGGCGCTTTGGGCAAAACCGACCCCATGATGAAGGCGGCTCTTGAGGGCTCAACCGGTTACATTATCGACAACTGTATGCTCATTGACTTTAAAAACGAAAGCTTCCGCGACATGATTAACACAAGCCCTCGCCACAAATCGGCGCTTAAAGCGGCCATTCTTCAGGTTACGGGAAACAACTATAAAATCGGGCCCTATTCCCGAAAAAAAGCCGTTCAAAGCAACGCCGTTGAAGTAAACGAGGACGGCGAAATTGACCCGCTTGACGACCTTGTTATGCGCGCCAAAGAGGCGGGCATTGACGCAACATCAAAATAAATAAGCCGAAAGGAAGAACATAAAAATGAAAGCAAGATTACCGCAGGGTTACGGCGGAGGCGCCGGCAACCTTAACAACTTAATGAAACAGGCTCAAAAGGCTCAGGAGGACATGGCCGCAAAGCAGGCTGAGCTTGAAGCCACCGAATACATCGCCACTTCGGGCGGCGGCATGGTAGAAGCCACCGTTACCGGCAAGCACCAGGTAACAAAGCTCTCGATTAAGCCGGAAATAGTCGACCCCGACGATATCGAAATGTTGGAGGATTTGATTGCCGCCGCTATTAACGAGGCAATGCACAACGCCGACAAGGCAAGCGAAGAGGAAATGGCCAAAATTTCGTCGTCGCTCAACCTCCCGAACATCCCCGGAATGGGCGGTATGTTCTGATATGGGATATAAAATTCCGTCCCTTGCAAAACTTACCGAGCAGTTTGAAAAAATGCCCGGTATTGGCAAAAAATCGGCGCAAAGATTGGCTTTTTACGTGCTTTCCCTCGACGACGAGGAGGCAAAAAGCTTCGCCGACGCAATTATTGACGCGAAAAAGCATATCCATTGTTGCTCGGTGTGCCAAAATCTTACCGATTTGGAAACCTGCGATATTTGTTCCGACAAATCCCGCGACCGCAGCGTTATTTGCGTTGTCGAAGACCCGAGGGACATAATCGCCTTTGAGCGAACAAGGGAATTTAGCGGCACGTATCACGTGTTGCACGGCGTAATTTCGCCCCTTGACGGAATAGGTCCCGACCAAATTAAGGTCAGGGAGCTTTTAAAGCGCGTTGCCGACGACGAGATTAAAGAGATTATCATGGCGACCAACCCGACGGTTGACGGAGAAGCCACCGCCGCCTATATTTCCCGACTTTTAAAGCCGATGGGGGTAAAGGTTACGCGGCTTGCTTACGGTATCCCCGTAGGAGGAAGCCTTGAATACGCCGACGAAATAACCCTTATGCGAGCTTTAGAGGGAAGAAGCGAATTCTGATTATTTTGATTATAATTGTATGAATAGACGAGGCGCGGTATCCAATAAAAACGTATTTATGATACCGAGTTTCGTTAAAAAAAGGACAAAAAAATCCACCCGCACATCGGGTGGATTTTTATTATTATAAATCGGTTTCGTGAAGTTTTACGCCGTTTGCGACAAGCTTTTCTTGAAGCTTTTTTACATCAAGGGTTGTAAAATCATCGCACATAGCGGCGGCGGTGCCTGCCGCTTGGCCGGTTACGGCGCACGACGGAATTACTCGGGTAACCTCCGCCATTTCCTCGTCGGTAGATACGCAACGGCCCGCAACGGCAAGGTTTTTAACCTCTTCGCCGTAAAGAATTTCAAACGGCAACTCAAAAACAGGGCCGCGTTTGCGCCAATCGCCGACCATACCGATGCTTGTTTCGGTATATGTATGCTCCTCGCCGTAATTGGAAACGTGTTTGCCGATTATGCGGCGGGTTGTTCGTACCTGGGGTATTGTGGGAAGGCAAACGGGCACACATTCGGGGTTTTCCTTACGTTGACGGGTAACGTCCTTAAGCATATCGGCGCGGGCAAGCATCATCATCTCGCTTGTATCAACGGCGTCTACCCCCGTAAAGCGGCGTTCGGAAATTTGGGCCGAACCGTCGGGGTCGTCGGGGTCATCAAGGGCGCCGAGCAAGCGCAAATTAACCTTTCCGTTTTTGAAATAATAGTACCAGTTCGCAAGCATATTTTTCTTATCAAAAAGGGCGGTTTTTGCTCCCGAAAGCTTGCAAATATCGGCGTCGCCCGTAGCGTCAATAACCGTTTTAACCTCGATTGCGCTTCTGCCGCTTTTGTTTTCAATCATGACGTGAGTAATTTTGCCGCCTTCAACATTTGCGTCAACGGCAACGGTACCGTAAATAATTTTTACGCCGTGTTTTGTAAGCAACTGCTCACATTCGGCGGCGAACGTATGGGGATTATATTGGGCGGCGTAGCGATATTTTTTGCGCGCTTCGACGTCAATATTTTCGTCGGTAAGCCAAGCTTTCATGGCGGGTACGTCCTCGTCTCGGTCAACGCCGAAATGGATAGACAATCGCAAAAGCTCCTCGGCGATACCGAAGCTAACCTGACGTCCGACACCGTCGCAAAGAGGCAAATATATAGCGATAAGACCAAGGGTTGCAAGGCCGCCGAGCATATATTCACGCTCGATAAGAGTAACCCTTGCCCCCTCCCTTGCCGCTGCAAGAGCCGCCGAAATTCCGGCGATACCTCCGCCCGCAACAAGCAGGTCGCATTTATCGGAAATAGGTGTATTTCTTTCTTTTTCGGTTATAAAATTCAAAATTAAAACACCTCAACTTTCTTAACCTTCATATTATCACATTTCAACCGTCATTACAACCAAAAATTTAAACGCCCAAAATTCGAATTTACACCATAGTGATAAAACGGTTTTGAACCATCCCCTTTTGTTTTTTACCTTCATAAAAAAATCCCGAAATGCACCAACATTCCGGGATTTTTTTATTTTTTAATCAATTTATAACTACTAAGTTACGCCAAATTAAAGGAGTTACTATTTAATAAACATTATGCCCGAAAGGGGAAGCTCAATTTCGGCAAGCGACGATTCGATTTTTCCTTCCGAAATTGTTTCACCAAAGCAGTTTACTGCCGTGTAGCTCTTACCCTCGCAGTTTTTGACGTAAACACTATTATTTTTCGACGCCTTGACTATTGTAAGTTCGTCGTAATTTTCGCCGTCAACAACCGTTTCCATGTAACAGGTGTAAATCGCCTTTTTGTCAAGAACGGCGCAGGCGGCGGAATAATC
Organism: Clostridia bacterium; assembly: GCA_017383985.1. Taxonomy (GTDB): domain Bacteria; phylum Bacillota; class Clostridia; order Oscillospirales; family Acutalibacteraceae; genus UMGS1976. The sequence continues at coordinate 8,044 of JAFNUO010000142.1, read as the reverse complement.
GTGAGCCGTGTCAAAGACGTGGACTTTTCCGTTCATGAGTATGTCGGCGTTTTTGCGCCAGAACGAAAGATAGAATTTAAGCGCCTTTCGGTGAGCGTCGCTAAGCGTTTCTAATTTTACCGAAACCTGGGGAACGCTGTAAAGAATGCTTGTAAACTGAAGCATGGCCGATTCGGGTGTATCGTCCTTGTTCCACATAAGCATATCCGAATGAACGGCGGTTTTGCCCGAGGTAAGACGAAGGTCAAGGCTATGCTTTCTGTTCGAAATTGCGTCATTGGGGCAGTCGCCTACTCGAAGCATGTTACCGTATTTTCTAATTGCAGGGCCAACATATGTTTGTCTGAACTCAATCAAAATGTCGGGCTTTATCTTTTTAAGTTCGACGGTTATATCGGTCATAAGGCGGTCAACCGCTTGGCAAAGCGATTCATAGTCGCGGCGGCTATCGGGAGCAATCGAACTTTGCTTTAATTGAAAACTGTCGATAAAATCAAGCTTAAATCCGTCAAGGTCCCATTCGACAAGACATCTTTTATAAATGCCGATAAGATAGTCGCGAACCTCTTTATATCTTGGATCAAGCTGGGTATGCTCAAACTGATAGGGGTCGTCGCTAAGGAACATATCCTTAAATCTTTCGAACGCCTTTGAATATTTTCCGACAAAAGGTACCGAGAACCATAAAATGAGCTTAACGCCCTCGGCGTGAACCTTGTCAACAAGCTCTCTCATATTTGGAATCTTTGTTGTTGCAAGCTCCCAGTCGCCACAATCGGAATATCCGACACCTAATTTGTCGGTTTGCCAGCCGTCGTCAACAATAATTGATTCCATTCCAAGCTCTTTTGCAAGGCGGGCCTCTTTTAAAATGCTCTCTGCGTCAAGATTTTGGTGATAGCTGTACCAAAGCGAGTTCATGGGCAGCTTTGCGTGTTCAGGAACGTTAAGCGGAGTATATCCACATTCGTTTTCCCACCAGCTTACAACGTCGTAAACAGCATCATAAAACGGGATATCGCGAGTATCTATGCGAACCGTAGCCGAGTATTCCTCGATAGCGGTGGTAGTTTCGGTAAAAAAGGTAAAGGTTACGATAATTCGGCCGTTTTCCTCGCATACGCCGGTTTTAATTGCGGTTGGGGTCATTGCGTCGCTAATGGCAAGGGTTAATCTATTGTTTCCGCCAATGGAAAGGACCGATTGCACCGGCATTGATGACGCAATATTGGCATAGGTTGTGCTTGGCGCCCAGCTTGGGCCAATGTGCCTACGGTGGCTAAGATAAGGGCTCCATACCGAATAGCAGTCGATATGAGGAATCTCAAATTCAACGCTGAATTTTTCGGGTACGGCCTTTTCGCTAAGCTTAGCGTGTACAGTGAAATGCTGTACTCCGTTGGCTTCCTTTTCGCTATCTATCCAAAGCTTTGCGCCCGGGTTACCGCCATATATTTTCATGATTTCATATCTCCTTTTATACAGATACCTTGATTATAATAATTGCTTCATTTAAAGTCAACAAATTCGCAAAAATAAAACACCCGAAAATTCGGGTGTTTTTAAAATCAATCTTTAAACGCTTCTTTTACCTTTTCAAAAAAGCTCTTGCGTTTTGTATAGTTACCTTCGTTAGTTTGCGCCTCGAACTTTGACAAAATCTCTTTTTGAGCCTTGGTCAAGTTGCTCGGCACCTCGATATTAACGATAACATACTGGTCGCCGCGGTAGGTGGAGTTCATGCGGACAATTCCCTTGCCCTTTAGGCGGAATTTATCCCCCGGTTGGGTGCCTTCGCGGATTTTAAGGTTTGCCTTGCCGTCAAGGGTTGGTACCTGAATTTCGGCGCCAAGAGCCGCTTGAGCAAATGTAATAGGAATTTCGCAGTAAACGTCGGTACCGTTGCGCTCGAAAACCGCATGAGGACGGACATTTACAACTATGTTCGCGTCGCCGGCCATGCCTCCGTTTACGCCTGCGTCGCCTTTACCACGCAGGATGAGCACCTGACCGTCGTCGATACCCGCCGGTATATTAATTGTCTCCTCGCGGGTGCGGCGCACCTTACCCTTGCCGCCGCAGGTGCGGCACGGCTTTTCGATAATTTTACCGCTGCCTCGACACTGGTCGCAGGGACGCTGTGTCTGAATTTGGCCGAAAGGCGTGCGCTGGACAACCTTAATTTGGCCCGTTCCGTGGCACGAAGGACAGGTTTTGGGCGATGTTCCGTCGGCGGCGCCGCTACCGTTACAGTCGGTACAACCGTCGATTGAGGTTATGCGAACCGATTTTTGACAACCCTTTGCCGCTTCTTCAAAAGAAATGGTAACCGAGGTGCGAACGTCGCCGCCTCTTCGCGGTGCATTCGGGTTAGCACGACCGCCGCCGAAGCCGCCGCCGAAAAAGCTTGAAAAAATATCGCCGATGTCGCCGAAATCTCCGAACCCGCCACCGTAGCCGCCGCCGTAGCCGCCGCCCGCACCGTAGTTCGGGTCAACGCCTGCGTGGCCAAATTGGTCATATCGGGCGCGTTTTTCTTTATCGGACAGCACCTCGTAGGCTTCGTTTACCTCCTTGAACTTTGCCTCAGCTTCCTTGTCGCCGGGATTAAGGTCAGGGTGATATTGTTTAGCCGATTTACGGTAGGCCTTTTTAATATCGTCATCTGATGCTCCGCGGTCTACGCCGAGCACTTCATAATAATCTTTTTTATCTGCCAAGTGGAATACCCCCAGCGAAAATTAGTTAAATCATGCGGAGTATCCGCCGCAAAACCGACAGATACTCCGTCAATTATATCACAATTACTTTGTTTCGTCTACGTCGTTATATTCGGCGTCGTAAACGTTGTCGGCGTTTGCGCCTGCGTTAGCGTCGGCGTTTGCGCCCTGAGCAGCCTGAGCATCCTGAGCCGCCTTATATATCTTTTCGGATACGGCGTAAACCTTTTTCTGGAGCTCTTCCTGCTTAGCCTTGATGGCTTCGATATCCTTTTTCTCGACCTCAGCCTTAAGTGCGTCTATGCCGCTGCGGATATCGGCCTTTTCTTCGTCGGAAAGCTTGTCGCCCATATCGGTAAGCATTTTCTCGGTGGTGTAAACCATTTGGTCGGCGCCGTTTACGATGTCAACCTCTTCGCGACGCTTTTTATCCTCGGCGGCATACTGCTCGGCTTCCTTAACGGCCTTTTCGATGTCGTCCTTGGACATATTGGTGTTGGAGGTGATAGTAATCGACTGTTCCTTGCCGGTACCGAGGTCTTTTGCGGATACGTGAACAATACCGTTGGCGTCGATGTCGAAGGTTACCTCAATCTGCGGGATTCCACGGGGAGCCGGAGCGATACCGTCGAGGTGGAATACGCCTAAAGTCTTGTTATCTCTTGCAAATTCACGTTCACCCTGAAGTACATGAACCTCAACCGAGGTTTGACCGTCAGCGGCGGTAGAGAAAATTTGAGATTTCTTGGTCGGGATGGTGGTGTTGCGGTCGATAACCTTTGTTGAAACGCCGCCCATGGTCTCGATACCGAGGGAAAGCGGAGTTACGTCAAGGAGAAGAAGTCCCTTTACGTCGCCGCCAAGTACGCCGCCCTGAATTGCGGCGCCTACAGCTACACATTCGTCGGGGTTGATGCCCTTGAACGGCTCCTTGCCGATAAAGTTCTTAACGGCTTCCTGAACGGCAGGAATACGGGACGAGCCGCCTACCATAAGCACCTTATTGATGTCGCCGGTGGTAAGTCCGCTGTCGGAAAGAGCCTGACGAACGGGGCCCATTGTCTTTTCTACGAGGTCGGCGGTAAGCTCGTTAAACTTAGCTCTTGTAAGAGTGGTTTCAAAGTGCTTCGGGCCGGTAGCGTCGGCGGTAATGAACGGAAGGTTGATGTCGGTTGTGGTCATGCCGGAAAGGTCAATTTTTGCCTTTTCTGCGGCTTCTTTAACGCGCTGCATGGCCATTTTGTCGTTTTTAAGGTCAATTCCACTTTCAGCCTTAAAGGTTGCGCAGATAAAGTCCATTACTCTTTGGTCAAAGTCGTCGCCGCCAAGACGGTTGTTACCGGCGGTAGCAAGAACCTCCTGAACGCCGTCGCCCATTTCGATTACCGAAACGTCGAAGGTACCGCCACCAAGGTCGTATACCATAACCTTTTGGTCGTTTTCCTTGTCAACGCCGTAAGCAAGAGCGGCTGCGGTCGGCTCGTTGATAATACGTTTAACGTCAAGACCTGCGATACGTCCGGCGTCCTTAGTAGCCTGACGCTGAGCGTCGGTAAAGTAAGCGGGAACGGTGATAACCGCCTCGGTTACCGGAGAGCCGATGTATGCCTCGGCGTCGGCCTTAAGCTTCTGCAAAATGATTGCGGAAATTTCCTGAGGAGCGTAGTCCTTACCGTCAACGCTTACTTTGTAAGCGGTACCCATTTCACGCTTGATGGAAGCGATTGTGCGGTCTGGGTTGGTGATAGCCTGACGCTTTGCAACCTGGCCTACAAGACGCTCGCCTGTTTTTGAAAACGCAACTACCGACGGAGTTGTACGCATGCCTTCTGCGTTTGCGATAACTACCGGCTCGCCGCCTTCGATTACGGCTACGCAGGAGTTTGTTGTTCCTAAGTCAATACCAATAATTTTTCCCATAATAAAATTCCTCCAATATAATTAAAAATATGTGTAGACTAATTTATTATTTAAACCGATAAATCAGTTTGCAACCTTTACCATTGAGGGTCGAAGCACCGTGTCGCCGAGCTTGTAGCCCGCCTGAAGCACCTCCGCAACCTCGTTTTCGCCGAAGTTTTCGTCCTCGATATGCATAACCGCCTCGTGTAAATTGGGGTCAAACTGCTGTCCGAGGGCTTCAATTTCGGCAAGACCGATTTTTTCAAGGGTTTCTTTTAACTGTTTTATTATCATTTCAAGACCCTTTGCGTAATCGGGAGAAGACACGTCGCTGTTCGACGCAAAGGTGATGTTATCAACAACGGGTAACATCTTTTTCATTACGTCGGCCTTTACAAAAGCCGTAAGCTGTTCTTTTTCGCGGTCGGAACGCTTTTTAAAGTTGTCATATTCGGCGGCAAGGCGAAGAAGCGAATCCTTTGCCTCGTTTAACTCAGCCTGAAGCTGTTCCTCGGCGGAGATTTCGGTTACGGTTTCTTCGGCTGCCGTTTCCTCAATATTTTCCTTTTCTTTTTTCTCTTTTTTGGACATTTTAAAGTCATTCCCTTCCGTTCATAATTGCGCCAAGTCCTCTTGCAAAATATTCGACGCAGGGTATCATTCTTTCGTAATTCATTCGGCGCGGCCCGATTATTCCGACATAGCCGAAATGGGTTCCGCCGCCGAGTCGGTATCTTGCGGCGATTATACTCGATGAGCCAAGCACGCTGTATCCCGTTTCGTCGCCGAAAATAACACCCGCGTGGTCAGACGAGCAATCGTCAAGAAGCTTCATCATCGTTTGGCGGCGGGACATTAAATCGAAAATCTCTCTTGCCGTTATGGGGCTCATTCCGCCGTAGCACATTAAGTTAGATTGGCCGTTGAGTTTCATTTCTGCGCTTCCCGCTTCGTTAATAAGCGCGTTTAGCGCCGAAACAAGAGGCGCCGCTTCGTAAGCATATTCACCGAGCACCGACATAATTCGTTTTCCCGTTTGGGATCCGTTAAACGCGAGTAATTCGGTACCGCTTAGTAACGCCTTTGCTTCCTTTATAAAGCTTGCGGCTCCCTCCTCGGTTAACGCTTCCTTTAAATGAAGCTTTTTCGAAATTACGTTTCCCGCCGAGGTTATCAGTATCAGTACCACCGTCCGAGTGCTAATCGGGACAAGCTCAACCGTATGAATTCGGGTTGAATGGTCGGCCTCCGACGTGATAAGCGACGCACAATGGGTTATTTCCGCCAAGGCTCCCGCCGCCGCCTCAAGCATATTGTCCTTTGAGGCGATAATCGGCAAAATCGAGTCGATAAGATATTTATCCGACGGGTTAATTGTGCATTTACCGAGAAGGTTGCGAACGTAATAATGTAGGCCGGCCGCGGTCGGGACACGTCCCGCCGAAGTGTGCGGCTGGTCAAGTAGTCCCATTATTACCAAGTCGCTCATTTCGTTTCGTATTGTCGCGGAAGATACGTTACCGATTATTTCGCAAAGCAGCTTTGAGCCGACCGGCTCGCCGTTTTCAATGTAAATGTTTACAATTGACGAAAGTATATCTTGTTTTCGCGGAGTTAAATCCATTTACATCCCTGCTTTCCTCGGTTTTATTTTTTCATATTAGCACTCTTACCGTGCGAGTGCTAACTGTCATTAATTTACCACTATTTTTCCCATATGTCAATAGTTTTTATAAAATTATTTTTAAAATACATTTTATTTTCTAAAACGTGAAAAAACCGCCACCCATACGGGTAGCGGTTTAATATAACTTGTTAAATTATCAGTTAACGATGGTCTTTTCGGTGTCGGCATCAAAGAGGTGGATGAACTCGCTCTTGAATGCAACCGAGATATCGTCGCCGGCACGGGTTGCAGTTTTCGGGTCAACACGTGCGTTAAGGTTGAAGCCTTCGCAGCCCATGTAGAGATAGGTTTCTACGCCCATCATTTCGGTTACGTCAACGTGAGCCTTAACAACCGATTCCGGATTAGCGGCAACGTAAGCGTCATCGTCCGAGATATGCTCGGGACGTACACCTGCGATAACGGGCTTTTCTTCCTCGATATATTCATTAAGCTTACCCTTGACGTTCTTTGAATCGGGGAGAAGAATCTTATACTTAACGCCCTTACGGGTTTTGGTGTCTTCGGTACCGAACTCGAAGTAAATCTTGTCGTTTTCTTTAAGAAGAACGCCTTCGATAAAGTTCATCTGCGGAGAGCCGATGAAGCCGGCAACGAACTTGTTAGCAGGGCTATCATAAAGCTTTGTAGGAGTATCAACCTGCTGGATAAGGCCGTCTTTCATAACTACGATACGGTCAGCCATGGTCATAGCCTCGGTCTGGTCGTGGGTTACGTAGATGAAGGTTGTACCGATTCTCTTATGAAGCTTAGCAAGCTCGGTACGCATCTGTGCGCGGAGCTTAGCGTCCAAGTTGGAAAGCGGTTCGTCAAGAAGGAATACCTTAGGCTCACGAACGATAGCACGACCGAGAGCTACACGCTGACGCTGACCGCCGGACAAAGCCTTCGGCTTTCTGTCAAGCAAGTGTTCGATATCAAGGATGCGGGCAGCTTCTTCTACGCGACGCTTAATTTCGTCCTTCGGGGTTTTACGAAGCTTAAGACCGAAAGCCATGTTCTCGAATACTGTCATATGCGGGTAAAGAGCGTAGTTCTGGAACACCATTGCGATGTCTCTGTCCTTAGGAGCTACGTCGTTTACTAACTTGTCGCCGATATAGAGTTCACCGTCGGTAATTTCTTCAAGGCCGGCAATCATACGAAGAGTAGTTGATTTCCCGCAGCCGCTCGGACCTACAAAAACTATAAATTCTTTGTCCTTTATCTCCATAGAAAAGTCGTTAACTGCTTTAACGTTGCCATCATATACTTTATAAATGTGTTTTAATGATAAATTTGCCATAAATACCCCTTAAATTTATATAATCAGCCCTTAACTGCTCCGCCAGTTACGCCTTCAACGTAATACTTTTGTAACCACATAAACAGTAATGTTATCGGCACCGCAACTATTACGGCAGCCGCGCAGAAAGTCGTAAAGTACTGTTGTATGCTTTCTCTTTCAAGCCACCTGTACATGCCAAGCGCCACAGTGTATTTCGTAGTATCAGGCACTCCCGACATGATGTAGGATACGAAAATAAAATCACACCAGGGGGCTATGAAACTTATTAGCACTGTATATATAATTATCGATTTGCTAAGCGGCAGTATGATTTTGGCAAAAATACGAGCTCTTCCTGCGCCGTCGATTCTGGCGGCTTCATCAAGCGATTTGGGCACAGTATCGAAGAAACATTTTGCTACGTAATAACTCAGTGCCGCTCCGGCAGAGTAAACTATAATCAAACTT